>NZ_JARESS010000002.1:0-472612 GCF_046027915.1 Paraburkholderia sp. RL17-347-BIC-D
AGCGCGATTGTCCGCAGACATCGAAGTGGGTGACACCCGCTTCACCGATGAGGTCGTCAAGGCGATTCATGCTACGACAGTGGGATAGCGATCGCGGCGTTAGAATGGAGGATGCAAGTTCGACTATGCGCCGACGCTGCGTATCGAGGTCCAATACGCTCGCAAGGATCATCGTGCGCATCTTCACATCACCTCAGGAGCGTACCTTATGGCGACTTACATCGTCTTCACAAAAGAAAGCACGCAGGATCAGAGTGAGCTCGACATTTATCAAAGCAAGGTGGGCGAGACCTTCAAGGGTCATCCCGTCAAGCTTCTCGCCGCATACGGACCTCAGCAGGTTCTTGAGGGCGACGCGCCAGAGGGCGTCGTAATCGCCGAATTTCCGTCGACGGCGGCCGCGCGTGCGTGGTACGACAGCCCGGCCTATCAGGAGGTCGTGCAGCACCGGTTCAAGGGCGCGCGTTACCGCGCCGTCCTCGTCGAAGGCGTGTGACGGAAGGCGGCAACGATCGGGCGCGCGGAGTGTTTCCTTATTTTTTGCCTTGATTGGATTCAATTTGCTGGCGCAGGCGCTCTTCGTTTTCCTGAAGCTCGGGCGTGAACGCCTCGCCAAAGTCCGCGGCCTCGAAGAACGGGCGAATTTCGATTTCCGACTCGCTTGGCATCGGGTTCGGGCAGCGGCGTACCCATTCGATCGCTTCGTCCATTGATTGCACCTGCCAGATCCAGTAGCCCGCGATCAGCTCCTTGGTTTCGGCAAACGGGCCGTCGACGACGGTCCGGTCCTTGCCGGAAAATCTCACGCGCACGCCCTTCGAACTCGGTTTGAGTCCGTCGCCGCCGAGCATGATCCCGGCCTTGACCAGTTCTTCGTTATATCGGCCCATCGCCGCGATGAGTTCCGTGCTGGGCATTTGACCTGCTTCGGATTCGGCGGTCGCTTTGACCATGACCATTACGCGCATTTCGTTTCTCCTGTCCAAACGATGAGTCCCGGTTTATGTCGGAAGGCATTCGGCGCCTTCAACACTACGACGAACGAGTGCGCGCAAAATCGACAGATGGCGTCGAAAGTTTTCCGTTTCAGCGGAGATCGGGCTGTATGACTCCTCAGCGCTCAACCACCTTGAACACCCGATTCTTGTCGAGCGTGGCTGGATCGAGCGTCTTCTCGCCGCCTTCCGCGGGCAGAGCGGGGCTGGCGTCTTCCAGTGCGCGCCCGGTATAGCGGCCGCGTGGCCGTATGACTTTGCCCACCCGGAGCTGCTCGATGCAATGCGCGAGCAAACCCACGCTTCGGGCCGTTGCGAACAGCGCGAACGACGCATCGCGTGGCAATTTCAGCTGCGCCGCCAAGGCGGCCAGCGCAATGTCGATATTCGGCTTGAGGCCGGTCAGCTCGACCACCTTGTTGATGAACGACGTGAGTTCTTGCGGCGGATTCAACACCTCGAGCAACGCGGCGGCCCGCGCATCACCGTCCGGATAGAGATGATGCCCGAACCCCGGAATGGGAGTGGCCGACTGCAAATGATGGACGACGACGTGCTCCGCACCGAGTCTTCCGACGTCGTCGAACACGGCCCTCACGCGTCCTGACGCATCGCCATGCAGCGGACCGGAGAGAGTCGCGAGCCCCGTGAGCAGGCATCCCGGCAGGGATGCGCCGGTGGAGGCGGTAATTCTGGCGGCAAACGCCGAACTCGTCGTCTCGTGGTCGGCCACTAGGACCATGGCGCGGCGGATGAGTTCGGCGCCGTCGCGGTCCTGGCCCCAACCGAGGGCGAGCCGTTCATGCGTCGTTGGTGCATTCGCATCACAGCGCGCACCGAACGCTTGCGCGATGAGCGCCACGAGCCGGCCGGCCTCGACATGCAATGCGCTGTCGGTGCGTCCGAGGGTCGAGTGCCCGCAGGCCGCGAGCGCCGCCAGCGAAGTGAACGCGCATTGCCGGCCGCGCTCGCCGCCCTGCAGCGGCAGGCCGCCGGTTTCGAAGGAGACGGGCGCGCGCGCATTCCAGAGAATGGCCGCCACGTCTTCGAGCGTCGCCGTGTCCGAAAGCCGGATGCTATCCCGCCCCCGGTAATACGCTCGACCTTTTGAGAAGGTGGTGATGCCGCTGTAAATGCAAGGCTCGGCGCCGAATATGGTCCCGGCGGCGAGCGCCTCGCGTTTGCGTCCAACCTGTTTTTTGCGGCACAGGCCGGCCACGTCTTCCGCACGATAGAGGCTCTTGCGCGGGTCATGCGGGTCCGGCATGACCGCGATGTTGCCTCGACTGACGTACGCATAGATAGTCTGCGCTTGCACTCCGAGTTGTCGAGCCGCTTCAGTCAGAGTGATCCAGTTTCGCATGGGATGGCAGGCAAGGTGAGGCGGTGGAACGGGCAGCAGAGCCCTTGCGATGCGGATCGCGCCGTGCAGGCGAGCGCAACCGGTCGAGCGTCAATATTGACGTTTTTTCAGGTAAAAGTCATCTCGGCGGGGCGTCGCTCCAGGATCTCGACGAGAATGTCTCCCGGCGATCGCACGAAGCAGGCTCTGACGCCGGGGCGGACCTGCTTGATCGGCTCGACGATTTCCGCGTCGCAGCGCAACAGATGCTCGAACGCGGCATCGAGATCGTCCACGATCACGCCGAAATGATCGATGCCCTGTTTCCGCTCGCTGTGAGGGCGAGCGATCTGGGCGCTAGCCAGTGATGTGATGAAGAGGTTGATGCTGCCGATGCGCAAATCCACTCGCCCCGGGCGGCGCACGATTTCAGCGTTCAGGCAGCGCGCAAACCACGCGGCGGTGGCTTCGGCGTCGGCCGAGCACAGTTGCAGATGATCCCACTTGAATTCAATCATACGATTTCACCGGATAGTCAAAAGCGTCACAGTTCGATGCGGGAAAGCTTCCCCAGCAACACGGAGTAGGAGAGCGTGCCGAGCAGGCATATCGCGCCCATCAGGTTGAGGGCCCAGTAGAAGTGACCGGTGTGCTGGGTGATGTAGCCGATCATGAGCGGAGTGGTGACGGCCGCGATGTTGGCCGCCAGGCTGGTGATGCTGCTGGTCAGTCCCACGTACTGGCGAGGCGCGATTTCGGAAACGGCGGCCCACGACATCGAGCCCACGCCCTGCGCGAAGAACGCGATAGTCAGGATGGCGATCACCAATTCGTTCGACTCGACGAAATTGACGAACACAATCGACGCGCCCAACAAGGTGCCGATGATGAGCGGCGCCTTGCGCGCAGTGGACAGCGACACCCCACGCCGGATGAAGAAGTCCGAGAGGAAGCCGGCCACGAGAATGCCGAGCGTCGCGCCGATAAAAGGAAGCGCCTGGAAGATCCCGACCTTGATCATCGACATGTGACGCGCTTCGATCAGATAGGTCATGAACCACGTGGTGAAGAAGACCAGCAGGGTGTTATTGCAGAACTTCCCGAGGCAAATGGCGAGAACTTGCCGATAGCTGAGCAGTTTGAGCGCCATGCGCCAATCGAACTTCTCGCGGGGCTTGCGCGCCGCCGTGGCGCCTTCATTGATGTATTTCAGTTCGGCCGCATTCACGCGCGAGTGTTGAAGCGGGTCGCGATAAACCCGGTACCAGAGAAGACTGAACAGAATGCCGAAGCCGCCCGTGACGTAAAAGACCGTACGCCAGCCGTACGCGGCGGAGATCCACAGCAACAAGCCGGTAAACAAGGGCGTCCCAATGTATTGCCCCATGACATAGACGCTGGTTGCGAAGCCACGCTCCCCGGCGGGAAACCACAACGTCACGGCGCGCGCGTTCGAAGGGAAAGCCGGCGCCTCCAGCGCGCCGATTGCGAGCCGCGATCCGAGCAGCATGTGATAGCCGGTCGCGAGGCCTTGCGTCAGCGTGGCGAATGACCAGCCGACGAGAGACAGGGCATAGGCAACGCGCGAGCCGAGAATGTCGGTCAGCACGCCGCCGGGCACGAGCGCAATGGAATAGGCCAGGCCGAATGCCGCAAACAGCTCTCCCATCTGCATCTTGTTGAGCGCCAGGCCCTTCGAGAGGCCCGGTGCAACGATGCCCAGGGCCGACCGGTCCACGTAATTGAGGATGGTCGCCACGAGCAACATCGAGAGCACGACGTACCGGACCCTGGAGCGTTTGGCGGTATCCGCATAAGCCGCATTTCGCGCCGGCAATGTTTGTTCCTCTACGACTTTCATCGGTGTCTCCCTAGCATTGGCCGGTTGTTCTTTTTATGTTTGGCGTAAGGCCGATCTATCCGCGGCCGACGAACGGCATGGCGGTCGCCATGATGGTCATGTTGAGAACATTGGCTTCGAGCGGAAGACTGGCCATATGCACGACCGCATTCGCGACGTGCGTCACATCCATTCTCGCTTCGGGCGTCATGCGTCCGTCCGCTTGCAGTACGCCGCGGTTCATGCGTTCCGTGAGCGGTGTGGCTGCGTTGCCAATATCGATCTGGCCGCAGGCGATGTTGAATGCACGTCCGTCCAGCGCGATCGATTTGGTGATGCCGGTCACGGCATGTTTTGTTGCCGTATAGGCGATGGTATTCGGCCTCGGCGAGTGAGCGGAGATCGATCCGTTGTTGATGATTCGTCCGCCTTGAGGAGACTGCGCTTTCATCAAGCGATAAGCGGCACGAGCGCACAGAAAGACGCCGGTCAGATTGGTGGCCACGACATCGTTCCAGAAATCGGTCTCGTAGTCTTCCAACGGGACGGCACCCGCGTTGCGGCCTGCGTTGTTGAAGAGCACGTCGAGCCGGCCGAATGCCTCGGCAAGGTGCGAAAACGCCTGCTCGACCGATGCTGCGTCGGCAACGTCGGCTTGGAATACCTGCGCTTCTCCGCCGGCAATGCCGATTGTCTCCTTCGTTTCCAGCAGCGGCTCGGCTCTGCGTCCGATCAACGCGACGGCGAATCCCGCGTTGGCAAGCGCCACGGCGGCGGCGCGGCCGATGCCGGAGCCGGCGCCGGTCACGGCGGCAAATTTCTTCGATGCAGGCATTTCACTTCCTCTCGACAGTTCAGTTGAACACGGGAAGGAGATTTGCATTCGCGTCATGCGTCGAGCAATCTTGATTCACTGAATCAACATCTGGGCGCCTTGCCGATGGGGCGCGCACCAGGGTTTTCCTGATGCGCGCGTTGCCGGTAGCGCGAGGGAACAGGCATGGAAGAAGCGAATCGCAACGCGCGAAATGCGCCGGGACGAATAAAGGGGGCAATCGTTTCCGAAGAGTTTTCCGATGAGTTGATTCATCCAATCAACATTGACGGTCCGGTCCGCGGTTTCGTAGTCTCTCGACGTCTGTCTACCCCAAGGAAAAACCATGCCGGAAAATAACCGCACCAGGCTGTTGATTGCGCGAAAGGTTCCCACAGCCGTGGCGAATCGTGCGGAGGCCGAATTCCATGCCTTCGTGACCGATTCCGATATGGACGCGTGGTCTGTTGTCGACTTTTGCAAGAAACACGAAACGCCGGCTGTGCTGATCGGAAAGAAGTCCGGTTTGCAAGCCGAGCACATTGCCGCGCTGCCTTCGACAGTCAAGATCATTGCGAACGCCAGCGCGGGCTTCGATCACATGGACGTGGCTGCCGCGCGCGAGAGGGGCATCATCGTCACGAACGCACCCGACGCGTTGACCGAATGCACGGCCGATTTTTCCATGCTGCTCGTGCTGGCGGCCTGCCGCCGCGCGTCGGAATACGAACGAATCATGCGCAACGGATGGGGCAAATCATTCGGGATGACCGAGATGCTGGGTGCGCGTGTGAATGGCAAGACGCTCGGCATCGTCGGCTTCGGGCGTATCGGACGCGCGGTCGCGAAGCGTGCGCAGGGTTTCGGCATGCGCGTGATCTATACGGACATCAACCGTGCGGCTGCGTCGCTGGAAAACGGCGCGACGTTTTACACCAGCCTCGAGGAAATGTTGCCGCACTGCCAGGTGCTGACGCTGCACGTGCCGGGTGGCGGCGTCCCGTTGATGACGAAAAAAGAGTTTGGGCTTCTGCCCACCGGCGCGGTTTTTGTCAACGCGGCCCGTGGCGGACTGGTGGACGAAGACGCGCTCTACGAAGCGCTGACTTCGGGGCATCTGTTCGGTGCAGGGTTGGACGTGTACCGGAACGAGCCCAATATCGACAGGCGGTTCGCGGGACTCGACAACGTGTTCCTGACGCCCCATATGGCCAGCGCCACGATCGAGACCCGTGACCAGATGGGTTTCACGGCACTCGACAATGTCGCCGCTGTGCTGGATGAGCGGCCTGCGTTGAATCCGGTCTGACGTCGATGCTTATTCGATGCGCTTACGCGCACCGCAGTGAGACGCGGTGGCGTAAGCGCCAGCTAGAGCGACAGATTAGCCGTCTGCCTGGCACGGCTTACCCGTTGGTGTTGTTCAGTGCTCGCTCGGTCTGATGGCAGGATCGTTTTCCACCACTTCATGGGTCGCGGCCCAGTACGGCTGGCGATTGTAGTAGCTGTACGTCGACTCTCCCCACTTCGCGTCTGCCATCGACGGCCAGTGGTCCTTGTCGAAACCCGGCTCGTCCTTCAGGCGCTGTGCGGAGATGTCGACGACGAAGCACTTCTCGTCCGTATCGAGAGTCAATGCACTCCACGGGATGGCATGTAGGTTAGAGCCCATTCCGAGGAAGCCGCCCTCGGAAAGTACTGCGTAGGCAATGCGTCCGTTCCTGACGTCGAGCATGATGTCTGAAATTTTTCCAACGTGTTCGCCATCAGAGGACATGACCTTGTTCCCGTCGAGCGTCGCTGCGGCCATGATGTCCGGCCCCGGACCCTCGCCCATACCACTGCCGACGATGTCGGCTCCGCGCCGGGTGTCACCTTGCGGGTTGATTGAGCCCATGATTCACCTCCTTCAAAAAAAGGTACTCCAGATGCGCGCAAGCGGTGTTCCCGAGCCGTCGGCCGCAGGATGACCCCAACCTGTCCCTCAAGGCGCGAGCGCAATGGTCGGGCGGCTCGGTTACCAATATCGGCGACGAGCTTTGGGACCGGAGCTTTGGATGCGAAGAGAAGGACGATGCCATCGCGGGCATCCGAAGTGCTACGTGGGGCAGCCGAGCTTCGTAGCCAGGTCGTTCATATCCGCTGCTACGAAGTCCCAGGTCTGTTCGGCATGCAGGTCGCTCCGTTGGCCGGGACCGTGTTCGACTGGCCGCACGACGAAGGCCGTCTTCAAGCCACACTGACGTGCCGCCGCCAGGTCGCCGTTATGAGCTGCAACCATGCAAACTTCCGCAGGCTTCAAACCAAGGATTTCGACGGTGTCGACGTAGACCTGTGGCGACGGCTTGTACGCCCGAACGACTTCAGCTCCGAGAATGGCGTCCCACGGAAGCGCGGCCCGTTTCGCCATATCCATCATCAGCCTGATGTTTCCGTTCGAGAGCGGGGCGATCATGAAGCGGCGCTTGAGTCTCAGCAACCCTTCGACGGAATCAGGCCACGGGTCGAGGCGATGCCAGGCGTGATTCAGTTCATCGAGTTCTTCGGTGGAAATTGAACGGACGTCGACGCCATAGTCGGTCATGACTTTGACCAGGTTTTCCCTGTGCAATACGTCAAGCCGGACGAACTGACGCCGCCCGCTCCGTATCTCCTCCATTGCGGGCGCGTATTGGCGTCGCCACGCGTCCGCAAACTCAAATGCGTCAATCGGCACGGCATGGCGGCTGAGAAACTGACCGGCATCGCGAGCGACACCACTTCTCCAATCGACAACCGTCCCGAAGACGTCGAACAGAAGAGCCTTGATTTCCGAGCTATTCGGCATGTCGTGGACCTTTCGAGCGTTGAGGTGAAACAAGTCTAACCGGATAGACGCGCTCATGAATCGAGGAGCGAACATCGTTCGCCCAGCGTGGGTCCCGTCCGCCGCGACTACTGGTGAATCGCCGACCCTTCGCGACGGGGCCCACCGCCCCGGATCCGATGCGTGGTCTCCTTGAACCCTGAGGCGCAGAGGCATCCCGTATTCTGGAGTAAGCTGACTGTATTAAAGGCGTGACGCAGCGTGCTGCGTCGCGTCAGACCTTGGAGCACGTCATGAAAACGCTGGATGCAACGTCGCGCGCGGGCGGCGCCGTTGCGTTGGCGGTCCTGTCCGCAGCCTTGTCCGGTTGCTACTATTACGTGCCCTATGGCTACGTTCCGTACGGCACTGTGCCGGCGCCGGCCGACCAGCAGCAATATCCGTTCTCGGTGGCCGACGCAGCGGCAACTGGCGCGGTTACGTCGGATGCGATTGCATCGACGAATACCTATGCCGCACCAGCCGTGCCCGTCTTCGTCGCGCCTGCGTATTACCCGGTCGCGTACCCGTACCCGTATCCGTATCCGTATCCGTACTACGGCTCGCCCGCGTGGTGGGGACCATCGGTGTCACTGAGCTTCGGCTATTGGGGCGGTTGCTGTTATGGAGGCGGCCGATATGGCTACTGGGGCCACCACGGCTACTGGGGGCACGGATATCGAGGCGGTTGGGGCGGTCATGGCAGCTGGGGTGGCCACGGATACCACGGGCAAGGTATGGGCGGCGGCCGCTACTGGGGCGGTGGCGGAGGCCACGGACATTCGCATTGAACGCCAGGAGCGACGCATCCGTGTTCGACACGTCTGCGACAGCTTGAACCGGTGGCTGAACTGGACGCACGTCGCCGGCGCCCGACGGCAGCCGACTAAAGGGAGAACTGCCCAACTGAACGATCGTCTGCTTTGTCGAAGCGGCATGAGTTAATACGCTTGGTAAGCTGACTCGGCCGCGACAGCCCTTTGACTACGAGGTCACGTGGTCGAACAGCGCGCGTGGCACAGCAACTAGATATCAGCTTACGACGGCCGAACTGTGGCCAGCCTCGTGCCGGCGAACGGGTCCCGACTCCAGTCAATGGCAGGACGTAAACGGCTAGCCGAAGTCGACGTTTTTTCAACGGCAAAGTGCGCCAATGACTGCCCAGCACTTGTGGCTTGCTTCAACCACTGCGGCATCTCGCCTTTGCCATCCCAGGTGTCGCCGAAAGCGCTACGGTATCGTGCCGACTTTTGCCGCGCCCTGTCTTCGGCAATTGCCGCCGCGAGGTCACCCACCTTGATACCAACCTTCGTCATCTTGCGACGCAGGTATGCAATCATGCTTTGGCGTTTTTGCTCATCCATGTCGGTTTCCCCTTCGATGTTCCAGCCTCGCATCGGTCTCGTGTCGTCTTGCCTCGCCGACGCGCCCCGCTACCAGACAATTCGGATGTGGCAAGTATCCCGTCGAGGAAATGTGGCGTCGATGTGCGATTTCTGAAAACACTGTTGCAGGCAGAGTGGCAAAACTTTCACGACCCTTGATGACAGGCACCGGTCTTATTTTGCGCAACCACAGTGCTGACATGTCGCATGCGTCTGGCATCCTAACGACTGCAAGCAGGGATTGCCGCTGAAGCGCTTGCCGCTCTCCAACGAAGCGGTCTCCTTTCTTAATCCGCCACGAAAAGCCGTTTCCGCGTTGTGCGCGGGCATCGGTTTAAACATTCGCTTTCGTTTCGACTTTCTGCGCCCTATAACTTATTTGCAGGGGCGACTATTAGGTGTCGATGGGTCCATGAAATCCATTGACGTTGCCTGTTCGCACGCCTTCTTGCGCCCACAGACCTTCGCTCGGCGCACTGCGCTTCGTATCCTTTTCCCGATTACCCGAAACTTTTGCATCGGGCGATTGGCCCGCGGATTCGAAGATAGCTTCGCATCCGCACATCCTGTATGGATTTAAACCGCGGGACACGCGAATAACGAATCAATGGATGGAAAACTTAAACTGGATTAAGGAGCCAACATGAAATTACGATTGATGGTTGCTTCTGCTTTCGGGTTGCTTGCCATGGTCGGTTTTGCGCATGCGCAAAACACGCCCGATGCGGCACAACCTGCACCACAGCAGAACGTCGCGACTCAGACTGATTCTTCGCCCGGTGCGGGGATGGAGGCCTATGGCGGCACGCCTGATACCAGAGTCCAAAGCGGTGCGAAACATGCCAGGCCGTGCAGGGTGGACCCGCAATGCAACGTCTTTTTCGGGGGCAGCTAAAAACCAACTGACGGCGCGCGAGTCACCAACTGACGGTACTGTTTGCTCGCGGCGAGATAGGGACCGGCGGCCTTGGTCGGGCTGGCCGGGTCCCCTTCATCCTTTAAGGACCGGGCGTGTCCTGTAGGGGAGGTCTTTAGATAGGCGAAGCGTCGGCCGGCTTCAGGATCGAGCCGAATGGATTTTGCAACCCGAGTTTGTGTGCTCGGAAATCTTGACCTGAAAGTATTGGCCACGAACTGGACGCGTCACGACGTCGATCTCGGTTCGGGCCAGGGCCAACCTCTCTTATCGTTGGGCACCTCTGCTTCCGCGGCCGGCACGGCCATGACCGGAGCCTCGACCGAACCCACCGCATTCGCGGCATCGTGCGACGGTTCAGCCAGAGCATCTTTATTACTATTCGAAAGTCCGGTGCCGAACCACTTTACTTTCTTCTGGACGTAGCCGACGTACGCGTTCCAGCCGTCGGGGTTGCCGTCAAAAAGGTTCTGCTGAACGGTTGACGCCAATGCGTCACGGTTGAGTTCTGCCTCAAGCAACTCCGTTGGCCACGGGAAAAACGAGCGGGCGGCGCGTGTGCTGAATTCTGCCACCGTCATTTTCGGCGCCAAGGCCGTAAGGAACGCGAAGTCCCGCAATGAAGCATGTTTCTGCACAAGATGCGCCACCGACGCGTCCGGTTCATTCGTGCCGGACAAACAGTTCAAAGCGGCGAGAATGTCGCCCAGGTGAAGCAGCAGTTGTCGTCGATCAAATCGGTCGTCCATTGCAGTGTGTCCGTTCATTTCGTCCTTGCTTGAAGTGCTTTGTCTCGCCGCGACGTCTTGGTTCGACGCTTCTCAATACATCCGGTTCCAGAAGAAGAAATGCGAACCGAAGTTCGCATTTGTAGACGCAAAAAGTCTCAGAGAGACGAGCAGTCTTACTGAACGGCAGACACCGTCGACACGAACTGCTTTGCAGCCTTGTTGGCCGATTCATAGGTCGCGTTCGCTGCCGAGAGAACCGAGTTCCACGCGGCAACGGCGGATTCGCTTCCTGCCGGCGCGTTCTTCTGGAGGCTCTCGACGAAACCTTGTGCGTCTCGTTGGACCTGTTGGCCATGCGCTGTCGCGGCGGCGGAGATTTCGCTCTGAACGCCGGACACGATTTCATGAACCTGGCGGCCGTATGCGACTACCTTTTCCGCCACCGGCTGCGAGAGGCTTGCTTGCAGTGCGAACAGCGCACCCGGGTTGCCGGCCGAGAGGGCTTTGGCGACGATTTCCTGATTTTCGGCGAGCGTCGCTTTGCCAACTTGCAAATTCAACGCGACCAGCTTTTCGAAGCCTTCAAATGCCTTGTTCGTCAGGCCAAAAAGGGTTTCCAGGCTGGACTGCTGGGCGGCAACCAATTGTTGGGGAATAAGAGTGCTCATCACTGCTCCGTAAGGGTAAGGCGGCAAGAGTGCGAGGGGCTCTGAGTGAAAACAAAACCGCGCGCCGAAAGTGTCAAAGCAAATTGCTGCGCTGCAACAAAACCCATTGTACGGGGGAATGCCGGGAAGTCAATCAGTTTCGTCGCGCGATTCTGCGACGTGACTCTTTTGCCTATCCACTCTGCCGCACGCCGGTTCGGCTATCGGGCAGAAAACGTTTCGACAGATGAATGCGGATAATCGCGGGGCGCCTCTTGCCGGGGTTCGCCGCGACCGCGTAGCGTGTATCGGGAGGCGGTTATCGATTCTTTGTAGCTGTCTGGCCGGCGCTCCCGTGTCAACGTTGCAGAGACAGGAAGCGCTATCGCCCGGAATCCTGTTCACTCAGCGCTCTCACGTTCGTGACCAGAGTCATTCTGAAAATCTCGACGAGCGGGCGCAAATTTATCCTGTGCCATGCCGCCCATAACGGAGTGCGATAGGTGAACCAGGGCACTTCTCGTAACACGACGCCCGCGGGGGCCTGATGACGAAGGCTCCGTTGAATCATCGCGGCCCCGAGACCGGCCGCCACCAGCCCTAATGCCGTCAAAGGCTCCGTTGCCTCCATCGAGATAGCCGGCGTAAATCCGGCGCGCGCGCAGGCCGCGACAAAGGTGTCGTGGTTGAGCACGTTCTCCTTATGCAGCACGGCAATCCAGTCGAGCTTCCCAAGTGCGGCAGGAGTGAGCTTCGGCGTTGTGGCCAGCGGATGCGAATCGGGAACCGCAAGCAGCATCGGGTCGCTCAGGAGTTGCGCGCAGTCGAGGTCCGGGTCGTCCTTGAGCGGCGGCTCACAGACCAGTGCGACATCGAGACTGCGTTGGCGCAGTCCCTCCAACTGCTCGGACGACGGCAGGTTGTAGAGCGCGATATGCACTGCAGGCCGGTCTTTTCGCAAGGTGCGAAGGGCGTCGGACAACACACCCGAATGCATTGCGTTTTCCAGATAGCCGATGCACAGCCCTCCCTCATCACCGCGGCCCAATCGACGCGCAAGCGACTCCAGGCGGTTCGCATGCGTCAGCAGCGCACGTGTCTCCTGAAGAAACGTGCGGCCGTCGGATGTGAGCCGAATGCGCTGCTGGCTACGCTCGAAGAGCGTCAGGCCAAGGCGTTCCTCCAGCTGAGCGATTTGCCGGCTAAGCGGCGACTGCGAGATATGCAGCCGCTCGGCCGCTCGGCCGACGTGTTCCTCCTCGGCGACCGCGACGAAATATTGAAGTTGACGGATATCCAGCACTTAAGACCTCATGGGACGCAAGATTGTCCAATTATGTCTTGGACGGACTGGCCGCCGCAACCTAAACTGGCTTCACTTTCATGAACAAGAGGTTCGAGATGAGCATCAGAGAGAAGCTGCAAGGCGTGCTGGGCTTCGGCACAGCACCGTTAGGCAACATGTATCGCAATATCCCCGAGGCACAAGCGCAGGCGACCGTCGACGCGGCATGGGAACAGGGCGTGCGCTACTTCGACACGGCGCCGTTTTATGGCGCTGGGCTCGCCGAAATCCGTCTGGGCGCAGCTCTGCAGAAGCACAATCGTGACGATTACGTGCTGAGCACGAAGGTGGGCCGGCTTGTTCTCGATGAAATCGAAGAGCCCGCTGCGCGCGACCTCGGCGAGAAAGGAGGGCTTTTCGAGTTCGGCCGCCCGAACAAACTCGTCAACGACTATACGGCGGACGCTACGCTCCGCTCGATAGAAGATAGCCTCAAGCGCCTGAACACCGACCGTCTCGACATTGTCTGGGTACACGATATTGCCCAGGATTTTTACGGCGACGAATGGCTTGCGCAGTTTGAAACCGCACGCAAGGGTGCGTTTCGCGTGCTGAGCCGGCTTCGCGAAGAAGGTGTCATCAAGGCGTGGGGGCTGGGTGTGAACCGCGTGGAGCCGTGTGAACTGACGCTCGACCTCACTGAAGCGCAGCCCGACGGCTTCCTGCTCGCCGGCCGGTACACGCTGCTTGACCATGAACGCGCGCTGCAGCGCCTGATGCCGGCGGCTGCCCGGAAGAATGTAGATATTGTCGTCGGCGGCCCGTACAGCTCTGGGGTGCTCGCCGGCGGCACGCACTTCGAATACCAGAAGGCATCGCCGGAAATTCTCGCGAAGGTCGAGCGCATCAGGACCCTCGCGCAACGCCATCAGGTGAGCGTCAAGGCTGCGGCGCTGCAGTTTTCGCTGGCCAATCCTGCCGTCGCGGCGGTCATTCCTGGCGCCAGCAAACCTGAGCGCATCGCCGAAGACTTTGCCGCCTTGTCGGAGAAAATCCCTGCCGCTTTCTGGCAGGAGATGCGCGAGCAGCAGCTCGTCGCCGCCGACGCTCCGTTGCCATCCACTCATACAGGAGCCTGACATGGCACATACCTCGGTATCGCTCGAAGTCCCGGCAACCGCCGCCCGCGTTTGGCAACTGATTGGCGGCTTCAACTCCCTGCCTGACTGGCTGCCGTTCGTCCCTGGCAGCGAGTTGAGTGAAGGCGGGCGGGTTCGGCACCTGAAGACCGCTGACGGGCAGGTGATCATTGAACGCCTCGAAGCGTTCGACGAGAAGGCGCGCTCGTACAGCTATTCGATTGTGGAAGCACCGTTTCCGGCAAGCGACTACCTGGCCACTATCAGCGTGCAGGAAGTCGCAGGTAGCGCTTCATCACTGGTGACATGGTCCGGAAGTTTTTCGCCGGTTGGCGTCAGTGATGAAGAGGTCGCCCAGCTTTTTCACGGCATCTACGAGGAGGGGTTGATGGCGTTGAAGGAATCGCTTGAGTCAGGCGACAAAGAACGCCTACGGTAACCACGACAGCTTTTAGATGGCCTCTGCTCGCACGCCGTTTGAGTCGCATTGATGGTTGTGTGGGCTTGCGCGCAAGCCCACACAGATTCCCCACGGGCCAAAAGGCGCGGTCAGATCAATTCTTGTCCGAAGAGTCACCAGCGTCGTTCAACACATCCAGGGCTGCGCGACAAGCGCCGTCAAGCTGTTCGCGCATCAGGTCCTGCACGTTCGGCAGTTGATTCACGATCGCGTCGCGAATTCTGACTGTCTGACTGAAAGACGCCTGCATACGGCCGCCGCGCGCCATGGCGATGCGCCGCAATCGGCGCACCGGACCAATCAGTCCAGCGTGGCTTTCCTGCAAGGTGCGGTTGTCGGCGATCGTCATGACAATCGCGT
Source organism: Paraburkholderia sp. RL17-347-BIC-D (assembly GCF_046027915.1). NCBI lineage: Bacteria > Pseudomonadati > Pseudomonadota > Betaproteobacteria > Burkholderiales > Burkholderiaceae > Paraburkholderia > Paraburkholderia sp. RL17-347-BIC-D. The sequence continues at coordinate 14,760 of NZ_JARESS010000002.1, forward strand.
AAAAGCGGTCTAGCGCATCGACATAACCGGCGGGATCGTCGGCATCGACGCTCATACGCATCGCTTCGATCACGTCGTCAAGTTGCGCGGAGCCAAGCGCGGTGATGCGCTCCGACGCGAGTTGCACCGCGAGACATTCGAGCGCTGCGCGCACGGTGTAAATCTCCTCGACATCGCGCAGCGTGACCGCGCGCACATACGCGCCAACGCGCGGCAGCACCGTCACCAATCCCTCACGTTCGAGCTGCGCGAATGCCTCACGCATTGGCGTGCGGCTAACGTTCAACTGTTTCGCGACCTGCACTTCGGAGAGGCGGCTGCCCGGTGCCAGCACGCCCTCGACAATCGCCTCGCGCAACGCCGGCACGACTACGCCTTCGCTCAACGAATCGCTCGACGCATCGACCGTGCGCATCCGCGAGTGGTACTTGCTCGCAATTTTGTCGAGCGAATGCGCGCTTTTTGCAGGCTTTGAAACGGCGGCCGCAGCGGTCGTCTTGACCGCGGTTTTGCTGGAAGGCATTGACACCTCGTGATTCAGTGAATACGCTGTATACAGATTATACAACAGGAGATGCCATGGATCGCGGTCCACTATTGCAGCCCGTTTTGATCGAGCGCGCCGGCGACGTATTGAGCTTCACGCTGAATCGTCCGGACGCGGGTAACGAGATATCCGGTCCGATGTTCGACGCGATGACGGCCGCGTTGCGCAGCGAAGTCGCCGCTCCGAGCGCCCGCGTGCTGCGCATAAGCGCGAATGGTGACAGCTTTTGCACGGGGCGCGAGCGCGCAGGTCGCGACGCCGTATCGATCCGCGCGGAAGTCGCGCGGCTGATCGAGTTGAAGCGCCTCGTGCGTGCCACGTCGATGATCTCGATTGCGCAGGTACAGGGCGACGCGCTCGGCTTCGGCTTCGGTCTTGCGATCCTGTGCGATTTCACGCTGGTTTCGTCGCGCGCTTCGCTGGCGTTTCCCGAGATGCGCAAGGGGCTGCCGCCGGCCGCGATCATGGCCTATGTGGGCCGCTACGCATTGCCGAAGGCGCTGTTTCCGATGGTGCTGTTCGGCGATCCGTTGACGCCCGCCATCGCTTTGGAGGCCGGCTTGATCACGCGTGTCTGCGAACCCGATGCATTGCGCGCCGACGCCGACGCGTTGGCCGAACGCATTCTTGCACTCGACGACGCCGGCGCGCGTCAATGCAAGATGTTCTTTCAGGCAGCCGAGGAAAGTCCGATCGAACAGAACTTCCGCGGCGCGACCGACATGCTGACCGTCACCAGCCTGCGTCTGATGCAGGACCGCTGAGGGCAGCCTAGTAGTCACACGTCGGCGCGCGCGAAGTCATCGCGGTACGGCTCGCGATCCAGGGCTCGCCGGCAGTAAGCATCTTGCATGAAACCCGAGTAAGGCATGGAAACCGGAGTAAGCGCCAAAGCGCAACGCCGGTCGACACGCCAACTCGGGTCGACAGGAGGCAGACATGAATGTCAACGCAGGGCCGAGGCTGGATCGTTTGCCGATGTCAGCATTCCATCGGCGCATCATGTGGCTGATCGGCATCGGCATGTTCTTCGATGGCTTCGACATCTACGTCGCGTCGACCGTCCTCGGCGCGACGCTGAAGACCGGCTTCTCGACACTCGGCCAGAACGCGCTATTCGTGTCGATGACCTTTCTCGGCATGATGCTGGGTTCGCTCGGCACCGGTTTTCTCGGCGACCGCTTCGGCCGCCGCTTCACGTATCAGGCCAATCTCGCGGTGTTCGGACTCGCCTCGCTCGGTGCGGCGCTTGCGCCGAGCATGAGCATGCTGATCGCGTGCCGCTTCGTGATGGGTCTCGGGCTCGGCGCGGAAAACGTGGTCGGCTACTCGACGCTGGCCGAATTCGTGCCGCCGCAAAAGCGCGGCAAGCTGCAAGGGCTGATGGCCGTCTTCGTCGTGTCAGGGCTGCCTGTCGCGGGCTTGATTGGCTTGCTGCTGATTCCGGCGTTCGGATGGCGGGCGATGTTTGTGCTCGGTGGCTTCGGCGCGCTGGGTGTGTGGTACATGCGCAAGTCGCTGCCGGAATCGCCGCGCTGGCTCGATTCGGTTGGCCGGCATGAGGAAGCTGACGCGATCCTGAAACGCATCGAAGCCGAAGTTGTCGCGACGCGTGCAGGCGAGCCATTGCCGCCCGCCGTCATCGCCAAGCCATCGGCAGCGCCGGCCGTGGCGCTTTCATTCGGCTCACTGTTCAGCGGCACCATGCTGCAACGGATGATAGTCGGCTGCGTGACGCTCGTTGTCGTCAACACGCTGCTGTACGGCTTCGTGACCTGGCTGCCGACGTTCTTCGTGCGTCAGGGCTTCAGCATCGCGAGGTCGTTCAGCTTTGCGCTCGTGATGTCGCTTGGCGCGCCGATCGGCTCGGCCATCGGTGCGCTCACAGCGGACGCGTGGGGCCGCAAGCCGACCATCATCGGTGCGTCGCTCGTCGCAATCGTGTTCGGCGTGATCTATCCGTTCGTCAGTCATCCGCTACTGTTGCCCGTCGTCGGCCTCCTGCTGACGATTCCAATCTACGTGCTGGTCGCGCTGCTGTTCGCCATCTATGTGCCGGAGCTCTTTCCGACGGAAGTGCGTCTGCGCGCGTCGGGTATCTGCAACACGCTCGGGCGCGGTGCGACGATCGTTACACCGTTTATCGTCGTCGCATTGTTCGCGCAGCACGGCATTGTTGGTGTGCTGGCGCTGATGGTCGGGCTGCTCGCGATCCAGATCGTGGTAGTCGCGTGGCTTGGGGTCGAGCCAACCGGCCGGCGTCTCGAAGACCTTCAACCAACCGACACCCCTGGTAGCGAAGCGATGCGTACCGACCCGCACGCTTCGCCGCTCAAGTAATCACGGAGAATCCCTCTATGGATACAGTCAACTCACAATATCTGGACGCACAGCTTTTCATCGACGGTGAATGGACGGACGCCGAGCACGGCCACACGCTCGACATCGTCGACCCGGCGACGGGCGAAGTGATCGGCGCGCTGGCGGCGGCATCCGAACAGGATGTGGATCGCGCGGTGCGCGCGGGTCATCGCGCGTTCGAAGGCGGGGCATGGCGAGACCTGTCGATCCAGCAGCGCGCTCGAGTGCTGAACCGCTTCGCCGATCTTTTCGAAGCGGACCTTGAACAGTTCTACAAGCTCGAAACGCTGAACAACGGTCGACCGATCTCGGAAACGCGGGCACAGATTTCACGTTTGCCACAGTTTTACCGCTATTTCGCAGCGCTCGCGCTGACCCGGCGCAGTGATGTGATTCCAGTAGAAGGTCCTTACCTGTGCTACACGCAGCGTGTGCCGCTCGGTGTCGTCGCGCTGATGACGTCATTCAATCATCCGTTGATGATCCTGTCGAAAAGTCTCGCGCCGGCGCTCGCTACGGGCAACAGCGTCGTAATCAAGGCATCGGAACAGACGCCGCTCACCACGGTGCGGCTCGTGCGTCTGCTGAATGAAGCAGGCGTGCCGAAGGGCGTCATCAATGTCGTCAACGGCGAAGGACGTGAGGCGGGCGCTGCGTTGGCGAAACATCCGCTGGTCCGCAAGATCGTGTTCACGGGCGGCACAGATGTAGGGCGTTCCATCGGCGAAGCCGCTGCCCGCAACTTCGCGTTGACGACACTCGAACTCGGCGGCAAGGGCGCGGTGATGCTGTTCGACGACTTCGACATGGAGCGCGCGGTGAATGGCGCGGCATTTGCCGCGTTCATCGGTGCAGGGCAGACCTGCGTATGCGGCGCGCGCATTCTCGTGCAGAAGTCGATTTATGCGCAGTTTCTCGAACGTTTCAATACGAAGGTGGCGGGGATTCGCGTCGGCGATCCGGCCGATGTGAAGACGCAGCTAGGTCCAGTCATCTCCGCTCGCTCGCGCCAGCGTATTCTCGCGATGCTCGAACGCGCGAAGGCCGCGGGCGCCAAAGTGCTGACCGGCGGTGGTGTGCCAGCCGGCTTGGAGGAGGGCTTCTTCATCGAGCCGACCGTACTGTACGACGTCGATCCGAAATCGGAAATCGGTCAGGACGAAGTGTTCGGCCCTGTGACCGTAGTCATGCCGTTCGACGACGAAGCGGACGCGATCCGCATCGCGAACGACACACAGTTCGGACTCGCCGCATCAGTTTGGACACAGGATGTCGCGCGTGCGCACCGCGTCGCGAGCAAGCTCGAATTCGGCATGGTGTGGGTCAACGATCACCACCGGCTCGACCCGGCTTCACCGTGGGGCGGTTTCAAGAACAGCGGCGTCGGGCGCGAGACGGGTATCGAATCGTTCGACCAGTTCACCGAGCCACGCGCGGTAACGGTCAATACGAGCGGCAGGACTGTCGACTGGTATGCGGACGACGGTGAGTTGAAGCGCCTGAACTGAGCATGTGTCCCTGCGGATCATAGCGTCGGTATTCCGCCGCACGTAGGGCACGTAGACGCAACTACCGGAAATCGTCGCTGGGGTTACGCGGGGCGAATGTGCCGCGCGTCCATCCGCACGGGACGATTTCTTCAAAATCGATGCTCTCGAGCAATCAGCGCCGCGAACACAGCCACGCGTTTCAGAAACCACTGCCATATTTTTGTAGCGCCGAGCGTCCTCATAGCCTGGCGCGCCACTGCCTCGATGCATTCGCCGCAATGACGCTTGCACGAGAAGATGGAATAAGTTGCAGTGTCTGGCCGTTTAAGCCAAATATCCCCATCAGGTGCGGACGTCCACGAGCACGCGAGCGAGGCGCCTCTGGCGGCGCCGCAGCGCGCTGGCGCCGGCGCAGTTCCCAGTTCCGGTAGAAGTAGCGGTGCCAGGGCGGCAGCCGCCCCTTTTCCGTTCTCCCTGCAACTTGCTGAACGAGACCTGACCATAAGCAGACAGGTACGTCCCACGCAAATAAGTATCACGTGACGGGAAGAGGGTTCAAACCCCGCTTTTCGAGCGCTGATCGCGAAGTGAGGTCTCAGATGGAAACAGCTTTCGAAGTTTACTGGTCTGGAAGAAATAGTTAGTAATCCGTATGTAACGCCATACGAGTGAAGTCGTACTACGCTCGATATCTGTCTCAAAGGAGTGCCTCCATGTCATCACCGCTCGCGTTTGCGATCAATTCGGTCCGTGATTTCGAACTGACAGAAGACGGTCAATATCTGACGCTGAAATGTAACGGGTCTGATCGCATCGACTTGCACTGTTCAGTCATGCACGAGCTGCTTGCGGCGCTTTCAAATGCCATCGGCTCGTCGGAGCGTATCCGCCACAAGAAGAAAAACGTGAAGTTCGCGATGCCTTGCGAAGCATGGGCACTAGGCAAGGATGCGGGCGGTGCACCTTATCTGATCTTTACGTTCCGCTTGCCTGGAGGAGCGGAATTGTCCTTTCAGTTGCATCGCTCCCAGGCAGCGCACTTGACGGAAGTCCTTGCGCTAGCCACCGGGTTCGCGAGGCCAGACGTCTCCGGCTTCAGGCTGCAGTAAGGCACGAGTCCTCTCTCATCCGCACATAGCGGGTTATCTATTCGTCAAAAGGAGGTTGCGGTGCGAGCCGACTTTTTACTCTCGTGTCCTGTATGAATGCAAAGATTCTATTGTCCCGCTGTACCAAGGTATTGGCCCTCGTTGGCCTGGGTGTGACGGCCATATCCGCGAACGCAGCAGACTCGTTTGTGGTTCGCGATATCCGGCTCGAAGGACTGCAACGCATCGAACCCGGTACTGTATTCTCGTATCTGCCCATCGAGCAAGGCGACACCTTTAGCGACGACAAGGCTTCGGAAGCAATCCGCGCGCTGTACGCGACGGGCTTCTTCAACGACGTGAGGATCACCACCGAAGGTGATGCCGTGATCGTGCAGTTGGTCGAGCGCCCCGCGATCGGCACGATCGATTTTGCGGGTATTCACGAGTTCGATAAGGACAATCTGATCAAGGCGCTGAATTCCGTCGGGCTGTCATTGGGTAGCTATTACGACAAGGCACTCGTCGACAAATCCGAACAGGAACTGAAGCGCCAGTACCTGACCCGTGGCTATTACGCGGCTGAAGTCACGACGACGGTCACGCCGATCGACCGCAACCGTGTGGGATTATTGTTCTCGGTTGTAGAAGGTCCGAGCGCGAAGATCCGCGAGATCAACTTCATTGGCAACAAGGTGTTCAGCGAAAGCACGCTGCACGACGAAATGCAGCTGTCCACGCCGAACTGGTTCTCGTGGTATACGAAGAACGATCTGTACTCGAAAGACAAGCTCACCGGCGACCTCGAAAACGTCCGCTCGTATTACCTGAATCGCGGCTATCTGGAGTTCAACATTGAGTCGACCCAGGTGTCGCTCACGCCCGATAAAAAGAACATGTATCTGACGGTCACGCTGCACGAAGGCGAACCGTACACGATCAAAAGCATCAAGCTTGCGGGAAATCTGCTCGACCGCGAGGCGGAACTGAGCAAGCTTGTCAAGATCAAACCGGGCGAGCGCTTCTCGGCTGAAAAGCTGCAAGCCGCCACCAAGGCGGTCGTCAACAAGCTCGGCGAATACGGTTATGCATTCGCCAGCGTCAACGCGCAGCCGCAGATCGATCAGGAACACCATACGGTCGACCTGACGCTGCAAGTAGACCCGAGCCGCCGTGTGTACGTGCGTCGCATCAACGTGGTCGGCAACACGCGTACCCGTGACGAAGTAGTGCGCCGCGAAATGCGGCAGCTCGAAAGCTCGTGGTTCGATTCGAACCGTCTCGCCTTGTCGAAAGACCGGATCAACCGTCTCGGCTACTTCACGGATGTCGACGTAACCACGGTGCCGGTGGAGGGAACGCCGGACCAGGTCGACGTGGACGTCAAGGTGACCGAGAAGCCGACCGGCGCGATCACGTTGGGCCTGGGTTATGGCTCGGGCGAAGGGCCGATCATTTCAGCGGGTGTTTCGCAGGACAACGTGTTCGGCTCAGGGACGAGCCTTGCGCTCAACGTCAACACGTCGTCGACGTTCCGTACGCTGACCGTCAGCCAGGTTGACCCGTACTTCACGGTCGACGGCATCAAGCGCATCACTGACGTCTATTACCGCACCAGCGAGCCGCTCACATTCTCGAGCACGACCGATTCGAGTTTTCGGATTATCACGCTAGGTGCCGATCTGAAGTTCGGTGTTCCATTCTCGGAAGCCGACATGGTGTATTTCGGTTTGGGTGTCGAACAAAACCGGCTCGACGTCGACTCCACCACGCCGCAGAGCTATATCGACTACGTGAAAGACTTCGGCCGTGTGTCGAACAACGTGCCCGTCACGATCGGCTGGTCGCGAGACGCCCGTGACAGCGCGCTCGTGCCGAGCCGCGGCTATTACGCGCAGGCGAATGCCGAGTACGGCACACCGATCGGCGGCACGCAGTACTACAAGACGGACGTGCAGGCGCAGTACTACTACTCGTTCTCACGCGGCTTTGTCCTCGGACTGAACTTCCAGGGTGGCTACGGCAATGGCATCGGCAACCCGTATCCGATCTTCAAGAACTATTACGCGGGCGGTATCGGTTCGGTGCGGGGTTATGAAACGAGTTCATTGGGTCCGCGCGACGCGACGACGGGCGACCCTATCGGCGGTTCGAAGATGATCGTCGGCAACGTCGAAGTGACGTTCCCGTTGCCGGGCACTGGATACGACCGGACGCTGCGCGTGTTCACGTTCCTTGACGGCGGCAACGTATGGGGTTCCGAAGGCAACAGCATCGGCGCCAACGGCTTGCGCTACGGCTACGGCGTTGGCCTTGCATGGATCTCGCCGATCGGACCGCTGAAGCTCAGCCTCGGCTTCCCAGTCGTCAAACACACCGGCGATCAATACCAGAAGTTCCAGTTCCAGATCGGGACGTCGTTCTAGCAGCGTCACCTTTTTTGCCGATGTCGCGAACGGATCAGTGCCTGATGCCGGCTAGCCGTCGAGTTTTTGCAGACAGTACGCGTCACCATGAATACGCTGTCTGACGGTCTTTCCGTCGTGACGGCTGACGCGTCAGGCTCGCGCAGCGGCACGGGAGTCGATGTTGCATGATCCGGCAGGAAACACGACGTAACACACCCATGCCGCAACTGGGGCCAGCAAGCGGAATAGCGTCAGCCGGCGACGCGTTCTACATGCAGCAGGTCCGCATCGTCGTGTACATCTTCACATGCGAATCCACATGCTCCGGCAATGCGCTCTGCGAGGCGAACCGATGGGGTCTTCACGGTGTCGACGCGGCGGTCCGCGTCGTGGCGCCGGACCGTCGAGCAGGACGGATTTATGCGCAAATTCATTGGAGTCGGAATGGTGCTTTGCAGCTGTGTCGCGTGTACGACGCCGGTGGCGTCGCAACTTGCCCCGGCTGCTCCGCTGGACGAGACGACGACTACATCGTCCGTGTCGCCCACGTGCCGCATGGTCAACGGCACAGCGGATATCGATGGCGCCACGCAGAACATATCAGGCCTTGCATGCAAGCAGCCCGACGGCACCTGGCAGATCCAGCAGCAGGGCACGGACGCTGAGATGGGCGACGTTTATCCGCCGCCCCTGTATGCATACTATCCCTATTACGATCCGTGGTTTTATGGGCCGCCGGTGGCGTTCGGCTTCGGCGCGTCGTTCCTCTTCATTAATCGTTTTCATCACTTCCATCATGGCCACTTCGGACCGCATGGCGGCTTCCACGGTGGCTTCCACGGCGGCTTTCACGGTGGCTTTCATGGAGGGGGCGACTTCCATGGAGGCGGCGGTTTTCACGGAGGTGGCGGGGGACGCCGTTAACGTATGGCCTGATCGATAAGGATGGAGTCGAATCACGCGCAGCCGCACTAGTCGACGATCGTACGCATGTTGCAACACGCGATCGTCGCTGACACACGAGATTGAGCGGCCGAGCGACTCGTGTATCGATTCCATTCGATCCTCGTTTATAGAATCTTTGCAAGAAGGAGCGAACTCTTTCGGTGAATCGCAATGGCAATCCCCATAGAATCGTCAAGCTGCGGGTGCGCGGTTGGAAAGTGGATCACATTCACCGGACAGCCTACCTAATGGTGCCGGGGGCTTTCGTTAAACCCCTGTTGCGTGAACGGCGCGTTATCCGTTTTTTTATTGAGCCGGGATCATGCACACATCATGATTCCTTCTTGGGCATTGCCTGGAGTGTAAGACAAGTGAAGAAGAAGATTATCGGCGCAGCAGCATTGTCCGTCTTTGCGGCGGCGGCTCATGCGCAAAGCAGCGTCACCCTTTATGGATTGATCGACACGGGTATCGTCTATACGAATAACCAGGGTGGCGGCAGCGCTTGGCAGGAACAAAGCAGCATGCTGTCGAACGAAGTATGGGGTCTGCGGGGAAGTGAAGATCTCGGTGGCGGTCTGCACGCGATCTTCCGTCTCGAGAACGGCTTTAATATACAAAACGGCAAGACCACGTACTCGGGTACGATGTTCGGCCGTCAGGCTTTCGTCGGTCTGCAAAGCGACCAATATGGAACGCTGACATTCGGCCGGCAGTACGATTCCGTAGTCGATGATCTGGGCCCCATCGCATTGGCGAACAACGGCGACGGAAACAACCTGGCCGCACATCCGTTCGACAACGACAACGTAGACGACTCGTTCTACATTAACAACTCGGTCAAGTATGCGAGCCCGACGTATCGGGGGCTGCAGGCAGAGGCGCTGTACGGCTTCAGTAATGCGGCCGGCGGCTTTTCGGACAATCGCGCCTATAGCTTCGGTGTGACGTACAACAATGGCCCGATTAATCTTGCGGCGGCTTACCTTCAGCTGAATAACGGTTCGCTTTCGGGTACCGGGGCAGTGTCGAACAACGACTTCGTCAATTTCCCCGCCGCGCGCCAGCGAGTGATGGGGGTTGGCGGCAACTACACGATCGGTCCGGCGACTATCGGCTTACTGTGGACACATACCCTGCTCGACAATACTCAGCCGGGTGCGAACTCCGTGATCGGGCAGTCGTTCGACACGCTGCATTTCGACAACTACGAAGCCAACGTGCACTATACGCTGACACCTTCGATTTCGTTCGCAGGTGCCTACACGTTTACTCAAGGCGCCTTTGCCGGAACCACCGGTTCGGCGGACCCGAAGTGGCATCAAGTCACGCTGATGGCAGACTACTCGTTCAGCAAACGCACTGACGTTTATGTCGAGGGTGTCTACCAACACGCATACGGTGCTGCTGGCTCTGCGTTCGAGGGTGCGTTTATCAATGGCCTCGCGCAGGCGTCAACAGGCAATCAGGTGGCGGCGACGGTAGGCTTGCGTACGCGCTTCTAACGGACGCAACGTCTGTTCAGCTTGGACACGCGCTGGAACGTCGGCACATCGCCCTAGGCCGGGATCGATGTGCCGACGTGTTGATTCAGCGTCAGCCAGCTTCTGCAGCGCGAAGAAATGCGCGTTGCCCTTTCTCAACAGCGTCGGGTGACCACCGCATCTCAGCCATTGCTTTGACCACGGGCAATCCGGTTCCGAAATCAGGCGGGGAACTTGCGGCCCACCAGGTAGGTTGCGCCGGTGGGACCGTATTGCTCCGAATGCTCATCGCCGGCTTCGATTTCGAAGATATCGCCGACGCGGTATTCGCGCGAAACCGTGCCACCCCACGAAATGGTCATTTCTCCGGCGGTGATCACCGCGCGCGCCCTGAACGGATGCTTGTGCGTTTCAATGAACTGGTTCGGTGCGTAGGTTTTTTCCAGCACTTCCTGGTAGCCGGTATTGGTCAAGTCAGCCTTGAAACTTTCGATATCCATGCTCTCACTTCCTTTTAAAGTCGCGCGGAACTTGAGCTCGCCGGTGGCTAGAAGCTCGCCGGATCGAGGCTGTTCAGCACGTGTCAAAAGTCGAAAAGATTGCGCCGCACGTTCACCAGGTGCGTGACCATGAAATCGCGTGCACTAGCCGCATCGCGTTCTTTGAGCGCTGCCAGCAATTGCCGGTGCTCGCGCTGATAAGCGAGTCGTCGCTCAGGCGTAAGGCTGCGCTTTTTCAACAAGCCCCATTCGCCATGTTCGCGGACTTTGAGAATCAGATTGAACACGCTGACCATGAAATTGTTGTGTGCGGCTTCCGCGATCTTGTGATGAAACTCGGCGTCCCAACGTTCAAATTCCTCGAGCGTCTTCGACTGCTCCGCGCTTACGCAACATGCTTCCATCGCTGCAAAATCGGCCGGCGTGCCATTGCGCACCACCAGGTCGATCAGGCCCGGCTCGAAAATCAGCCGCGCGTCCATCAGCTCGGCGGGACTCACTACAGCTTGGGGTTCCGCTGCCTTGGGTATTTTTTGCTCAACATCCTGGGCCACGTAAGTGCCGCTGCCCACGGTCTGGGTGATGAGGCCCATTTCTTTCATCTGCGCCAGTGCGCGTCGCACCGTCGAGCGGCCGACCGCGTAGGTCTCGCTCATCTGCCGCTCGGTGGGCAAGCGTTCGCCCGGATGCCAACGGCCATCGCGGAGGTTGGACAGCAGGGCTTCCTTGAGTGTGTAAACCGGGTCTGAAACGGGATGGTCGGGCATTGGGTAAAAAAGCTGTGACGGGTTCCACGAATCATAAGGCAATGGCCGCGAGGTTGGTACAAATTGGTTTCACTCGCGCGCGCCGTCACGTAGTCCGGTGTTCTCCGCCTCAGCAGCGCCGTTCCCAATGGAATGCAACCCAGATAGACGGAGACGTGTCAGCAAACAGCGCCAGTGTGATCATGGCAGCAGGTCATGGGCATTGCCTGGATTGACGAGAAAACAATCGATTGCTAGCATGGCTCCACTTGGGTTGATTGTAAACCAAATTGAACCAATAGGAAATCTCGTGCGCGTTGCTTCCCTGCTCATCGACCACCGTCACGTCTTTGTTTTTGTCGCCGCCCCCAGCGTCGTCGAGTTTCGCCGCCTGCTGCCTCACCTCAGGTCCCGTCATCCCTCGATGTATCCGATGTCATGCCCGACACCGGATGCCTGAGTCCCCCGTCAATACCCTCGCTTTAACCCGTTACATGGGCAAGCGGACAAACCACCTCGCGGCAACCCTAAAAAAATGAGGGTGAATCGCTACGCCGAAAAAGACAGCGTTTTATCAGTACCCACACTTCGGCAAGAACCGGCGCGAGGGCAAATTACAGGAGACAAGTCACGTGAGTACCAAGACGGCGCATGCATTCGGCTTTCTGCATCGCTATAACAAAGATCTCTATGCGGGCGCCCTGATGCTCGTTCTCGGTCTCGGCTCGATCTATGCCGGACTTGGCTATAACGTGGGCAGCCTGAGTCACATGGGCTCGGGATTCTTCCCTGTAGCAGTGGGGACCGTTCTCGTCTTGTGCGGCCTCGCGATCGCATTTTCTGCCAAAGCCCCGGACCCCCATGCCACTGCGCAACCAGCGCTTCGGCCCGAATGGCGCGCCTGGTGCTGCATCGTGATGGGCATCGCCGCCTTCGTCGTGCTGGGCCGATACGGCGGCCTGTTACCCGCCACCTTCGCGATCGTGTTCATCTCGGCACTCGGCGACCGGGACAACACCTGGGTGAGCGCGCTAATTCTCGCCGCCGCGATGTGTGCGATCTGCACCGTCGTGTTCTGGTGGGCTTTGAAACTGCAGTTTCCATTGCTGTCCTGGGGTTGAATCATGATGGGGCAATCTCTGTTGGACTTGATGCAGGGTTTCGGCGTGGCGCTTCAGCCCCACAATCTGATGTGGTCGTTCGTCGGCGTGTTGATCGGCAACCTGATCGGTGTGCTGCCGGGCATGGGCGCGTTGTCGGCCATTTCCATGTTGCTGCCGCTGACCTATACGATGCATCCGATCCCCGCAATCCTGATGCTGGCGGGCATCTTCTACGGTTCTCAATACGGCGGCGCGATCGGTGCAATCCTGCTCAATCTGCCATGTCATCCGCCGCACGCCGTGACCTGCCTGGACGGTTATCCCATGACCAGACAGAACAAAGGCGGCACGGCACTGGGCATCGCCATGCTGGCTTCGTTTTTGGCGGCGTCGTTCGGCATCGTTGTGATGGTTTTCGCCTCGCCGCTACTGGTCAGCGTGGCTTTCAAGTTCGGGCCGGCCGAACTGTTTTCGATCATGCTGCTGGGCTTGCTGGCCGGCGGCACCATGTCCCGGGGCTCGGCGCTCAAGGGAGTGGCGATGACGGCGGTGGGACTGTTGATCGGCATTGCCGGTACCGACGTGAACAGCGGCGTGATGCGCCTGACCTTCGGTCTGCCACAGCTTTCCGACAAGGTCGAGCTGGTGGCGCTGGCGCTCGGCCTGTTCGGGGTGGCGGAATTCTTGCGCAACGTCAATCGCATGGAGTCGGTGGGTAGCGGCACGAAGGTACGTTTGCGCGACATGCGACCCAGCATGGCCGAACTCAGGCAAGCGTTCTTGCCGATGGTGCGCGGCACGTTCATCGGTACGTTGTTCGGCGCGATGCCGGGCACCGGCCCTACCATCACCACGTTCCTCGCTTACGCGGCCGAGAAAAAGCTCTCCAGGTCACCTGAACGGTTCGGCCGCGGCGCTCTCGAGGGCGTCGCTGCGCCGGAGGCCGCATCGCATTCCAAGACCCAGGTGGACTTCATTCCAACCATGAGTCTGGGCATTCCGGGCGACGCCGTGATGGCGCTGATCCTCGGCGCGCTGTTGATCCAGGGTATCCAGCCAGGTCCGCAACTGATCACCGAGCACGCCGACCTGTTCTGGGGGCTCATCGCCAGCTTCTGGATCGGCAATGTCCTGCTGGTGATTCTGAACGTACCGCTGATCGGCGTCTGGGTGAAGCTGCTGCGGGTGCCTTATCGCTATCTGTATCCGTCGGCACTGTTTTTCATTGCGGTGGGCGTGTACAGCACCAACAACAGTCTGTTCGAGGTTGGCGAAGTACTGGTGTTCGGAGTAGTCGGCGCCATCTTCGCCGCGCTTGATTTTCAGGTCGCGCCGATCCTGCTCGGTTATGTGCTCGGACCTATGGTCGAAGAGTATTTCCGGCGCGCGATGCTGTTGTCGCGCGGAGACTTGGCTGTCTTCATCGACCGCCCGATCAGCGCTTTTTTTATCGCGTGCAGTGCTCTGCTCATACTGGTGCAACTGTATTTTTGGGTGCGCGGCATGAAAAAACGCGCGGCCCAACGCCGCTCATTGCACGCGACGAAACCAGCCACCGTCACCGACAGCAATCTGGTGTGAGGCTCGATATATTGGTTGCAATTGGTTCATAGAATTATTGATTTATGCCGTTTTTTTCCCTAAAAATGCAGAGTGAGTCAGCTAAACGAGGCCGGTAGCGCTTGTAACGTGGTTTCTTTTGGGATATATTAAAACCAAATGTAACCAATAGGAGATTTGATGCGCTTTGCTTCCCTGGTTATCGACCGGCGTCCCGCCCCGGTCGTCATCGCCGACGACCTGCAACGCTTCGTCGAGGTTCGTCACCTTCTGCCCGGCTTTGACGGCGACATGATCGATCTCATTGCCCAGGTTCCGCTGCCGGACCAGCAGTTCGCCGCCGCCGTGCAACGCACTGATCGCTGGCAAGCCGTCGGTACCCACGAACTGCTCGCCCCGCTCGAGGTGCGCCGTAACATCTTCTGCGTCGGCAAGAACTATCACGAACATGCAAGGGAGTTCAGCCAATCCGGGTTTGACACATCCGCCCAGCAAGGCGAGCTCGGTCCGCCCGCGCCCGTCGTGTTCACCAAGCCCGCTTCTACCGTGGTCGCGCATCGCGCCACCGTCAAAGCCTTCGAGCACCTCACGTCCCAACTCGACTACGAGGTCGAACTCGCCGTCGTCATCGGCAAGCCCGGCAGAGGCATTTCCAAGGCCGATGCCCTTCAGCACGTGTGGGGCTACACCATCGTCAACGACTTCACAGCGCGCGACCTCCAGCAAAAGCATCGTCAGTGGTTCATCGGCAAGTCATTGGACACGTTCTGTCCGATGGGCCCGTACCTGGTTTCCGCCCACGGTATCGATAGCGCCAACCTGAACGTGCGTTGCTGGATCAACGACGAACTGCGCCAGAACGCCAACACCAAAGACCTCATCTTCGATATCCCAACTATCATCGAAACCCTTTCGGCCGGCATGACTTTGCTGCCCGGCGACGTCATCGCCACCGGCACCCCCGCCGGCGTCGGCATCGGGTTCAAGCCCCCCAGGTTCCTCAAGAAGGGCGATGTCATGAAGCTCGAGATCGATCACCTCGGCTCCCTCGTCAATACCATTGGATAAATAGCACCCGGCATCTTTTTCAATGACCAAGGCGCTCGCGTGGACCACGTGGGGCGAGCGCCCCTGTACTGCGGCATGCAGTGCGGATGCGGACTATAAATACCAGGAGGCACGTAATGAACAATCGTTGGAGCACTCGCTCCTTTCGCCGGCGTATGGGCCATGCCCTGACGCTTGGCGTACTGGCGTCGACATCGATCGCGAGCTTTGCCGCCGACGACTATCCGAGCCGGCCGGTCACCATCATCGTGCCATTCGCGGCGGGCGGTTCCGCCGACGTATACGCACGCATCGTCGCGCAACAACTCAGCGCTCAATTGAAGCAGTCGTTCATCGTCGACGACCGGCCCGGCGCGGGAGCCATCATCGGCACCGAGTATGTGGCGCAGTCCAAGCCCGATGGTTATACGCTGCTGTTGATCTCCAACACGCACACCGTCAACGAAACGCTCTACACGAGGAAGCCGTTCAAGCTGATGAGCGATTTCGTGCCGGTGGCGCCGATCAATTCTTCCGACCTGGTGCTGGTGACACGGCCGGGGTTGGGGGTCAATAACGTCGCCGACCTGATCAAGCTGGCGAGGAGCGAACCAGGCAAACTGTCATATGCCTCGTCTGGTTACGGCACGCCTTATCACATGGCCGGCGAGCTGTTCAAACAAATGGCCGGCGTCTCGATCCTGCATGTGCCCTATAAGGGCAGCTCGAATGCGCGTACCGACGTAATCGGCGGCCAGGTCGACATGATGTTCGATGCCACCACCACCATGGCGGGCTTTATCAGCAGCGGCAAGGCCAAGGCGCTGGCCACCACCGGCACGGTGCGTTCGGACCTGCTGCCCAATCTGCCAACCGTCGATCAATCCGGGGTGCCGAAGTACAACGCCGTGATCTGGCTCGGCCTGATGGCGCCCAAAGGCACGCCGCCCGCAGTGGTCGACAAGCTCAACGCCACGCTGACCCGGATCGTCGCCACTCCGCAGATCAAGGCGTCGTGGCAGAAACAGGGCGCCGACACGATGTCGATGAATCCGGCCCAGTTCACGCAGTTCATGAATGACGACATAAAAAAATGGGCGCAGGTAGTCAAGGTTTCGGGTGCGAAGGTCGACCAGTGAACATGGCCACGACTACGCGCATTCCGATTACGGTCAATGGGACCGGGCACGGGTTCGAGCTGGACGGCGACACACGCCTGCTCGATGTGCTTCGCGATGAGCTGAAGCTCAAAGGCACGCGTTTCGGCTGCGGGGAAAACCAGTGTGGCGCGTGTCTTGTCCTAGTCGACGGTTTTGCTGTGGCGTCATGCGACACGCCGCTGTGGGCGCTGGCGGGCAAGCAGGTGACCACGGTCGAAGGTTTGGGCAGCCGGGCGGCACCGCATCGCTTGCAGCGGGCGTTCATCGCCGAGCAAGCCGGGCAATGCGGCTACTGCAGCTCGGGCATGCTGATCGCAGCGGCGGCCCTGCTCGAACGCTGTCCGCACCCGACCGATGCCCAGATTCGAGAGGCACTTGACCGCAATCTGTGCCGGTGCGGCAGCCACAATCGCATCGTGCGCGCAGTGCTGCGTGCCGCGTCGTCATCGTGAACCCTCTCACCGTCGTGTCCACCGAAGCGACAGGCGTACCGGTCAGCGAGCGGCCGCAGAGTCTGCGCGCCAATCCTTGCCTTGGCGCGTGGCTGCGATTCTCCAGTGAAGGATACGTCGAAGTGCTATCAGGCAAGGTCGAGATCGGCCAGGGTATCGTCACGGCGCTCGCGCAGATCGTTGCCGAAGAACTGGACGTCGGCATCGACCAGATTCGCATGCGCCCGGCCAACACAGCGGCGAGCCCTGACGAGGCTGTCACCTCCGGGAGTCTTTCGATACAACACTCCGGCACCGCGTTGCGACACGCCTGCGCGCACGCGCGCGCCGTGCTGCTCGAACGTGCTGCGCGCGTGCTGCAAGTGTCGACGGACCTGGTGCATCAATTAGCGGTGAAGCGCGGTGAAATCAAGGCGCCTCACGGCGGTCTCGCGAGTTATTGGGCCATCGCCGGCGAGGTTCAATTCGACGTTGATATCGATTGCACGATTGCCGTGAAAGCGGCCGCCGCCTATACCATCGTGGGCGCGACGGTGCCGCGCGACGATCTCGCGGATAAATTCCTGGCGGTTCCGCGCTTCATCCAGGATATCGAACTGCTGGGCATGCTGCATGGACGCATGCTGCGTCCGGGCTCGCGCGCGACGACCCTGCTCTCGCTCGACGATGGCGCAGCACGCGCGGTGTCCGGCGTGGTGCAAGTGATACGCGACGGCTCGCTGGTGGGCGTGCTGGCCACATCGCAGCGCGCCGCTGTCGAAGCCATTGACAAGCTGCGCCGGCACGCCCGCTGGCAGCGTAGCGAGCCCCTTCCGGAACAACAGAAGCTGAGCGCCTGGTTGAAGCAGCAACCAGTGGAAACCACTGTAGTGGCCGACCGCCAAAGTGCCGCCGCCGATGTGGCACGCACTTTGAAGATGAGCTGCGAAAAGCCGTTCCTGGCGCATGCTTCGATCGGCCCCTCGTGCGCATTGGCTCGATTCGACGGCGAACGCCTGGAAGTGTGGAGTCATAGTCAGGGCATCTTCAATCTGCGCGCCGACCTGGCGTTGAGCTTCGGCATGGCGGTATCGGCCGTGGTGGTGCAGCACGCGGAAGGCGCCGGCTGTTATGGGCACAACGCGGCCGACGACGTCGCATACGATGCCGCGTGGCTGGCGCGCGCCGCACGCGGCCAGCCTGTCCGAGTCCAGTGGAGCAGGGCCGACGAGCTGGCATGGGCGCCGTACGGCCCGGCCATGGTGATCGAACTCGAAGCTGATCTCGATGCGAGCGACCGCGTGGTCGGTTGGCGTCATAGCGTCTGGAGCAACGGCCATGGCACGCGGCCGGGTCGCGGCAACACCCCCGCGCTGCTGGGCGCCTGGCATCTCGAGACGCCGTTCGAAGCGCCCGCGGCAGTCAATCCCCCGCTGCACGCGGGTGGGGGTGCCGAGCGTAATGCGGTGCAGCTCTACGACTTTCCCGCGTGGAACATCGTGAATCACCGGGTGCTGAGCATGCCGCTGCGAACCTCGTCGTTGCGTTCGTTAGGGGCATTTGCCAACGTGTTCGCGCTTGAGTCGTTTGTCGACGACCTGGCCGAAGCCACCGCCAGCGAACCGCTCGAATGGCGCCTGCGGCATTTGTCCGACCCCCGCGCCCGGGCCGTGCTGCAGCGCGCGGCGCTGCGAGCCGGCTGGCACGAACGGGATAAGCAGGAAGGCATCGGCTATGGCATTGCCGTGGCACGGTACAAAAATTCCGGTGCGTACTGCGCGGTGGTGGCACGCATCGAGGCAGGCGCGCAGATCGTGGTCACCAGACTGAACATCGCCGTGGACGTGGGCACCGTCATCAACCCCGACGGCGTCGCCAACCAGATCGAGGGCGGTGCACTACAGGCTGTGAGCTGGACCTTGAAAGAAGAAGTGCGATTCGACCGGCAACGCGTCACCAGCGATAGTTGGGAAACCTATCCGATCTTGCGGTTCACGGAAGTGCCCGCTGTCGAGGTCGATATCGTGCCGTCGAACGCACCTGCTTGTGGGGCGGGCGAGGCATCGTTGGGTCCGACCGCGGCGGCCATCGGTAATGCGGTACGCGATGCCCTTGGCGTAAGAGTAACCAGCCTGCCTTTGAGCGCCGAGCGAATCATCGCGGCATTCGACCAGTAATCCAATCAGACGGGAGTCACTATCACCATGGAATTGAAAATTTTGAGCGCCGGCGCGGCCAAAGGTATTGTCCAGGCCCTGGCGGAAGAATTCCGCTCGAGCACGGGTGCCAGTCTCAACGGCACCTTCGGCGCGGTCCACGCGATCCGGGAAAAACTGGACGCCGACGAGCCTTGCGACGTCATCATCCTGACCGGGAAAATGATCGCGGACCTGGACCAGACGGGACGCGTGGAATCCGCTTCGCGCGCCGAGTTAGGACGAGTCGAAACCGGCATTGCAGTGCGCACCGGCGAACCGCTTCCGGCCATCGCCGACGGTGAGCAATTGAGCGCCAGTTTGAAATGCTCGAAAGGGGTCTACTTTCCCGACCCGCTACGTGCCACCGCCGGCATTCATTTCGTTACTGTGTTGCGGAAGATGGGTATTTACGAGAATGTCGAGCCGTTCTTCCGGTCTTTTCCGAGCGGCGCGGTGGCCATGGCGAACCTTGCGCAAAGCGGCGAACCAGGACTGATCGGCTGTACGCAGGTGACCGAGATCATGTATACCCAGGGCGTTTCGCTGGTCGGGCTGTTGCCCAAGGAATTCGAACTGTCGACGGTCTATTCGGCAGCCGTCAGCAGCAAGGCCGCGAACCCGGAATTGGCACGCGCCTTCGTCCAGTTCCTCACCGGCAGCAAGACCCGGACGCTGCGCGCATCTAGCGGATTCAATGTTTAGTTTGCTGCGCATGAGCGTTCCAGGCACCCGGTAACGACGTGCCGCTCACCATGGCGTGCCGCTTCGACTGAGATTGATTCAAGCGGCAGTCGATACCGAGGAAAAATTCAGAAAAGAACTATATGTAATTCAACATATTAATTAGTAGTGCATATGCAGTAAATAAATTGACAACCACATACCAAAGAGAATGGAGGTGATAGTGAAAAAATCACTACTAGCATTGCCGATACTGGCTGTTTGTGCGACGCACGCGAACGCGCAGAGCAGTGTCACGCTGTACGGGCTTCTTGATGAAGGCTTGATGATCAACACCAACGCCAAGAACGTAGTCAACGGAAAGAATGTCGGCGGCCGTCAGTTTCAGTTAGATTCCAACTCGGGTCTGCAAGGCAGCCGGTGGGGTTTGAAAGGTTCCGAGGATCTGGGCGGCGGGCTGAAGGCGATCTTCACGCTGGAATCCGGTATCAACGTCAGCAACGGCGCGTTTGGCCAGGGCAACACGGCTTTCGGCCGCCAGGCGTTTGTGGGCATTTCCAGCGCGAGCTACGGCACGGTCACGTTGGGCCGGCAGTACGACAGCGTCAACGATTACATCGGCAGCTATGGCTTCGCGCTCTCGTATGGCGGGTCGAGCACCGAACATCCGGGCGACATCGACAACGTCAATCACTCCTCCCGCGCGAACAACACGATCAAATACGCGAGCCCGAACTTCCGCGGCTTGCAGTTCGGCGGCACGGTCTCGTTGGGCGGCATCGCCGGTGAAATATCGCAGTCGAGCGGCTATACATTGGGTGCGAACTATAACCACGGAGGCATGGGCTTAGGCGTGGCGTACGAGTACTTCAAGAACCCGTCCGCAGCGGGCGCCATTTTGAACGGCAACGTGAACGCGACGACTTTCAACTCGTTGAATTCCGGCTATCTCGGGGCGAGACCCGCGAATTCGTTGCAGATCATCGCCGCGGCCGGCAGCTATCAAATCGGACCGGCGCTGATCGGCGCGGTGTATTCGAACACGAAATACCAGAATATCGGTGCGTTCGGCGGCGCGACGGCGACCTTCAACGACTTCGAATTGAACGCGTCCTATCGGTTCACGCCGGCGCTGCTTCTGGCGGGTGAGTACAACTACACGAAGGGCAATGCAGTGCGCGGAGACATTGGCGACCAGAAGTACAATCAGTTCTCGCTGTTGCTGGACTACCTGCTGTCTAAGCGCACGGACGTCTACATGGAAGGCACGTTCCAGACGGCAAGCGGCACGAGTTCGACGGGCACGGCGGCGGTGGCGGACATCGGCTCCCTCGGCGATTCGTCGAACAACCATCAGCTCGTCGCCCGGGTCGGGATGCGCCACAGGTTCTGACGTCGTAGCGTGGCGGCGCGCAAGCCTCGGCAGCGACACCCGTGGGGCATCGCAGGGTGTGCGTCAAAGGCGCATGGCCGCCGCGATTGTGGCGGTCATTGTCATGAGTGTCGTTGCCACACGGACGCACAGCAGAATCGGGCTCTCCGATGCCGGGGCGACTCGCCGCATAAAATTAGTTATCCCGATACACTGTGTGCGTTCGAGCGTATGCCGTTCGACAACCTGACAATGCCGTACTCAGCGATGCTCACCGGAGCACTTTCTTATGAAGACGAAAGCAGGACTTCTGCTTGCGATTGTGTTGGTCACGATGCAGTCCGCTCACGCGGCGGATCTGGTGATTTTCTCCGCGGCTGCGATGAAAGGCGCACTGGAGAACCTGCCCGAAAACTATCTGGCTGCAACAGGCGATCGCGTGCGCCTCATCTACGGCACCGCGGGACAGGTGCGTGACCGGGCAATATCGGGGCAGGCGTTCGACCTCGTCATCGTCCCACCCGAGCCTCTCGCCAAACTGACCGAGCAAGATCTTGTCAGGAAGGGTTCGCAGGTCGATGTCGCGCGCGTGCGGCTCGGAGTCGCGGTCAAAGCCGGTGCCGCGTTGCCCGCGATCAACGACGACCCGGCGTTCACGAGGGCCTTGCTCGATGCCCCTTCGATCGGCATGGCCGACCCCGCCACCGGCGCTACCTCGGGCATCTATCTGGCCCGGTTGATTGACCGCCTCGGGATTGGCGGCACAGTGGCTCCCAAGGTCAAATATTATCCGGAAGGGCAAACCGCGATGGAAGCGATGGCACGAGGCGAGGTGTCCCTCGGATTGGGCCAGACCAGCGAAATCAAGCCCGTGCATGGAGTCACCCTCGTCGGGCCGATCCCGGAAGATTTGCAACTCGTGACGACCTACGCAGCGGGCATAGGTACAAAGAGCGAGCATCCGGATGCAGCGCAAAAGCTGCTTTCCTATCTCACCGGACCGGCAGTGCAAACGTCTTTGAAGGCGAACGGATTCGACCTCGTCTCACCTACTAATTGACTCATTCCTTACCACGGCACACGCCCAAGGAGTCGAGACAAACGGGAGTGTTGCCCAGGCTCGACGGTACGAGCACAAGGACTAGTAACGTCTCAATTCTCATAATCGGGAAAAAACAATGAGCAACACGAAAGACACGCAGCAGAGGGTCCAGCGACGCCGTTTGCTGCAAGGCGCGGCGCTAACATTGATGGCCACGGCAGTGCCGCTCTCTGCTAACGCGGTGGCGCCGCGGATCATTGCCGAAGATCACTGGGCGCAGAAAGGTGCGGTGAAACTGTATCTGTATCGCAAGCGACTCGCGGACGACCGCAACGCAAGTTCCGGCCCGAAGCCTGTGTTATTCCTCGTGCACGGGTCGTCGTTTTCGGGCCGCGGGGGCTTCGATCTGCAAGTGCCGGGCACGGAGAACTACTCGTTCATGGACGAGTTTGCTCGCTACGGCTTCGACGTCTGGACCATGGACCATGAAAACTACGGCCGCTCGTCGCAGACGGATTCGAACTCCGATGTCCGCTCCGGTGTCGAGGACCTGAAAGCGGCGATGCCGGTGATCGAAAAGGTGACTGGCCAAAAGACATTCATGTTCTATGGCCAGTCGTCCGGCGCCCTCCGGCTGGGCGTCTTTGCGATGGAAGAGCCGGACCGCGTGGAGCGCATGGTCCTGGATGCAATCACCTATACGGGCGAGGGCGCGCCGGAAATCATGAGGCGGCGCGCGAACATCGCGGCACTCGAGGCCAGCAATTCCCGTCCAACCTCGCAAGCGAGCTTCGATGCCATCTTCGCCCGCGACGACCCGTCGACGGTCGATCCCAAAGTACCGAAGGCATTGGGCGACTATGAACTCAAGCTCACCAACCGGACACCGAACGGCACCTACATCGATATGGCGATTCATATGCCGATGGTCGATCCGAAACGGCTGCAGTGTCCCGTCTGCATGACGAGAGCCGAGCACGACGGCAATGCGACCGATGCGGAACTGCTCGAATTCTTTTCGCAGTTGCCGAACAAGGACAAGCAGTTCTGCGAGATCAAGGGAGTGGCTCACATCGCGGTGCTGGGCATCAATCGGCATCGTATCTGGCATGCGATGCATGCCTTCTACACGATGCCTCCGCAGCGTTCAGCCTGACGTAAACGAGAGCGTGCAAAAGTTGGGGAGGACCGCTCGACGATCTGGATGCCGCACCACTTCGTGTGCGGTACGCAGATCAGTCGGGCCACGTTCTCGTGTGCGCCGACTGTCGTCGCGGGCGGTGGCTGCCCGTCAGAACTTGTGCCGCATGCCCACACGAAGCACGACCTGATGATTGTCGCTCGATGGCGTCACGCCGTTGATCGCTGCAACCGCCGCACTTCCCGTCGAGTCCGTACCGGAAGCCTTTTGGTAGATTCCGACGAAATAGACATCCGTGCGCCTCGAAAGGAAATAGTCAGCGCCGAGTTGGGCCTGATGATAGGTCGCGCCATCCCGGCCGTTTACCGAGCTGCCCTTCGTGTAATCGTAGGCGGCACCCACGAGGAATGCAGGCGTGATCTGATATTTGAAGTTCGCTTCGACGTTGTTGAAGATCGCCGTGCCGCGATTGCCGAATGGATTCGGTCCCGAGCCGCCGCCATCGAGATTGTCGAAACGCGTATTCGAATAGGTGCCGCCGAACGTGGCCGCGCCAAACGTGTACGCACCGCCCGCCGCATAGACTTCCTGCGTGCGCGCATCGGCAAAGCCGGAGAACACGGGCGATGCAATGTTGTTCAACGTCGCGAGCGGCGCCGAGCCGGTCGTGTTCGCGAGCACGCTGGTGCCGTAGAACGAGGTGTTCGGATTGCGGATGTTCAGATAACCGACGCCAAGCCCGAGCGGCCCGTTGTAATAAGAGCCGCCGAGCGACCAGATCTGATTCTGACTGAAATTACCCGCTACGCCGCCAGGACTGTAGACGCCGCCGAACGTGAAGCCGCCGTAGTTGTTGCTCGTATATTTGATCGCGTTGTTGACCCGGTTCGAGTTGTTGATGTTATCCAGGTCGCCTGGGTGCGCGGTGTAAAAGCCGCCCCATTGATCGCCCACTTCGAACAGGCCAACGTAGTCCACCACGGAATCGTATTGACGCCCGAGCGTCACCGTCCCATAACGCGTGGCCAGTCCGACGTATAACTGACGGCCGAATTCAAGCCCGCCCTGGCCGAGTTTGCCGCTGCTCAGATCCATGCCGCCTTCAAGCAGGAAAACCGCTTTCATGCCGCCGCCCAGATCTTCGCTACCGCGCAATCCCCAGCGGCTCGCCTGAATCTCGCCGCTCACCATGCTGTACTGGCGCGCGCCGTGTGAGTTGTTATTGAAGGTCAGCCCTTCGTCGACGATCCCGTAAAGCGTAACGCTGCTCTGCGCCTGTGCGATAGCCGCGTGCGTTCCAAGCGCACCAATTACTCCCGCAATGCAAAGTGACTTTTTCATCCTGTTTCCAGACTGTATCGTTGACGTCGAGTCCCTCGGTGCGAAACCAGGGGTGGATTTCACGGTCATGATTTGCCGGCCGCGAGGCATGCTACAAAGCAGGCATCCTAAAGAAACGAAATCGAGCGCATAGCGACATGAATCCGCTTCGCTCTCTTTACACCGGCCTTCGATAGCGCCTTCGCGTCCAGATCGATTTCCGGTTGCGACGAAAATTAAGCAGCCTATTTTGTCTTGTCAATGGAACATTTGACGCGGGAAATGTCCTATTGGCGCGTAAAGCGTTGAAGCTTCTGCGAAGTTCGTCAGTTGAGTGTTTTCCCCATGGAACAAGCCACCGCACAACTTGTTCTATCGTTCATCCAGTCTCGTCCAGCAAACTGTCCGCTCTGATGGAGGGAGCGGATCATCGAGCTTGCACGTTCCTTACTGCAAGCCAGTTGCTTCCGTCGGTGTTTACGAGGTAGAACAATCTTTATTTTCCAATTTGTTCTATTGACCCGACATTACGACACTTCTAGAGTGAGCCTCATGGAAACCACCTTACCCCTGCCGAAATATCACCAGATCTACTTGGTGTTGCGCGAGCAACTCCAGGAAGGACGCTTCGACGAAGAAGGCGTGCCCGGCGAACATCTGCTCGCTGAACAGTTCGCGGTCGCGCGCATTACGATTCGCAAGGCAATGGAGATGCTGGTGGCGGACGGGCTGGTCACGCGCCGGCCGGGCGTGGGGACGTGGCCGCAGCGTATCGATACGGGGAAAAAGCAGGGCAATGCGAAAGCCGCACCGGTTTCGCGCGAGAAAGCGCACCTCACCGGCCTGCTCGAGAACATCGTGAATATGGGGTTGCGCACCACGGTCGAAGTGATAGACAGCACGGAAGTGCTCGCTTCGGACGCCATCGCGGAGGCGCTGCATCTGTCTGTCGGCGATGCCGTCTACAAGAGTATCCGGGTTCGCAGCACGTCGGCGGGACCGGTGTCGTTCATCACGACACACGTGCCCAAAGCTGTCGCCGAAATCAACCGCCGCGACCTCAAGCGCAAGCCCTTGCTGATGCTGCTGGAGGAAGCGGGCGTGCAGCTCGGCGGCGCGACGCAAACCATTTCGGCGCGCCTCGCCGACGCCGTGGTTGCGCGCCATCTCGACGTCGCGGTCGGCTCGGCGTTGCTCGCCGTGACGCGTCTCGTGCGCGACACCGACGAACGGCCGGTGCAATTGCTCCAGGGTCTGTACCGGCCCGATCGCTATCAGTATCAGTTGCAGCTCTCTCGGATTGGCGATATCGACGCCAAGGTCTGGGTCAGCGAGGAACTGTCCGCTACCTTCAACTAACGCAATCCTACGGAGATCGCATGAGTTCGCGTCGCACTTTCCTGCGTCGGTCCACCGCCGCCGCGGCACTGGTTGCAGCACCTTGGGTCGCTCGTGCCGCGAGCGCGAAGAGCATCAAGATCGGCGTGCTGCATCCCGTCACCGGAGCGTTGGCCTATTCGGGGCAGCAATGCCGGCTGGGCGCTTTGCTGGCCATCGAGGACATCAACAACGCCGGCGGCATCAAGTCGCAAGGCGGCGCGCTCATCGAGGCGGTGCTGGGCGACGCGCAATCGCGGCCCGAGGCGGGCGCCGCCGAGGTCGAGAGAATGAACGAGGCGGGCGTGACGGCGATCGTCGGCGCCTATGCATCGGCGATCTGTCTCACCACGACCCAGACGGCCGCGAAGTACGGCTTGCCGCATGTGGTCGATGTCGGCGTCGCCGATCAGATCGTCGAGCGCGGACTCACGAATACGTTTCGCTTCGGCCCCGGCTATCGGATGTGCAGCCAGCGCGCGGTCGACAACCTCAATACGTTGAATACCGACGCGGGCAAACCGGCCAGAACGGTGATGATCGTGCACGAAGAATCGCTGTTCGGCGCCGGCACGGCTGCGCTGCTCAGCAGCGAGTTGCCCAAGTACGGTTTCGAAATCAAGGAAGTCATCAAGCATCCGAATCCGACGCGCGACTTCAACAACATCGTGCTACGCATGCGCGCGGTCAATCCGGACATCGTGATTCCCGCCAACTATTACAACGAATACGCGCTGTTGCTGCGCGCGATGAAACAGCAGAACGTGCGCCCCAAAGCGATCTATTCGGTGTTGGGCGGGGCCGCATCGAGCTATAAGTTTCTGAAGGAGTTTCCGGATATCGCGGACGGCATCATCGATTGCAATCACTGGTTCAATCCGAAGGATGCGCGTGTTGCGCCGTTGCGCAAACGGGTCGAAGCGAAGGGCGCGTACTTCTCATATGAAGTGTTCATGACCTACACCGCGACGATGCTGCTCGCCGACGCACTGGAGCGCGCGAAATCCGCCGACCGCGCCGCCGTCAATGCGGCGCTTGCCTCGAGCGCTTTCAAGGATCACATGATGCCGTATGGTCCGACGCATTTCGTCAACGGTCAGAACACCGGCGCGCAACCGCTTCTCACTCAGGTAGTCGGCAACGATATCAAGGTCGTGCTGCCGCCGGCCTATCGCGAAGTGGCGCCGCAGTTTCCGCTCAAGAGCTGAGGCAGCGCATGTTCGATCCGGTGATTCTCTTCTCCGCACTGCTTAACGGACTGACAACGGGTGCGGTCTATGCGCTCATCGCGCTCGGTCTCACACTGATTTACGGCGTGCTGCACATCATCAACTTCGCGCACGGCGCGGCGTTGATGGTCGCGCTGTATGCGGTCTATCTGCTGAAGGAACGGCTCGGCATCGATCCGTATCTGGCGCTGCCGGTGGTGACACTCGGCATGTTCGCGTTCGGCTACGCACTGCAGCGCTGCGTGATCAATCGCGCGAGTCACGGCAAGGACGAAAACATTCTGCTGGTCACGCTCGGTCTGTCGATCGTGTTGGAGAATCTGGCGCTCGTGTGGTTCCACTCCGATACGCGCAACATCGAGACGTCCTATACGCTCGCAACGGTCGCTATCGGTCCCGCAATGATCGCGTTGCCAAAGGTCATCGGTTTTTTCGGCGCGCTGGTGGTGGCGGCCGCGCTCTTTCTCGTGATCCGCATGACCGATCTGGGCCGCGCGATTCGCGCCGTGTCGCGCGAGAAGCATGGTGCGAAGCTGATGGGTATCGACGTCGACAAGGTTTATGCGCTGTCGTTCGGTATCGGCATGGCATGTGTCGGCGCGGCGGCCTGTTTTCTGTTGCCAAGCTATTACGTCAATCCGCAGGTCGGCGGCGGCTTCGTGCTGGTCGCGTTCACGATCGTCGTGCTGGGCGGGATGGGCAGCTTCGCGGGCGCATTGATCGGCGGTCTGCTCATCGGCGTGGTCGAGTCGCTTGGCGGCCTGTGGTTCGGTGATTCGCTGGGTCAGATGGGCATCTTCGCGATTTTCATTGTCGTGCTGCTGATGCGTCCGCAAGGGCTGTTCGGAGTGAGGACCTAAGTGATGCGCGACGTTCGTTCGATCCTTGTTTTCGGTGTCCTGGTGGCCGGGCTTGCGAGCTTGCTGCAGTCGGGCGTGTGGCTCACCTTCCTGATGATGTCGCTGTACGCCGTGTTGCTGGCGCAATCATGGAACATCCTCGGCGGCTACGGCGGTCAATTGTCATTCGGACATGCGTTGTTCTTCGGCGTCGGCGCATACACGCAGGCGATCGCGCAATTGAGTTGGGGCTGGAATCCGTGGCTCGCGTTGCCGCTCGCCATCGCCTTCGGCGTGATCGCCGGGCTGGTGGTCGGCGCGCTCGCGTTTCGCGGCGGCCTCAAGGGTTCGTACTTCGCGCTCGTGACGCTGGCCTTCGCCGAGGTCGCGCGCATTGTCGCGGTGTCGGTGCCGTTCACGGGCGGCGGCGTCGGACTGATGGTGCCGCTGCATGCGAGCGCCGCGAACCTGCAGTTCGGCACGCGGCGCGGCTATGTGTTCCTGCTGCTGGCATTCGTCATGATGGCGCTGGCCGTCACCGCATGGTTGCGGCATTCGCGCTTCGGCGCCTATCTGCAGGCGGTGCGCGACAACGAGAGCGCCGCGCGGGCAATCGGGGTCAATCCCGTGCGCGTGAAGCTGGGCGCCATTGCGCTGTCCGCGGCATTCATGAGCGCAGCGGGCGTGTGCTACGTGCAGATGTTCCAGTATATCGACGCCGATATCGCGTTCGGCCCGGCGAGATCGATCGAAGCGCTGGTCGGCGTGATCGTCGGCGGCGTGGGCACATTGTGGGGACCGGTGCTCGGCGCGGCGCTGCTCTATGTGTTGGGCGAGTTGACCCGCAACCTGTTCGGCGAGTTGCCCGGCATCAGCATGGTGATCTATGGCGTGGTGCTGGTCGTGATCGTGATGTTCCTCCCGCGCGGAATCACGGGCGCGGGCGCGTCGGTGCGGCGCATGACCGGCCTGCCCGCGACGTCGAAGCGCAGCGGCAAGCGCAAGGAGGAAGCCCATGTCTGAAGCGCTGTTACAAGCCCGTGGTCTGTCGATCACGTTTGGCGGTCTGAAGGCCGTGCAGGACGTCAGCCTCGATGTCCTGCCGAATACGCTCACGGCGCTCGTCGGACCGAACGGCGCGGGCAAGACCACGCTGTTCGCGTTGCTGTCGGGCTTTCTGCGACCCGGCGCGGGCCGCGTGCAGTACCTGGGCCGCGACATTACCGGCATGGCACCGCACGAGTCCGCGCGGCTCGGTTTGACGCGCACGTTCCAGATCGTGCAGCCGTTCGGCGCGCAGACGGTCCGCGAGAATATCGCGGTCGGCGCGCATCTGCATCTGCCTGGGCGGCGCGAGGCCCTGGCGGCGGCAGAGGAAGTCGCCGCGCGCGTGAACCTGCACGACCGGCTCGACCAGCCCGCGGCGGACCTGACCGTCGGTGGCCGCAAGCGCCTCGAACTGGCGCGTGCGCTCGCCACCAAACCGCGTTTGCTGTTGCTGGACGAAGTGCTCGCGGGCCTGAATCCAAGCGAAATCGACGAAATGATTCCGGTGATTCGCGGTCTCGTCGATAGCGGCGTGACGGTGCTGATGATCGAACACGTCATGCGCGCCGTCATGAGCCTTGCCGAACATGTGTGGGTGCTCGCGCAAGGCCGCCTGATCGCTGGAGGCACGCCGCGCGAGGTGACATCCGATAGCGCCGTGATCGAGGCGTATCTCGGTCACGGCACAGCCGAACGGCTGGCGCGCGAAGGAGGGCATTCATGAGCGCATTGCTCGAAGTGGATGGGCTTCATACTGGATACGGCCGAACCGAAGTGTTGCGCGGCATCGATCTTCGTGTCGGCGAAGGCGAGATCGTCGTGCTGCTCGGCAGCAATGGCGTCGGCAAGACGACGCTGAACAATACGGTGTGCGGAATCAATGCCGTCTGGCAAGGCGCCGTGCGCTTCGACGGGCACGAGCTGACGGGACGGCACTATCGCGCCGTCGTGAAAGCCGGCCTGATTCAGGTGCCCGAAGGCCGGCGGATTTTCCCGAATCTGAGCGTGCGCGAAAACCTGGAGCTTGGCGCGTTTTTACGCGGCAAGCTGAATCGCGCCCGCAACCTCGCGCGCATGCTGGAGACCTTTCCGCGTCTCGGCGAACGCATCGATCAGCCGGCGGGCACGATGTCGGGCGGCGAGCAGCAGATGCTGGCGATCGGGCGCGGCCTGATGGCCGAGCCGCGCCTGCTGATTCTGGACGAACCGTCGCTCGGTCTGTCGCCGTTGATGGTCGAAGAGATGTTTGCGCTGATCGCGCGCTTGCAGGGCGAAGGGCTCGCGATCCTGCTGGTCGAGCAGAACGTCGTGCAGTCGCTCGAAACCGGGCAGCGCGGGTATGTGCTGGAGAACGGGCTCGTCCGTTACTCGGGCACGTGTGCGGAATTGATGGCCAGCGACGAGTTGCGTCGCGCGTATCTGGGGATGTAGTCAATGCCAGTAGCACAAACGCTTGCACAAAAACTGATTGCGGCGGCCTGCGGGCGGCCGGAAGTGGAAGTCGGGGAAATCGTCACCTGCAACGTGGATCTCGCCATGTTTCATGATTCGAGCGGTCCGCGGCGCCTGAAGCCTATGCTCGAACAACTCGGCGCGTCGTTGTGGGACAAGTCGAAGGTCGTGCTCGTGATCGACCACTATGTACCCGAGACCGACGACGAATCGCGCCGCATCGTGCACATTGCGCGCGACTGGGCGGTGGCGCAGCAGTTGCCGAACGTCTACGACGGTGTCGGCATCTGCCACGTCGTCTTGCCGGAACGCGGCCATCTGCGGCCGGGCATGTTCTGCGTCGGCGGCGACTCGCATTCGCCGACGGGCGGCGCATTCGGCGCGTACATGTTCGGCATCGGCAGCACCGAGATGCTCGGCGTCGCGGTGTCGGGGCAAATCTGGGTCAAGGTGCCGCGCACGTTGCGGATGAACTGGCGGCAGCGCCTCGCGCAGGGCGTCACGGCGAAAGACATGATGCTGCATATGATCGGCCGCTTCGGCATGAATGGCGGCCGCTACCAGGCCGTCGAATTTTGCGGCGAGGCCGTGACGGCGCTGTCGATGCAGGAGCGCATGACATTGTCGAACATGAGCGCGGAACTCGGTGCGCAAGTCGGCTTGATCGCGCCGGATTCGGTGACGGCCGACTATTTGCGCGCTGCCGGCGTGCAGGACGACATCGAGCTCTGCCGCTGGCAAGGCGATCCGCAAGCGGAGGCCGAGACGCACGATTTCGACGCCGCACGGCTCGCGCCTCAGGTGGCCGCACCGCACAGCCCGGCGAATACGCGTGACGTTGGCGCATACGGCGATGTGGCCGTCGACGTCGCCTATATCGGCGCTTGCACGGGCGCGAAGCTGGAGGACTTGCGGGCGGCGGCGAGCGTGCTGCGCGGTCATCGCATCGCGAGCGGCGTGCAACTCGTCGTCGCTCCCGCAAGCGTGCGCGATCGGGAGCAGGCCGCGCGCGAAGGCGTGGTGGCCGTGCTGGAACAGGCGGGCGCCCAACTGCTGGCGACCACGTGCGGCGCGTGCGCCGGTTACGGCGGCTCGATCCCCGAAAACAGCACGGTGATTTCGAGTACCGCGCGCAACTTCAAGGGACGCATGGGCGCGGCGTCGGCACGGGTTTATCTGGGCTCGCCTTATACCGTCGCGGCGTCTGCGTTGCGCGGGCGCATTACCGATCCGCGCGAGGTGCTGGCATGAGCGAACGTCCGACCAACCCGCCGCAAGCCGTGCATGGAGGGACGTCCGCTGCGCATCGCGTCTGGCGCGTCGGCGCGGATATCGATACCGATGCGCTCGCGCCCGGCGCGTACATGAAATTCGGCATTGACGAAATCGCGCGACACTGTCTGGAGATTGCGCGCCCCGACTTCGCGGCGGGCGTGCAGCCGGGCGACGTGCTCGTGGCCGGGCCGAACTTCGGCATCGGCTCGTCGCGGGAACAGGCGGCGGCCGCGCTGGTGCGCCTCGGCGTGCGGGCCGTGATCGCGCCGGCATTCAACGGCCTCTATTTCCGCAACGCGTTCAACGTCGGCCTGTTGCTGCTCACATGTGCTGACGCCGGATCCATCGACGAAGGCGAGCACATCGCGATCGACCCGCGCGCGGGCCGCATCCGCCGCGCCGATGGCGTCGAACTGACGTGCGAGCCGGTGCCCGCGTTTCTGCTCGACATGGTGGAGGCGGGCGGTCTGCTCAACCTGCTCAAGCAGCGTTACCCCACATCCAACGGAGTCACCTCATGCTAGATCCCGTCACGCTGGCGGTCCTCAAAGGGCGGCTGGAACAGATCGCCGACGAAATGGACGCGACGCTCTACCGCAGCGCGTTCAATCCGATCATCGCGGAAGCGCACGACGCCTGTCACGGCATCTACGACGCGCTGTCGGGCGCGACGCTGGTGCAGGGCAAGTCCGGCCTGCCCGTGTTCGTCGGCGCGATGGCGTTCGCGGTGCGGGCGGCGATCCGCGTCGCGGGCGAGCGCGGCGGCATGGTCGATGGCGACGTCTGGCTGTTCAACGACCCGTATGAAGGCGGCACGCACGCCAACGACTTCAAGCTCGTGCGGCCCGTGTTTCGCGACGGCAAGCTGTTTTGCTTCCTGGCGTCGGCCGCGCACTGGCACGATGTCGGCGGCGCGGTGCCCGGCAATTACAATCCCGCCGCCACCGAATGCTGGCAGGAAGCCGTGCAGATTCCGCCCGTGCGTATCGTGCGGCGCGGCGAACTCGATGCCGACGTGCTCGCCATCCTGCAGGCCAACACGCGCCTGCCCGATAGTCTGTGGGGCGACCTCAACGGCCAGCTCGCGGCGCTCGAACTGGGCGCGCGTCGCCTGGGCAGCTTGCTCGACGACTACAGCGACGCTACCGTGCTCGAAGCGCTCGCACTGCTGCGCGAGCGTGCCGTCAAGCTGATGCGCTCGCACGTGGCGGCGCTGCCGGACGGCGACTACGCGTTCGACGACATGCTCGACAACGACGGCGTACGCGACGAGCCGCTGAAGATCGCGTTGCGCATGCGCGTGGCGGGCGACACGTTGACGCTCGACTTCACCGGCACGTCGCCTGCCTGCGCCGGGCCGGTGAACATTTCGCGCGCCACGGCGATTGCCGCGTGCTATGTCGCGCTCAAGCATCTCTTTCCCGACGTGCCCGCCAATGCCGGCGTACTGGACGCCGTGTCGTTCGTGCTGCCGGACGGACTGCTGATCTCGGCGGATCGGCCGCGCCCCGTCGGCGGCTACACCGAAACGATCCTGCGCATGATCGACGTGATCTTCTGCGCGATGGCGCAGGCCGCGCCGGAACTGGCGATGGCCCAGGCGTACGGCACCATCAACGCGCTGTCGATCGCCGGGCATCGCAGCGAGGGCGCGCGCAAGGGCCAGCGGTGGGTGATGTTCAGTTTCTTCGGCGGCGGGCATGGCGGCCATTCGCAAGGTGACGGTCTGAGTCACGGCAATGCGCCGATCTCGACGGCGACCATTCCGCCGCTCGAGATTCTCGAAGCCGCGTATCCGGTGCGTTTCACGCAGTGGGCGTTGCGTCCTGACTCGGGCGGCGACGGCACCTATCGCGGCGGTCTCGGCGCGATCTATGAAATCGAACTGCTCGAACATGAGGCCGAAGCATTCATTTTCGGCGAACGCGGACGCTCGGCTCCGCAAGGTATCGCGGGCGGCGAGGCGTCCGTGCCCAACGTGTTCCGCTATCAGCAGGACGGTGCATGGCACACGCCGCCGATGGCGTCGAAGATGCTCGGCATTCGCCTGAAGCGCGGCGAACGGGTGCGGCTCGAAACGCCAGGCGGCGGCGGTTACGGCGCGCCGTCCGGGCGTGACGATGCCGCCCGCAAGCGCGATTCGGCAATGGGTTATGTGACGAAAGCTCGGAAGGAGCAACAGGTATGAAGGCGGCTGCACACGGTTCAATCGTCGTCGGTGTCGACGTGGGGGGCACGTTTACCGATCTGTTCGTGCTCGACGAAAAAGCGGGCACGGCGCGCGTCGTCAAGGTGCCGTCCACGCGGGGCGAGGAAGCGCGCGGCTTCATGAACGGCATCGAACGCATCGGTGCGCCCGGCGACGACGCAGGCGAGCGCGGCGCCGGCGCGATCGCGACGATCGTGCACGGCACCACGGTCGGCACGAACGCCTTGCTCGAACGCAAGGTGGCGCGCACGGGCATCATTACGACGGCAGGCTTTCGCGACGTGCTCGAAATGCGCCGCCGCGACCGACCGCGCACCTGGGGCTTGCGCGGCAGCTTCGAGCCTGTGGTGCCGCGCGATCTTCGCCTCGAAGTGAACGAACGCGTGCTGGCCGACGGCACCTTGCACACGCCGGTGGATCTCGCGCAGGTGCGGGCGGCGGCGCGCGATCTGCTCGAACGCGGCTGCGAAGCGGTGTGCGTCTTCTTCATCAATGCCTATGCGAATCCGCTCAACGAAGCGCAAGCCGTCGAGGCGGTGCGCGCGATCTGGCCGAACGCGAACGTGACGGCGGCAACCGAGGTGCTGCCCGAAATCCGCGAATTCGAACGATGCTCGACAGCCACGTTGAACGCCGCGTTGCAGCCGGTGGTGGGCGGCTATCTGACGCGCCTCGAAGGCGATCTGAAGGCGCATGGTTTTCGCGGCGAACTGCTGGTCGTGCAGAGCAACGGCGGCATCATGTCGCGCCAGACCGCGTGCGACGTGCCGGTACGCACGGCGCTGTCGGGTCCGGCTGCGGGTGTGATCGCGTGCGCCGCAATCGGGCGTGCGGCGGGCTATCCGAACCTCGTGACGGGCGACATGGGCGGCACGTCGTTCGATGTGTCGCTGGTGGCGAACGGCGAAGCATCGTTGTCCGCGCAGACGTCGATCGACTTCGGCATGGTGGTGCGCGCACCGATGATCCAGATCGAGACGATCGGCGCGGGCGGCGGCTCGATCGCGTCGGTCGATGCGGGCGGCCTGCTGCAGGTCGGTCCCGAATCGGCGGGTAGCGTGCCGGGGCCGGCGTGCTACGGACGCGGCAATCTGCGCCCAACGGTGACCGATGCCAACGTGCTGCTCGGACGCATCGCGGCGGATCGTCCTTTGGGCGGCGGCCTGCTGGCACAGATGGACGTCGGCAAGGCGCACGAGGCGATCAGCGAGCACGTCGGCGCGCCGCTCGGGCTGAATGCCCACGCGGCGGCCGAGGCGATCCTGACGGTCGCCAATGCGAAGATGGCGGGCGCGATCCGGCTGGTGTCGATCGAGCGTGGCCACGATCCACGCGAGTTCGCGTACATGCCGTTCGGCGGCGGTGGCGCGTTGCATGTGTGCGCGATGATGCGCGAAGTCGGCACCACGACGGGCATCGTGCCGCGCTTCCCCGGCGTGACGTCGGCCATCGGCTGCGTGATCGCCGACATGCGGCACGACGCGGTGCAGACGCTCAATCGCGCGCTCGCCGATCTCGATGTCGAAGACTTGCGCGCGCGCGTCGCCGGCATGGCCGACGCGTGCCAGGCGCGGCTCGACTCCGCCGGTGTCGCGTTCGAAGCGGTGCGCGAAAGCATCGAACTCGACATGCTCTACGTCGGGCAAAGCCATACGGTGCGTGTGGAAGTGCCGCGCGATGCGCTGGAACGCGCCGACATCGGCGCGGCTTTCGAAGCGGCCTATCGCGCGGCCTATGGGCGCGCGCTGGGCGGCATCGCGGTGCGCATCCTGAACCTGCGTTATGCGCGTATCGGTGTGCGGCCCAAGTTCGATCTGGCGGTGCTCGCGCCGAAAGCCACGGCGATGCCGCCATCGCTTGGTACGCAAGCCGTTTTCCACGCCGGGAAATGGTGGGACGCAACGCGCTTTGCACGCCTCGATCTGCCGGTGGATGCAACGGTCGACGGTCCCGCGATTCTCGAGCAGGGGGATACGACGATCTGGCTCGAACCCGGATTCAGCGGGCGCGTCGATGCGCTCGGCAATCTGTTGATCACACGCAAGCCGGACTAAGGAGCCGCACATGTCGACCGACACGACCCTGGACGCGCGTCATACCGCGCTCATCATCGTCGATCTGCAGAACGACTTTCTGAGCGAAGGCGGTGCCTACGATCGCGGCGGCGCGGCTTCGGATGCTGCGCGCGCGTTACCGCCGCGCATTGCGCCCGTGGCGCGCACGTTGAAGCAGCGAGGCGGTTTTATCGCGGCCAGCCAGTTTACGCTGTGGCCGGATGCCGACGGCGAGCCGATGATTTCGCCGCATCTGAAGCAACTGCGTCCATTTTTGCGTCGTGGGGATTTTGTCGCCGGTTCGCGCGGTCATGCGACGGTCTCCGCACTTGAGCCTTTCATCGACGTGTCGGTCTGGAAGGTCGCCTATTCGGCCTTCTTCAACACGCAGCTCGACTGGGTGCTGCGCCGCGCGCGTATCGACACCGTGGCGATTTGCGGCATCGTCACTAATGGCGGCGTGGCGAGCACCGCGCGCGACGCGCACATGCGCGACTATCGCGTGCTGGTGCTGGGCGATGGCTGCGCGGCATCGACGCCGGCCGCGCACGACACGGCGCTCGCCGATCTGCGCACGATCGGCGAATTGACGACCTGCGAGGCCTTCGCGGATCGCCTCGCAACGTAAGCGCGCCACGTTGCGCGTGCGTGGTCGCGCGCAATCGGCCTTTTTGCCTTTTTGAACTGCAGGAATAAAAATCATGGCGACCGAAATCAAACCACTGAAGACACTTCTCGCCCAAGGCGCTTTGCTCGCGCCTGGCGTCTTCGACGCGTTGAGCGCGCTGGTCGCGCAACAGGCTGGTTTCGAAGGGTTGTATCTGTCTGGGGCGTCGATTGCGTACACGCGGTTAGGGCGTTCCGATGTCGGCTTGACGACGTTTCCCGAAGTCGAAGATACGCTCGCGCGCATCACCGAGCGTGTCGCGTTGCCGGTGATCGTCGATGCCGATACTGGCTTCGGCAATGCGCTGAACGTCAAGCGTACGGTGCGCGGCTTCGAGCGCGCCGGCGCTGCGATGATCCAGCTCGAAGATCAGACATTCCCGAAGCGCTGCGGGCATCTCGATGGCAAATCGGTGATTCCCGCAGGCGAAATGTGCGGCAAACTGCGGGCGGCCGTGGATGCAAGAGTGAGCGCCAATACGCTGATTCTCGCGCGCACCGACGCGGCGGCTGTCGAAGGGCTGGACGCTGCGCTCGAGCGTGCCGAGCGTTATCTGGAAGCGGGCGCGGACGCGTTGTTCATTGAGGCGTTGCGCTCACTCGAGCAGATGGAAACCGTGTGCGAGCGCTTCGCTGGCCGCGTGCCGCTGCTTGCGAATATGGTCGAGGGCGGCAAGACACCGATACAGAATGCACAGACGCTCACGCAACTGGGCTTTCGTATCGTGATCTTTCCTGGCGGCACGGCGCGCGCGGTGACGCATACGTTACAGGGCTATTATGGCTGCCTGCATGCCCACGGGACGACCGCGCCGTGGCGAGACCGGATGCTCGATTTCGATGGCATCAATGAGGTTATTGGTACGCCGGCCCTGATGGCGGAGTCGGAGTTGTACAAGTAACCGTTTTTGCGCAACGCGGAAAACCATTGCGAGTGTTTTAACGAGCCCGGCTAGTTTGGCGTCGGCGGCCGGGGCGCGGCGAGCCGCGTCAGACCGCGCTTTCACGCTCCATGCGCTGGTCGTCAGCGCCGCGGTGCAGCGTCTGTTGTGCTTTCAGGTAGCGTGCGACCTCGGGGTTGGTCACGAAGCTCGCGGCGGAGGAGGCCGCGAGAATCTCCCTGGCCTCTTGCGGCTTCGCGATCGCGAAGCCCTGCACATAGTCGACGCCCAATTCCTTCAGCGCGCGCAAGGTCTCGAGGTCTTCGACCCATTCGGCGATGCTGCGCATGCCGAGATTGCGTGCGAGGGTAATGATCGCCTCGACGATCGCGATGTCGGCCGGATGGTTGCACATCGTGCGCACAAACTCGCCGTCGATCTTCAGTGCATCGGCCGACAGCTTCTTCAGGTAACGCAACGACGTCTGACCCGCGCCGAAATCGTCGATCGCGATCTTTGCGCCCATGTCGTGCACGCGCGCGATAAAGCGATCCGTATGTTCGAGATCGTGCAGCGCGACGCTTTCGGTGATTTCAATGCACAGGTAATGAACGACGTCCTCGTGACGCGAGAACAGCGTGAACAGTTCGTCGAGGAAGTGTTCGTCGTTGAGCGAGCCGCCACTCAGGTTCACGCACACGAAGCAAGTGTTGGGGAGCGACGCGCGGTTCTCTCTGAGCCATGCGAGCGTCGTCGAGAGCACCCAGCGGTCGATCGCGATGATGGTGCCGGAGTCCTCGGCGGCGGCGATCAGCTTCGCGGCGGTCGCCACCGAGCCGTCCGGCATGCGCAGACGCAGCAGCACTTCGAAGTCGAGTGCTTCTGTGGGCGCGCGCATCGACATGATCGGTTGCATCACGAGGAACAACCCTTCGGGCAGCCGGCTCTGTCCCAGTGCCTCGATCAGGCTGATTTCGGCGGCGCGCTCCTCGAACGCCGGCGCGCCCTTGCGTAGTGCGACGAGCCGCGCAGTGCCGCCGCGTTTCGCCGCGCGACACGCGCGGTCGGCATAGGCGAGGGCGTCCAGCACCCGTTCACCTTGCGAGCACTCGACTACGCCGATCGATCCCCTGACCTGGAACGCTCGCGTGTCGACGTGAAATGGTGCGGAGTTCAACGCCAGAACGAGTTCGCGGCAGCGCGCGATTGCATCGTCGATAGCCGTGTTCGCGAGCACGCACACGAATTCGTCGCCACCGATGCGCCCGATCGGCACGTGGGAGCCGAGACGCTCGACGAGGCGCGCGGCGACGTGCCGTAATATTTCGTCGCCGGTTCCGTGGCCGAACAGGTCGTTGAACAGCTTGAAGCGGTCGAGATCGAGATACGCGAGTGCCCACGGACCGGTTTCGCCGCGTTGCCGGCCGATTGCATGCTCGATGCCGCGACGGTTCAGGAGACCGGTGAGGGGGTCGTGCTCGGCTAGAAAGTGCAGCCGCTCCACGGCTTTCGAGCGGTCCGTCACGTCCTCGAGCGAGCCTTCGATGAAGCCTTTCGCGCGAATCGCCCGCAGCGAGTAACGCCGCGCGTCTGTCTTCGTGCCGGCTGCGCCTTCGATTTCGATCGACGCGGAGTCGTCGCGCGCGAGAAGCTCAGCAAGAACGCGCTCGGCGCCCGGGGCGAAATAGTCGGCCCAGCGATGCGTGCCGTCGTGCTGTTGAGGTAGGCCCAGCATCGAGTGCAGCGCAGGATTGGCGCGCACGAAGGCGCTTTCCCCATTCAGCGTGAAGAGGCCGATCGGCGTGACGTCATAGGTGTTGCGCAGCTCGACCTGCATTTGCCGGCGGCGCTCGCGCTCTTCGCGCATACGTTCCGCAATCGCGAACGCACACAGCATGCTCGACGACAACGCCGTCACCACGGGGCTAAGCGCGCCCGCCAGCGCTTTCACACCGAGCGCGGCGGCGAGCACTTGCGACAGCGTCGCGAACAGCACGATCGCCATTGACGCGACATA
Organism: Paraburkholderia sp. RL17-347-BIC-D; assembly: GCF_046027915.1. Taxonomy (NCBI): domain Bacteria; kingdom Pseudomonadati; phylum Pseudomonadota; class Betaproteobacteria; order Burkholderiales; family Burkholderiaceae; genus Paraburkholderia; species Paraburkholderia sp. RL17-347-BIC-D. Next base: position 54,430 of record NZ_JARESS010000002.1, read on the forward strand.
CCAGAGCACCGTGCGCGAACGTGCCTTGATGACCAACTGTACGAGGAAGTAGGTCAGCACCAGTATGCAGAAGCTGGCGCATGCCCACAGCACCGGAATGAAGTGCGCGTAATTCAGCGTGAAGGCAGCGATCATCAGCAGGCAGCCACCATATCGCACGGCGTGCAGGCTCCAGCGCAGGCCGATGGCTTTCAGCTCGCGGCGAAACAGTTCCACGAAGAGTGTCGTGGTCAGCACGTAGTAGGCCGCGAACGTGAATTGCCGCAAGAGCGCGATATGGTCGGGCGGGATGAGCCGGCCCATCCATTCGGTATCGAAGCCCATTGCGTTGGCGCTCAGCCGGAGGTTGCCGACGAGCCAGGCGGCAAAGATCACGTAAGTCCATTCGCGATTGATGATTGCCGTAACAAACACGAAGATCGCGAGCGTCACCAGGCCGCCGGTGATGAGCGATGCGGCCTGTTGGAAGTCGAGGGTCGATATCTCGAGCTTCTCCGGGCTCGATGCGGAAGCGGTGATATAGGCGGGTCCGGAGAAGGTGCCTCGGCACAGGATTTGCGCATTGGCGGCGTGCTCGCCGAGCCCGAGCGCGAAGCCGGCTTTATTGAAGTTCATCTCGCCGCTCGTGCCGTGGCGGTCGCCCGCGCCGAGCAGCGTCAGGACGGGGGCCGTGCGCCAGCAGGATAGCGTCTGCGCGTGCCGCGACGGCAGGTCGATGGACGTGGTGGCGCCACTGGCGAGCTCAGGTGCCGTGAGCATGAACCAGAATGGCGTTTCCGCGAGATGAGTGCTGAAACGTGCGGTGGGCGCGGTATCGCGCAGGCGGGCGATGGCATTGGCGGGTGACAGTGACGCCGACGGATCCGCAACCACGGGAAAGCTGAGCGTGACCGTTCCTGTCGTATCGAATTGGCGCGGCGCCCAGAGCATGACTGCGACGCTGCCCAGCACGATCACAAATGGCGCGACGTATACGGAGAACCGCTGGAAAGCCCAGCCGGTCAGTCGGTCCCGAAACGTCCACTTAACGCTTGTCATTTGCTGCCCTTTCCCAATGACTTCATTCTCGATTTCATTGCGATGCTGCGATGGTCAGCGGCGAAAGCACGACTGTGCTAGCGCCGCCGATCTCTCGTCCGCCCGGATTTCGCCAGGCGGACACCTTGCTTTACGCTTCGCTCAGCGACCGCAGACGGTCTGAGCCTTCGCTCGGCGGGCCGCCGCACTCAGTCCCTTGGCCGTCTTCCCCCTGCTTTGATGCGACGCTGACGTCGATATCGAAGTGATCCGTTTCAAAAAAGAATCCGAAGAACGGATGGTTGACCTTCGCCCAGCGCTGACGGACCAATGCAACCGGTTTCGCCATCACCCGATGCGGCAACCCGCCAACGTGCGCCATCGGCAGGAATTCGTTCTGGCCGTATACATCGCCGAACAGCATCGCTTCGTATTCCCGATCGAGCGGTGAACGTGCCGTAATTAACATCCAGTCGACCCCGTTTTGCGCGCAATACATGAAATATGCCTTGCACAGCGCCACCTTCACCATCCGACCGATCGCACCGCGCGCGACGCCGAGCCGGGTCGCCTCGGCGAGGCGCGCCTCGCCCAACCAATCCGGCAGGCGGACCGATTGTTCGACGGCGAGCGGACCGAATGCGTTCGTCTGGACCCGCATGGTGCCGAGCGGGCCGCCATCCAGCCGCGACTGCGCGAGCAGCACGACCGTGCCGGGCGCTCCATCCAACGCCTCGACGCCCATGGTCTCGGCGAATTCCGGCAAATGGCGCCGATAGGCGGTCCGGCGCATCTCGACGGCCTTGTCGAGATCCGCCAGGTTACTTACCACCTTTATCGTAAACGGCAACCTTTCCGTTTTCTTTACGGCGCTCTGATTAAAGCGTTCTCCGAGCGACGTATAACCCGTATTTTGCGACAAAACGACTGAATCGATGCGGTCCATTTCAAACCCCGTAGTTAAATGAGAAAAAAGTCTGTCGCTGTTGAAGCGGCAGAGTCGCCCCTGAGCGACAAACTAGATTCTCATGAACGCAAACGCGGTGATATGCATAGCCGGGAAAATCCGGAGAGCGGGGTTTGAAAAGAGAGGTTTGGGAATCCGAAAAAATTTCGTGCCAGAAATCCGGAATCGACTTTCCGATTCTGGCGGCGAGTGTAAATCTGCGTTTGAGGGAGGTTTTGGATCGTTATTCCGCGGACACCCGGCGGAAATGCGAGAGTTGTGGCTCTCCGCGCGCCGATAACTGCGGCTGGTGCCGAGCTTCTGGGTTCGACCGAATCACCCGTCAACTGAGACGGGCACAGGAATGACGTTGAGCTTTGGAAGCGGCCCTTGGGGTGAATCCGGGCCGAACCGCAGAAGTGGGGCGACTCCGGCCCGTGGTTTTAGTGCGAGCGTCCGGTTAGCTGCTGTAGCGACTGACCGCAAAATCGTCGGATTTGATGGCCGGCGTTGTGCCCGACATCAAATCCGCCAGCAGTTGTCCCGAACCGCAGGACATGGTCCAGCCCAGCGTGCCGTGGCCGGTATTGAGCCATAAGCCCTTGATCGCGGTCGGGCCGATAATCGGCGTGCCGTCGGGGGTCATTGGCCGCAGGCCAGTCCAGAAGCTGGCTTGCGTCACGTCGCCTGCATGCGGGAACAGGTCGGTGACAACATATTCCAGCGTCTCGCGCCGGGTGCCGTGCAGTTCCTTATCGAAGCCCACCAGATTAGCCATGCCCCCCACGCGAATTCGATCCTCGAAGCGGGTGATCGCGACTTTGTAGGTTTCGTCGAGAATGGTCGAGACCGGTGCCTGGGCAGCGTTGGTAATTGGCACAGTGATTGAATACCCCTTGACGGGATAGACCGGAATGCTAACCAGGTCGCGCAGCAGTGCGGTGGAATAGCTGCCGAGTGCCACGACACAAGCGTCCGCAGTCAATGTTTCGCCGTTGGAATGTACGCCCTTTAGCGTGCCGCCCTCGACGACCAGGCCATCGATGTCGCGCTGGAACAGGAACTGCACGTTGCGCGCTTGCGCCATCTCGGCCAGTTTGGTGGTGAACACATGACAGTCGCCGGTTTCATCGCCTGGCAAACGCAGGCCTCCGACCAGTCTATTCTTTGAGCCCTCTAGCGCCGGTTCGGCGCGAGCCAGTTCGTCGCGTGACAGCAACTCATAAGACACCCCCATTTCCTTCAGAACGTCGATGTCCTTGGCGGTACCGTCCATTTGTTTTTGCGTGCGAAAGACTTGCAGCGTGCCCTGCTGGCGACCTTCGTACGTGATATGGGTATCGTTGCGCAGCGCCATGAAGCAGTCGCGACTATATTCGGCGAGCCGCACCATGCGCGCCTTGTTGACGGCATAACGCTTTTTTGTACAGTTAGCCAGCATCTGTGTCAGCCATTGCATCTGAAACAGGGTGCCGTCCGGTTGGAGCGACAGGGGCGGATGCTTCTGCAGCAGCCATTTGACGGCCTTGGCGGGTACGCCCGGCCCGGCCCACGGCGACGCGTAGCCCGGTGAAATCTGGCCGGCGTTGCCGAAGCTTGTTTCGAGCGCAACAGCGGGTTGGCGATCGACGACCACCACCTCATGACCGGCACGCGCCAGATACCAGGCGCTCGTGACACCGACCACGCCTGCTCCGAGAATCAAGATTCGCATCGACGCCTCCTTGACGAAAGACTGTTCATTTCTGATTCTGGTGCAGGTGCAGAGTATGAATGATGCGCCGTTGTTGCAATTGTCGGCGTTCTCCTGTTTTCCAGGCGCTGAATGAAGGGGCGGAGATCGGACAGCGGCGCGGCACTCAGAGCGTGATCATTTGAATAGTATGCGATTTCTGTTTGGGTTCGGACCGTCTGGAACCCGCATGGCTAGCGGGACGCTTTCGCAAGTAACTTGATGTTGACGGACTCCATATCTCTGACTAAAGTCAGAGATATGGACACGTCCGACGTTCTCCAGATCCGCAGCTTTAACCGCATAGTCGCCGAAAGCATTGGCGCTATCGATGACCATTTCCTTGGACGGGGCCGCCCGATGGGTGAATCACGCCTGCTATGGGAGATCGGTGTCGAAGGTGCGGACATTCGTGCTCTTCGCGCGCGGCTCAATCTTGATTCAGGCTATGTCAGCCGTACGTTGGCCTCTCTCGAACGGCAAAAACTTGTCACTGTTCTCGCTCATCCAGGCGACCGCCGGGTGCGCCGGGCTTGCCTGACTCAGGAGGGCCTCACGGAGAGGGCTGAACTCGAACGCCTCTCTGACGCGGTCGCTTTACGCGCGCTCGAACCGCTCGGCGATGAGCAACGTCGCAGACTGGTCGCGGCCATGTCTGAGGTCGAGCGTTTGCTACAAGCATCTCTCGTGAATTTTGCGCTTGAGGAGCCCGATAGCGATGACGCACGGTGGTGCTTCGAACAATATTTCAGCGAACTCGATGAGCGCTTTGACGCAGGATTCGACCCGTCCATGAGCCTGTCGGCGGATGCCCGTGAACTGACGGCGCCGGAAGGCGCGTTGATCGTCGCGAGACTCCATGGAAGCCCGATCGGCTGCGTCGCGCTCAAGTTTCATAAGAAGTCCCCGGCCGAGCTCAAGAGAATGTGGGTGAGCCCTTCCGCTCGCGGCATGGGTGTAGGCCGCCGGTTGATCGTGGAGGCGGAGAAACGGGCTCGGCAGGCCAAAGTGCGCATTATTCGCCTGGAGACAAATCGAACGCTGCGCGAGGCGATCTCGCTATACCGGCAATCCGGATACGTCGAGGTCGATGCATTCAGCGCGGAACCGTATGCCCATCACTGGTTTGAAAAGCGACTGGTCTAAAAAATTTTGCATACCGTTCTCTGAGCGAGGCTTAGCGTGCCGCCGTGCGCGACTGACGCAAGGCCGCATGAGGGAGATAGGGCGAATTGAAGGTTTCGCGGAAGTAGTCGAGAAAGACACGCATGCCGGGCGTGATCGTCCTGTCGCGCGTATGGGCGATACCGCCCGCCATTGAAGGTACCGAGTTCCCCAGTGTGATTGTCTCGATGCGTTTGCCTTCGAGCGACCATGGCCGGTACACCATGTCCGACAGGATAGCGACACCGCTGCCATTGGCAACCATGCTGCGCACTGCCTCGACCGAAGACGTCTGCAAGATCACGTGTGGCTGATAGCCGGTCTTGCTCCAGTAGCGCATCGCCGTGTCGGCGGCTTCGTCGACGGTCAGCATGATGAAAGGCTCTTTGGCGACATCAGCAAACGACACAGAGCGCTTTTCAAGCAATGGGTGGTGTGACGCGACCCAAAGACGTCGTGTAGACGCGAAGATACGCTCGACCGCGAGGCTCGAACTTGCGACATTGTCGGCAAGCAGGACGGCCACGTCATATCGGTCGGCGATGAGTCCTTCTTCCATTTCATCGCGACTGACTTCGTGCAACTGGATCGAAAGTTGTGGGTATAGCGTTGCGATCCGTTGCAGGTGGTAAGGCAGAAAATAACCAAGGAGCGTGTAACTCGCCGCTACCCGCACATTGCTTTCAGTCGTGCTCTCATCGCTCGATTCCCTGAGTGCCTCGTCGACGCTGGCGAGAATGGTGTAGCTGTGTTCGAGAAAGCGGCGGCCAGCATCGGTCAGATCGACACCCTGCGGACCGCGCTGCAGTAGTTGCCGGCCGACCGTCTGCTCGAGGTCGCGAATTGCAATTGTCACGGCCGATTGACTGATATTCAGTTCCATCGCGGCGCGCGATAGTTGGCCGAGTTCTGCAGCGGCAACGAAGTACCGCAACTGACGAAGTGTGATGGACATGGTTACGAAGCCTGGAATCGCGTCAGTCCCGCTCGAAGGCCTGGATGGCGCTGACGATGACGGAGACTACACGCCGTTTGCCCACGCGGATATGAAAAAAATATATACGGAGACATATAAAGAAACAACTTTTTCGAATCCTGTGCGGAGGCTATCGTTGTTCCTGTGGGGTGCGGTGAAGCCCCGATGACATGGGAGACGAAAAGTGCATCGCGATTCTGTGGATCTGAATTCGGACATCGGCGAGGGGTTTGGCGTCTGGTCGATCGGCGACGGCGTGGATGAAGCGATCATGCCGCAGATCAGTTCGGCGAACATTGCCGCCGGTTTTCATGCCGGCGATCCCTGCACGATCGCGCGTACCGTAGCGATGGCGCGAGAGTTCGGCGTTGCGATCGGCGTTCATCCTGGCTATCGCGATCTCGTTGGATTTGGCCGTCGTGCGATCCATTCTTCATCGGAAGAACTGGTCAATGACGTCATCTATCAGTGCGGTGCGTTGCGCGAATTTGCGAGATTGCACGGGCTGGACCTCAGTCACGTCAAGCTTCATGGAGCGCTTTATATGCACGCGGCCGTCGATGAGGCATTCGCTACGGGGCTTGTGCGCGCCGTTCGTCTGCTCGACGCCGGATTGCCGATCTACTGCATGGCGGATAGCGTCATCGAGCGGGTGGCCAGAACTGCTGGACACCCCGTAGTACGCGAGTTCTATGCGGACCGTGACTACGACAATTCAGGATCGATAGTGTTTTCGCGGCGAGTTCGCCCGCTTGAGCCACGCGAGATAGCGCAAAAGGTCTTGCGAGCGTGTATCGAAGGGCGTGTTGTGACGACCGACGGGCGTGACATCGCCATCGAATTCGAGTCGGTGTGCGTGCACAGCGATACGCCTCACGCCGTCCTGATACTGACGGCTGTACGCGAGATATTGGCGCAGCATGGCATAGCGATTCAACGCGCTGTGCCTCGCATGAACTGACCTTGCACAAACAACGGCACTCATCGTTCAAACAGTGCGGAATCCGACAGCGGTATCCCGCTGTTCTACTCAAAAGTGATCAACATGTCCGAATTCATTCTCGAAGAAGCGACCATCGATTCTGTCCATCGCGCGCTAAAGTCAGGCGCTCTCACGGTGGAGCAACTCGTCGAAATGTATCTCTCTCGCATCGAGAAGATCGATCGTAATGGGCCACGGCTCAATTCAATCGTCTCGATCAATCCGCGGGTGCGCGACGAAGCACATGCACTGGATCGCGAATTCGCACGGACGGGCCGGTTCGTTGGACCCTTGCACGGCGTTCCACTCCTTGTGAAGGATCAGATCGAAACGGCCGGCATCCAGACGACCTTCGGGTCGATCGCGCAAAAAGGCTACGTACCCGCGAGAGACGCTACGGCAATTGCGCAATTAAAGCGTGCCGGTGCGCTCGTGCTCGCCAAGACGACCATGCCGGATTTCGCCACGTCGTGGTTCGGCTTTTCGTCTATGAGTGGCGAGACCCTGAATCCCTACGACCTGGCGCACGATTCGGGAGGATCGAGCAGCGGCACGGCAGCCGGAATCGCTGCCAATCTGGGGCTGGTCGGCATCGGGGAAGATACCGGTGGCTCGATCAGACTGCCTGCAAGCTTCAATAATCTGGTGGGTGTGCGCGTGACACCTGGACTGATCAGCAGGGACGGGATGTCGCCGCTGGTCGTGTTTCAGGACACGGCGGGACCCATGGCACGCACGGTCACCGACGCGGCGATGCTTCTGGATAGCATGGTGGGTTACGATCCACGCGACGAATACACCGTCGTACACCGGATTGCCGGTCATACCGGTAGCTATGCCGATCATCTGGATGCGGGAGATTTGAATGGTGTGCGCGTCGGCGTGTTGCGTCAAGCGTTCGGTTCCGATAGCGACCCGGCCTGTTCGATGGTGAATGCTGCAGTTCGCCGTAGCCTCGAGCAGCTACAGGCAGCGGGTGCAATTCTGGTCGAGGTGGAGATCCCGGCGCTTATGGAACAAATCCTGGAGACGTCTCTTTACCTGACGCATTCGCGTGCCGACCTGAACGCGTTTCTCGCCGAGCGACCCGCACTGCCGTACCGTTCGCTCGAAGCGATTCGAGAAGCCAAGCAGTTTCATCCGGTGCTGGATCTTCTGCAAAGCGTATTCGACGGTCCGAAGCATCCAGAGGACGACCCCGACTACTTCCGCAAACTGGCCGCGCGTGACCGCTTTCAGCGGGCGGTTGTGAAGATCATGGCTGATGCTGACGTGCAGGCGCTGTGCTACCCCGCTGTTCAGGTTCCACCACCGAAGAAAGATGACGTGCGAGCAGGGCGGACCAATACGTTGACGTTCCCCACCAACACGCTCATAGCATCGCAGACGTGGATGCCATCGATCTGTCTGCCTGCGGGCTTCACAAAAGCAGGCTTACCAGTAGGCATGGAACTGGTTGTCTATCCGTATCACGAACGTGATCTCTTCCGCTTCGGGTACGCGTTCGAACAGGCTTCGCAGCATCGCAAGGCCCCGAATGTTTGAGGTGGCCTGGCCACTGCTTATAGTTTGACTGGACCTACTGATCACGTGCGTGCACCTGCTTCACAATTTTTATACGACACCACTGGCAGTGGACGGAGTAGAGCGCAATCAGGATGTGGCAGGTGTCGTGTTGAGAGACACGGGTCGTTTGGACAGCAATAGATCGGGAAAGTGACGAGATCATCCCGAGAAAGCGCACGCTTTAAAGATGAAAAACCTGCGCCCAAGCTCGGGCTTGGCGCCCCTCATGAAAGCGCCATAGCGAGCCAGCGTGAACCCATCATCCGGAAAGGGATCAGCGGAAGCCGTAGACCACGACCTTTTTCCCCTCGAAACTCTCCTGCACAGCTTGCTCGCAATACTTTGGACACGTCACCGTGCCGTCGCCGCTCACGCCTGCCACGGTGACCGCCCTGTAGACAACGGATTCGACGAGCGTCCCGTCGGCGGCGACGACGATGTTCAGATCGGTCTCGACGCCGGCCGGCACGGCTCCGCCAGCGGTATAGACGATTTTCATGGTACCGGTGCAATCAGGGTTCACCGTATAGGTTCCATTCTGGTTCGGATTGAATGCAGTCGACCCCCCTTTCGGCAGCCCGCCGATAACCCCGAAGTCGGTGCGCGTAAAACCGCCTGTGCCGTCGAACGTCACCAAGGCGACGTCATCGAGGATCGACGTAGCGGCGTACGGATGAACCGCATTATCCGGTCCTATCAAGCCAAGAATTTGTCCGTGACCGGTGAACCCATACGGTCCCCTGAGGGTTGCGTTCGAGCAAAGGTTGCGGGGGCCGCCGTGGCCGCCGTGGTCGTCGGCCTGCGCGGCGCCACTGAGCAAGAGAAGTGCAACGGCGGTTGCTGACAAAATGCTTAGATGCTTGATCTTCATGGTCATCTCCTTGTCACCCAGTCAGGCGCGTAACATCACAGCGCGCCGCGGCCTGTTGCCTGGCGGAATGAGGTGCCCAATTCAAACAAATGAAATTAAAAATCGCCGCAGTGATTCCCGGCTGCCGCCGTTTGCGGAAACGAGCGATAAATGAAAGAGGGGCCCTCGATGCGGTCGGCTATTCCCGCGTGAGATGCGAAAAAGCCTCGGCGTTGGCCAAAGTAATTAAATGGGGAAACGCTTCACCAAGCGGTTATTTTTTTAGCTCGGTGTCGGCAGGCACGTGCAGAAGAGGTGCACGAAAGTCCGCGCAATTGTGACTTCGTGAGTCAGCCACGCTTTAAGTCGCGTAGCAAAAATAGCGTAATCCAGGATATTCGCAGACGCAGATGAATATCGGACAAAAGGCAGGCGCATTCAGATCGCGCGGTGCGAATGATGGACGATCGCGCGATAGCGGGCGACACGCAATCGCCGCTGCCAGGTCGTGCGTGACTATTTTTTGTGGGTTGTGTGCTCTTCGAACGCGGAGACGATGCCGTCGATCATTGCTGCGATGCGCGCGGTATGCCGAAGGTCTTGATGCGTGACGAGCCAGATTTCGTAGACCGCTCCACGTGGGGGTTCCGGCCATATCTGCACGAGGCCGTCGTGCTCAGCCAGATGTATCGGAAGCTCACCGATGCCGATGCCCGCCTTCACCGCGGTACGCAACATGAGGCTGGAATTGAAGGTCGATACGATGCGCCCCGCGTGTATCGGTTCGCCAGCAAGAGTCGGTGATCGAGTGCCGGTCCAGTTTCCCTGATAGACGACGAGATCGTGGCCCGCAAATGCGGAGCCAGTGGCGGGCTTGCCGTGCTGTTCGAGATAAGCATTCGATGCAAAGAGCGCCATGGGCCAGCGAGCCAGGCGCCGCGCGACAAGATCGGGATTTTCCGGCTTGACCGACCGGACCGCGATATCCGCTTCACGCTTTGCCAGATTCAGCATGCGCGTCGACGTGTCCAGCAGGACGCGCACTTCGGGATGCGCAGCGTGCAGGCGTTCGATGGCGGGAAGCAGGAAGTCGAGCGCGATCGAGTCGGTGCTGGTGACTCTTACGTCCCCCGCAAGCCGTGTATCCGTGCCTTGAGTTCGTCTGACGAGTTCGTGTGCGGACTGTTCCATTTTCTCCGCTGATCTCAGCGCGGCCTCGCCTGCGGCGGTCAACGCGTAACCCTCGGAGGTGCGCAGGAAGAGCGTTGCGCGTAGGGCGTGCTCCAGTGCCGCAATCCGTCTGCCGACCGTCGCCTGATCGAGATTGAGCGTCCTAGCCGCTCCACGGAGCGTTTTTTCGCGCTCCACCGCGAGAAACACACGCGCGTCATCCCAGTTCATCGTGCTGCCCTCCTGATGCAAATTTGCATCTCACAGTGTGAATAATGCTGCGCATATTCATCAATGTCGAGCCCTATACTGAACGCAAGAGTTCCTCGTTCAACGATCCGCCCGGATCAGTCGAGCCTCACCTATAGAAGGAGTGGTATCCATGTCTGCTTCAACTTATCGCGTGCCGTCGTCCATGACGGCCATTGAGATCAAACAGCCTGGCGGTCCTGAGGTCCTGGTGCCGGCTACGCGCCCGGTGCCGATGCCGGCCGCCGATCAGGTTCTGATCCGCATCCACGCGGCTGCCGTGAACGGCCCAGACGTTTTCCAGCGCAAGGGGCTGTATGATCCGCCCCCCGGCGCTTCTGATATCCCGGGGCTGGAAGTGGCAGGTCAGGTGGTTGCCGTGGGCGCCAACGTGTCCCAATTCCGGGTCGGCGAACTGGTGTTTGCATTGATTCCCGGCGGCGGCTACGCGGAATATGCCGTCGCGCACGCCTGCAACACAATGCCTATCCCCAAAGGCTTGACGTTGGTGGAAGCGGGGGCGATGCCCGAAACGTTGATGACGGTATGGCTGAACCTGTTCCAGCGCGGCAAGCTGGTTGCCGGCGAATCGGTGTTGATCCACGGCGGCGCGTCAGGTATCGGTACCACGGCGACCATGCTGGCGAAGGCATTCGGCGCTGCGAAAATCATCACGACAGTTGGCTCGCAGGCGCATCGGGAGGCCAGCCTGGCGCTAGGCGCGGATCTCGCGATAAATTACCGCGACGACGATTTCGTCGCCGAAACGAAGCGATTTACCGATGGAAAAGGCGTCGACGTGATCCTCGACATCATTGCCGGCGACTACGTGGCCAGAAATTATGACGCCGCGGCCATGGACGGACGGATCCTACAGGTGGGCGTGATCAAGGGGCCGGCGAAGGATCTCAACGTCGTGCCGATGATGACGAAACGTCTCACGCATATGGGTTCGACATTACGGTCGCGCACATCCGCGGACAAGGCGACGATCATCAACGAATTGGAGCGGCAGGTTTGGCCGCACATCGAGAGCGGCAAGATCAAGCCGGTTGTCTACAAGACCTTTGCGCTTGCCGACGCTCGCGGCGCTCACGAGCTGATCGATTCCGGCACGCACTTTGGAAAGATCGTCCTGACGACAGGTGCCGATCTTATTGGCTGAAGCCTGGCCTGCCGCCACCTCGGCGGCAGGTGCCCGGCAGATCATTCTTTCCTCGTCTTCGGTTGTTCGGGTTGCGGGTCACGCCCGCGTTGCGTCGGCGCTCTCGTACACGCATCCGGCGGCGTTACATAGGTCACGTCGTCGCAGCAGCACGCGTAGACCGGAAACCCGTACGCATTCGTGCGGATGATTTTCGTTGGCCCGTGCAGCGGGCACACTGCGTTCATGTCGTCTCCTTGAACTCAAGGTCGACCGGCTCGACCTCGTAGACGCGGCTCGCCAGTTCCTGACGGCCAAGCACCGGTTCGCATCGTCGATCACGTCGGGCGAGGTCACCCTTTTCGGTCCGGCGTCGAGGAGGGCGCCGGAAAACGACCCACTGCAATATTCTACGACTCTCTCGACGTCGTTGAGGCACGATGGATGTATGGCGGGTCTTCAATGGAGCGCCGGCTCCGCTAGCTGATCGACTCCCCGTCGCGTCCGTACGGACGTCGCCCTTCTTCAAATCCGTAGGGCGAATATGTGCCCAGGCTCAGGCATTCATTCCGCCATCCACCGTAAGATTCGCCCCGGTAATGTATGAGGCCTCCGGGCCGGCGACGAACGCTACCATTGCGGCGATCTCCTCGGCGCGTCCGTAGCGGCCGAGTGCCGTGGCGGCCTTCTGCGGCACCGCCCAATCGCCTGAAGCGGGATTCAGGTCTGTATCGATCGGCCCCGGCTGGACGTTGTTGACCGTGATGCCCCGGCCTCCCACCTCTCTGGAAAGCGCCTGTGTGAACATCCTGACCGCTGCTTTCGTGGCTGCGTAGGGCACCAGTCCGGGCGCAATGGCACGCTCGCCCACCGCCGAACCGATCATGATGATCCGGCCTCCATCACTCAGGTGCTTCAGCGCAGCTTTGGTCGTAGCGAATACGCCGCGCACGTTGATGTCGATCACTCTATCCATCTCCTCCAGCGTCGTGTCTTCGAAAGGTTTCGGAATGGCCGTGCCAGCATTGTTCACCAGCACATCCAGCCGTCCGAAGGTCGCAAAAGCTTTCTCGACAGCAGCCTCGACAGCTTCGACGTCAGTAGCGTCCGCCTGGATCGCAATCGCCTTTCCTCCATTGAGTTCAATCTCTTTGACCACGGCCGAGGCCGCGCTGGCGTCCTTCGCGTAGGTAAAGGCCACGCTCGCTCCATCCGCCGCCAGACGTTTCGCGATTGCCGCACCGATGCCGCGTGAACCACCGGTAACGAGTGCCACTTTTTGAGCTAACTTAGACATGTTTTTTCCTAAGGTTTTGTGCGCGATTCACCGCGTCGCTAATCCAGTTGATGATTGACTCTTGTCTTTGCCGGACCATTTTTAGAAGCGGAGTCTGCCCTGCTCCAAACCGACGAACTTCTTCGTAGCGCCACTTTTGATCCATGGTGGTGCAACGACTATAAGTTTCCGTGGAAGGTGCGGCAAAGACCTTGTATGCAGAGGGGCATGCCTCTCGGGCATAGCGGAGGGCCAAACGACGAAATGAACGGCCGCTAGGGAGTCGGTGGAATGCACTCAGTGAAAAGCTTCGCTCCAACGTGGCGACGCTGCTGGCCCGGTAGCGTCCTTGCAATGCAAGCGGATGATGCTCGTCCATGACGAGCACGTAGTCCTGATCGAACGCCGGGTGCGGCATCGGCGCAGCGCCAGGGACCCCGGTGTGCAATGGTTCTGGACGCAGGTGACGCACGTGACGCAGTTGATTTCAGAAGTCTATCGGGACCGGGTTTAAGCGCGTGAACCGGAGGCGAACTCGATAGTGGCGGCTGACGGAAATTCGACCGGACTCGCGGCGTTCCTATGTCGCGGCATTCCCGTCCGCATCAGCGACGGTTGTCTGCTTACGCATCACTCCCGCGTTTCGTACTTGCGCCGGAACGCCATCGGCGTCATGCCCTTCGTCGCGCGGAACTGCCGCGTGAAGTAGCTGGCCTGTCCGTAGCCGAGTTCGGCCGCGATCTGTCCGATCGGCCGATCGGGCTGCATCAGCAGCGCGCATGCGCGCCCGATCCGCAACTGGTTCAGGTAGTCGCTGATCGTCATCCGCGTGCAGCGCTTGAAGAAGCGTTGCAGCTGGCTTTCGCTCATCGCCGCGAGTTCGGCGAGCGTCGCGAGCCGGATCGGCTCCGCATAGTGTGCGTTCAGAAACGACATCACGCGCTCGAGCCGCGCGCGGTCGCGCGGATTGTCGACGGGCAGGAAACCCTGCAGCGCGAGCGAGCGGCGCTGCGTATCCGAGGCGAGCTGCAGCAGCACCTCGACGAGTCCGAGCCAGCGCGCGGCCGGCGGCGCGTCGCAGAGCGCGAGAAGGCGCTGCGCGGCCAGCGCGCGGACGTCGGCTGAAAACGCGAGCCCGCGCACGGATTCGGCGAGCAACGCGCGCAGCGGCGCGAATTCGACATAGTGGGTGTGCAGCGTGTCGACCCATGCCTGCGTGAACCACGCGACGAGCGCGCGATGCGGCGCGTCGTCGCGCAGGCGCTCGCGCGACTGCCACGCGTGCGGCAGGTTCGGGCCGACGAGCACGAGATCGCCGTCGCCGTAATGCTCGATGTGATCGCCGACGAAGCGCTCGCCGACGCTATTGAGCGTCAGCGTCAGTTCGAACTCCGGGTGGTAGTGCCAGTTGAACGGAAACGCGGGCAATCGGCGGTCGAATAGCGTCCATGACTGATCGAGCGGAATGTTGACCTGTTCGAAAAAGGGACGCATGACCGAAGACCTCCGAACGTGGCGATGATGCCAATCGTGCGGCCTGACGCGGTCGCGATGCGGCAATTGTGCCAAAACTAGCGGTCTCTGCAATACCGCTGCGCGCGTTACGTCGCTAATCTCTATCCAGCATGCGACGCGGGCCCACGGTGGGCCGCACGGACCGGGAGTCACGATGGGACACGAACTGCGGTGGGGACTGATCGGCGCGAGCACGATCGCGCACGAATGGATGATCGACGCGATCCGCGCGCAGCCGGGTAACGCGGTGGCGGCGGTGCTGAGCGGCGATCGTGCACGCGGCGAAGCCTATGCGGCGAAGCACGGGATCGCGAAGAGCTGCACGTCGCTCGACGCGCTGCTCGCCGATCCCGGCATCGACGCCGTGTATATCAGCACGACCAACGAGCTTCATGCGACGCAGGCAATCGCGGCGGCCAACGCGGGCAAGCACGTGCTCTGCGAGAAGCCGCTCGCGATGACGCTCGACGACGCGCACGCAATCGTCGACGCCTGCCGGCGCGCTGGCGTCGTGCTCGGCACGAACCATCATCTGCGCAACGCCGCGACGCATCTCGCGCTTCGGCAACTCGTGCGCGACGGCGCGATCGGCCGGCCGCTCTACGCGCGCGTGTTCCATGCGGTGCATCTGCCCGAGCATCTGCAGGGCTGGCGGATCGCGCAGCCGTCCGCGGGCGCGGGCGTGATTCTCGACATCACCGTGCACGACATCGATACGCTGCGGTTCATCCTCGACGCGGAGCCGGTCGAGGCGGTCGCGATGACGCCGCCGCCATCGCTTGCGTCCGAAGGCGTCGACGACGGCGTGATGGCCGTACTGCGCTTCGACAACGACGTGCTCGTTCAACTGCACGACGCGTTCACAGTCGCATACGCGGGCACCGGCATCGAGATCCACGGCACCGCCGGCTCACTGATCGGCCGTGATGTGATGACGCAACGCCCGGTCGGCGAAGTGATCGTGCGCGACGCGACCGGTGAGCGCACCGTGCCCGTCGTTCATCACAATCTCTACGAACGCTCGCTCGCGCGGTTCAATGCGGCGGTGACGAGCCGCGGCGTGGAGCAGCCGGCTGCGACCGGCGAGGATGGTGTGCGCTCGCTCGCCGCCGCGCTCGCGGTGCGGCAAGCGGTGCGAAGCGGTGAGCGCACGCGCGTGCAGGCCGGGCTCTGAAGGGGGCGTCGATGACCGGAGCGGATTCGAACACCGGGTGTGAGGGCGACACGCGATGAGAGACTACGACGTGGTGATCGTCGGCTCGGGTGTCGGCGGCGGGGCGGCCGCGCTGAGCCTCGCGGGCACGGGCGCGCGCGTGCTGATCGTCGAGCGCGGCGAACGGCTGCCGCGCGAGCCGCAGAATTCGGATCCGGAGGCCGTGTTCGTCGAACGCCGTTATCGCGCGCGCGAAACGTGGGTCGACGGGACGGGCCGGCCGTTCGGCCCTGGCCAGTACTACTTCGTCGGCGGGCACACGAAGTTCTACGGCACGGCGATGTTCCGCTTCCGCGAACGCGATTTCGAGGCGGCCGAGCACGAGGACGGTATCTCGCCCGCGTGGCCGATCCGCTATGCCGATCTCGAGCCGTATTACGCCGAGGCCGAGCGCCTCTTCGGCGTGCACGGCCGCCATGGCGACGATCCGACCGAGCCGGCGCGCTCGTCCGCGTATCCGTTTCCGCCGATCCCGCACGAGCCACTGATCGGCCAGTTCGCCGAGCGACTGACGCAGGCGGGGCTGCGGCCGTTCCACATGCCCTCGGCAATCGACCTGCGGCCAGGCGGCGCGTGCGTGCGCTGCGGCACCTGTGACGCGTTTCCGTGCCGTGTCGATGCGAAGGGCGATGCGGAGCGTTGCCTGATCGATCCGGCGTTACGCGATCCGAACGTCACACTGTTGACCGGCGCACGTGCGACACGTCTGGTCACGGACGACGCGGGCAAGCGGATCGTCGGCATCGAGCTCGACGTCGGCGGCGAGCCGCGCGTCGTGCGCGCACCGCTCTTCATACTCAGCGCTGGCGCGATCAATTCGGCTTTGCTGCTGCTGCGCTCGGCGAACGCGTGGCATCCGAACGGCCTTGCGAATTCGTCGGGCATGGTGGGGCGCAATTACATGAACCACAATACGACCGCGTTGATGGGCCTCTTGCCGTGGACCGTCAACGACACGCGCTTCACGAAGACGCTCTCGCTCAACGACTTCTACTTCGGTTGCGATGACGATCGTGCGCCGCTCGGCAATCTGCAGATGCTCGGCAACATCAGCGAACCGATGATCCGCGCCGCGCGGCCGTCGCTGCCGCGCTGGGGCGCGGCGTGGCTCGCGCGTCACAGCGTCGACTGGCTCGCGATGTCGGAGGATCTGCCGCATCCCGACAGCTTCGTGCGGCCACTGGCCGACGGGCGCGTCGAGTTGCACTGGAAACGCACCAACATGGCCCCGCACGCGCGCTTCGTCGAGCGCAGCAAGCGGCTGCTGCGGCAGATCGGTATGCGCGCGGTGCTGAGCCGGCCGTTCGGGATCGATACGCCGTCGCATCAGTGCGGGACCGTGCGCTTCGGCGACGATCCCGCCCTCGCGCCGCTCGATCCCTGGTGCCGCGCATTCGATCACCCGAATCTGTTCGTCGTCGACGCTTCGTTCTTTCCGTCGTCGGCGGCGCTCAATCCGGCGCTAACGATCGCCGCGCAGGCGCTGCGGACCGGTCAGTATCTGCGCGAGCGGCTGGGAACGTTCTAGGCGTGCACAAACAAATTGATGGCGATGCAGACACAAACGCCCAGTCAGGCCGCATTCCCGTAGAGAGGCAAAATTTTCGATTCGAGCATGGCGATCGACTGGACGGCAAGTTGTGACAGCGTGTGCTTGCTGCTGGTCGCGATCGCAAGCCGACTGAAGAGCGTCGGCTCGGTAATGCGGATCACCTGGAAGCGCCGCTTGAGAACATCGCTCGTGGTCGCATTGAGCGACAGCACCGCATACCCGATGCCCTCGCTGACCAGATCGAGAATCGAAGTCACCGCATCCACTTCCAGTTCGATCCGCAATCTGACGCCCTGTTCCGCGGCGGCCGCCTCGACCATCCGTCTGATCGCGTGCATGCGGCCGGGGATGACCAGCGGATAGCGCACGATTTCGCGCAGCGTAATCGTTGTCGTGGGCTCGCGCGCTGCCTCCGTGAGTGCATCGCCGGTGTCCGGGCCGATCAGAAACAGCTCTTCAGTAAAGATGGTTCGCTTGTCGATCAACGGCGTATCGAAGGTGTCGTACAGGACCGCGACGTCGATGCGGCCCATCATCAGCCATTCGATCAGATAGGTGGACAAGCCTTGAGCCACCGAGATCGTCGCGCCGGGAAACGACGAACGAAAGTCACGCACGAGTTCAGGCGTGGCGACCCTGGCGAAGCTGGGGGTAATGCCGATGCCGAAATGACCGCCGACTGCGCCGTGCAACTCGTCCAGATCCTGTGAGGCGCGCTGCACCTGCTGCAGGATACCTTTCGCATGCGCGAGCATGCGCTGGCCGGCCGGCGTCAAGGTCACGCCGCGGCCGGTGCGCTCGAGCAGCGTATGGCGCAATTCCACTTCCAGATGCCGCACGAGCCGGCTCAAGGCGGGCTGGTTCGTGTCCAGCGTAATCGCGGCACGCGTAAAGCTGCCGAGTTCAGCGACGTGAACGAATGCCTCGAGCTGCTTCAGGTCCATTGTCGGCCAGTCATGTGAAATTCACATATCAGCTAGTTCAATATGGCGATTGTACCCATCCATCATCGCCGCCACAATGCATCCAACCCGTACAAAGCCGCGCCACGCGGCATGACATCGAGACGACGCTCCATGAAATCCTGCTTGCCTCCCGATCCCCATCCCGTTCGACCCGCTCAGCACCTTCCGGTCGGCGCGTGCGACGCGCACTGCCACGTGTTCGGCCCCGCAGATCGATTTCCCTATGCGCCGGATCGCAGCTATACGCCGCCCGACGCCCCGTTCGAGCGCCTCGTCGCGCTGCATGATTTTCTCGGCGCGAGCCGCGGCGTGATCGTGCAGGCGAGCTGCCACGGCACCGACAATACGGCGATGCTGGACGCCATTGCGCGCGGCAATGGACGCTATCGCGGTGTCGCGATCGTCGACGGCGACGTGACTGACCAACAATTGGCCGATCTCGACGCGCGGGGCGTGCGCGGCGTGCGCTTCAATTTCGTCGCGCATCTGGGCGGCGCGCCCGATCTCGACGTATTCGACCGGGTGCTCGAGCGTATCGAGGGCCTTGGCTGGCACGTCGTGCTGCATCTGGACGCGCAGGACATCCTGCAATACGCCGAGCGGATCGCGCGCATCAAGGTGCCGTTCGTGATCGATCACATGGGCCGCGTACGCGCCGAAGCCGGCGTCGATCAGCAACCGTTCCGCCAGCTTCTGGAACTGATGCGCAATCCGCTCGCATGGGTCAAAGTGTGCGGCGCCGAGCGCGTGTCCGCGGGCCGCCGTCCGTTCGACGATGCGATTCCGTTCGCGCACGCGCTGATCGAAGCGGCCCCCGACCGCGTGCTGTGGGGTACCGACTGGCCGCATCCGAACATCAGCAAGGACATGCCGAACGACGGCGAACTGGTCGATCTGCTGTTCCGCTTCTGTCCGGACGCGGCGCTGCGCGAACAATTGCTCGTCACGAACCCGGCACGGCTTTACGGATTCTGAGCGATCGGTTCGCTTGACCCGCTGCCCTCACGTTTGAACTGCCACATCCAGAATGGCAGCCAGGCGGAAGTCCGGCAATGACCGGCTTTCCGCCCACCATTCCAATCAGGAGACAACCATGATCGATATGCATTGCCACCCGGCCCTTGCGGCTCATTTGCGAGCGGCGTCATGAACGATAGCGCCGTCATGACATCGCCCGCGCGCAGCGCGAAGAAGCCCTTCTATCGCGCGCTGTATTTTCACGTGCTACTCGCAATCTTTCTCGGCGTGCTGCTGGGTCATTTCGCACCGTCGCTCGCCGTGCAGATGAAGCCGCTCGGCGACG
Source organism: Paraburkholderia sp. RL17-347-BIC-D (assembly GCF_046027915.1). Classification (NCBI taxonomy): domain Bacteria; kingdom Pseudomonadati; phylum Pseudomonadota; class Betaproteobacteria; order Burkholderiales; family Burkholderiaceae; genus Paraburkholderia; species Paraburkholderia sp. RL17-347-BIC-D. Next base: position 74,050 of record NZ_JARESS010000002.1, read on the forward strand.
CATTCATCAAGCTGGTCAAGATGGTGATCGGCCCGATCATCTTCTGCACGGTCGTCACCGGCATTGCGGGCATGGGCGATATCAAGAAAGTCGGGCGCGTGGGCGGCAAGGCGCTGCTGTACTTCGAAGTCGTATCGACGCTGTCGCTCGTGATCGGCCTCGTGGCCGGACATCTGTTTCGTCCCGGCAGCGGCTTCAATCTGAATCCCGCGACGATCGATACCAAGGCGCTCGCCGGATACACGACTGCCGCGCACGAACAGAACACGGTCGACTTTCTGATGCACATCATTCCCGACACCGTGTCCAGCGCATTCTCGAGCGGCAATGTGCTGCAGATTCTGCTTGTCTCCGTGCTGTTCGGCGCCGCGCTCGCGGCTACGGGCGAATACGGCCGGCCGCTGGTTCGCATGATCGACCGGTTTGCACAGACGTTCTTCGGCATCGTTCATATCATCATGAAGGTCGCGGCGATCGGCGCGTTCGGATCGATCGCGTTCACGATCGGCACCTATGGCATTGGCGCGGTCGTGCCTTTGCTCAAGCTGATCGGCGCGTTCTACGTGACACTCGCCTTCTTCGTGCTGGTGGTGCTCGGCGTGATTTCGCGCTTGCTCGGTTTCAGCATCTTGCGCTTTCTGAGCTATATCCGCGAGGAAATCCTGATCGTGCTCGGCACGAGTTCGTCCGAGGCCGCGCTGCCGCAGATGCTCGAAAAACTCGAACGGCTCGGCTGTTCGAAGTCGGTGGTGGGTCTCGTGATTCCGGCCGGCTATTCGTTCAATCTCGACGGCACCAACATCTATCTGACGATGGCCGTGCTGTTCATCGCGCAGGCATTCAACATCGAGCTCAGCCTGACGCAGGAACTCACGCTCGTGGGCGTGGCTATGCTGACGTCGAAAGGCGCGAGCGGCGTGGCCGGCGCGGCCTTCGTGATGCTGACCTCGACGCTGCTGGTCTTCCCGATCATCCCGGTGTCGGGAATGGTTCTGATCCTCGGCATTCACCGCTTCATGGGAACGGGGCTCGCAATCGCCAACACCATCGGCAACGGTGTCGCCACGCTGGTGGTGTCGGCATGGGAGCACGAACTCGACCGCTCGAAACTGAGCGCCGAAATGTCGCGCCGCTACACAGAATGACCGGTTAGCCGCAAACAAAATCCCTCGTGTGTTTCGCTGTCTGCGTGCGCTACCCGCGCACGCAGCGGGAGGCGTTCGCGCGAAAAAAACAAACTGGTTTGGAGGCGAAAGCAAGATGTCAGTGAATAAAAAAGGATTGCTCGGGCGAGCGGATTTCAACGCTGCGTGCGTGGCAACGGCATTGTTCGCGGCAGGCGGTGTCGGTGTCGCGCACGCAGACGATTCATCGGCGACAGCCGGCGCAGCGGCGACTCCACCGTCGTCCGTTCAGCTATATGGACTCATCGGCATGTATATCGACAGTTCGAAACTGAGCACGACGCGTGCGAGCACGGTGCAGCTAGGCGGCGGCGGAATGACGACATCGTTCTGGGGCATGCGCGGTCGCGAAGACCTGGGTGGCGGCAATGCGGTGATCTTCGTTCTCGAGAGTTTTTTCAGACCGAACACCGGGCAGATGGGACGCAACACCACGGATGGTTTGTTTTCGCGCAATGCCTATGTCGGCCTGACTGGCGCCTATGGCTCGTTCAAAGTGGGGGAGCAGACCAATCCGACTTATTACAACCAGCAACTCGTCAACCCGTTCGGTTCGTCCGTGGTGTTTTCGCCGTTGATCGTGCAGTCGTACACCGCGAGTTACAACAACACGCAGATCGGCGACACGGTCTGGCAAAACGCCGTCGAGTACGTTTCGCCCAACTACGGCGGTCTCACGGGCACCGTGATCTACGGCGTGAGCAGCACCACGGGTCAACAGGGGAAGGACAACATCGGTTTGCATCTGACATACGCAAACGGGCCGCTCACGGCGGTGTTCTCGGCGCAGCGCGTACGAACGGCGGCGGTCGCGCCGTCGAGCGGTCAATATCTCTATCTCGCGGGCGCTGCGTACGATGCAAAGCTCGTCAAGCTCTACGGGGCCGCGCAGATGACAAGCAACAACGACGTCGAGACCGGCTCACATACGTATGAGCTGGGGGTTTCCGTACCGTTGACTCCGTCGAACCTGATCCTCGCCGAATGGGCGCGCACGAAACACAGCGCGCCGTCGAACCATAGCAACGTGCGCAATACCGGCTCCATTGCCTATGACTATATTTTGTCCAAGCGCACGTATGTGTATGCGGTGTATTCCTACGACAAGCTGACCGCCAATCCGTCCGGAAGTACATACGGTGTCGGCATGCAGCATACGTTTTGAAGCGAGGCGACTGCGCGGCCGAATAAGGCTCGCTAGCGAAGTCAGCGGCGCATGGCATTGAACTGAGCCATTGCGCCGGTAATTCACTCAGTTGTTTGGAGCTACGATGATCATCGATATTCACGGGCATTACACCACTGCGCCCAAGGCATTGGAGACGTGGCGGAATCGTCAGGTTGCAGGCATCAACAATCCTTCCGAAATGCCCAGGGTCTCCGAGTTGCAGATCAGCGACGATGAGTTGCGCGAATCGATCGAGAGCAACCAGTTGCGGTTGATGCGCGAGCGCGGGCTCGACCTCACCATCTTCAGTCCGCGCGCGAGTTTCATGGCGCATCACATCGGCGATTTTCAGGTTTCCAGTACGTGGGCGGCGATCTGCAACGAGTTGTGCTTCCGTGTGAGCCAGCTGTTCCCCGATCATTTCATCCCGGCCGCGATGCTTCCGCAGAGTCCGGGCGTGGATGTCGCCACCTGCATTCCCGAACTCGTCAAATGCGTCGAGCAGTACGGCAACGTGGCGATCAATCTCAACCCGGATCCATCGGGCGGTCACTGGACCAGCCCGCCGCTGTCCGATCGCTACTGGTATCCGATCTACGAGAAGATGGTCGAGTACGACATCCCCGCGATGGTCCACGTGAGCACGAGCTGCAATGCGTGCTTCCACACGACCGGTGCGCATTACCTGAACGCCGACACGACCGCGTTCATGCAGTGCCTCACGTCTGACCTGTTCCGCGATTTCCCCACGCTGCGGTTCGTGATTCCGCACGGCGGCGGCGCGGTGCCCTATCACTGGGGACGCTTTCGCGGACTCGCGCAGGAACTGAAGAAGCCCTTGCTGAAAGACCATCTGCTCAACAACGTGTTCTTCGACACCTGTGTGTATCACCAGCCGGGCATAGACCTGCTCACGCGCGTGATACCGGTGGACAACATCCTGTTTGCAAGCGAGATGATCGGCGCCGTGCGCGGCATCGATCCGGAGACGGGTAATTATTTCGACGACACGAAACGCTACATCGAGGCCGCGCATATCGATGCGGACGAGCGCTACAGGATCTACGAAGGTAATGCACGCCGCGTCTATCCGCGCCTCGATGCGGCATTGAAGACGAAGGGACATTGATCATGTATGAACTAGGTGTGGTGTATCGCAACATCCAGCGGGCAGATGGCGACGTCGCCGCGAAACTCGGGGCGCTCGGAACCGCCACCGTGCATGAGGCAATGGGGCGTGTCGGTCTGCTGAAGCCTTATATGCGTCCGATCTATGCCGGCGCGCGCGCCCACGGTACGGCCGTCACGGTGCTGCTGCAACCGGGCGACAACTGGATGCTGCACGTCGCGGCGGAACAGATCCAGCCGGGCGATATCGTCATCGCCGGTGTCACGGCGGACTGCACGGACGGTTACTTCGGCGACCTGCTGGCGACGAGCTTCAAGGCGCGCGGCGCGCAGGGTCTCATCATCGACGCCGGTGTACGCGACGTGAGCGTGCTGACCGAGATGAAATTCCCGGTGTGGAGCAAGGCGATCTCGGCCAAAGGGACGGTCAAGGCGACGCTCGGTTCGGTGAACATTCCGGTGGTGTGCGCCGGGGCGCTGGTGAATCCGGGCGATGTCGTCGTCGCGGATGAAGACGGCGTGGTGGTGGTCCCCGCTGCGTCGGCGCGGAAGGTGCTCGACAAGGCGGCGGCGCGCGAAGCCAACGAAGGCGAGAAGCGTGCGAAGCTGGCTTCGGGTGTGCTCGGCCTCGATATGTACAGCATGCGCGAGCCGCTAAAACAGGCTGGGCTGCGTTACATCGATTGAGAGGCAGAGAAACCATGAGTGAGCAGATCACCTGCATCTCGTCGATGGCCACGCGCCAGGTGCTCGCCGAGTTGGTCGAAGGATGTGAACGGGTATCGGGGCGGCGGGTGGCCGTCGAGTCGGTCGGCGGCGTGGCCGCGGCCCAGCGCGTCCAGCAAGGCGAGTCGTTCGATATCGTCGTGCTCGCGGCCGACGCGATCGAGCGGCTTGCAGCAGCCGGCCGGATCGAGCCGGCCAGTCGGGTCGATCTGGCTCGTTCGGGCGTGGCGATCGCGGTGGCAGCCGGCGCACCGCGGCCTGATGTCGGCACTGAAGCCGCGCTGCGAGAAACGATTCTGGCGGCGCGCAGTATCGGCTATTCAACGGGCCCGAGCGGTTCGCACCTGAGCCGTTTGTTCGAGCGCTGGGGCATTGCGGAAACCATCGCGCCGCGCGTCGTGCAGGCGCCGCCCGGCGTGCCGGTGGGTACGCTCGTCGCACGCGGGGAAGTCGAGCTGGGTTTCCAGCAGTTGAGCGAGTTGATGCATCTGCCGGGAATCGATGTCATCGGCTCGTTGCCTCACGAAGTCCAGATCGTCACGGTCTTTGCGGCTGCCATATGCACCGCATCCAGACAGAGAGATGCCGCTAAGGCAGTGCTCTCGTTTCTGGCATCCTCTGAGGCACGCTTCGCCAAGCTTCGTCACGGCATGGAGCCGGCATGACAGGGGTGACCAACACTATCCGACGGCCGTCGGATGTCAGGCCGCGCGAGGAGTCGCCAATGCCGCCGCGACACGCTCGCGCAACGTCGGCAAAACGCTCGCGTCGAACCACGGATTGCGTTTGAACCAGGCAATGTTGCGCGGCGACGGATGCGGCAGCGGCATGACCTGTGGGCCGAATTCGCGCCACCGGACGAGCGTGTCCGTCAAGGTCGGCCCGAATGCCTTGCCCAGTCCGAATCGCTGCGCGTATTGTCCGACCAGCAGCGTGAGCTGGACCGACGACATGTGCCCGAGCAACTCCTTGTGCCAGCGCTCGGCACACTCGGGCCGTGGCGGCAAATCTCCGCTCGGGCCCCGGCCTGGAAAACAGAAGCCGATGGGCACGACGGCGAATTTCGAACCGTCGTAGAACGTGGTGTCGTCGACGCCGAGCCACGTGCGCAACCGCGTACCGCTCGCGTCGCTCCATGGAACGCCGGACGCATGCACCCGCGCGCCCGGCGCCTGGCCGATGATCAGAATGCGCGCCTGCTCGGATGCCGCCAGCACCGGCCGCGGGGCGTGCGGCAGCACGGACGAGCAGAGTGTGCAGGCGCGAATCTCGCGCAGCAGGATATCGAGCGATGTGGGTTTCGTAGAGACAGTCATGCAGTCGGGCAGTACGGCTGACGGGCAGTCGAGTCGTGTGCCGGCTCAGGTCGTGGTTTGAGCCGGATAGATCAACGTGCCGTCGGGTTGAGGTTGCGCGCCCGGTGTCATCGTCGCAATGGTTGTGTGACGCGCGTCCATGATGTGCAGCACGGTTTCGTCGTGCAGCAGCAGGTAGTCCGTAATGATACGCCTGTGGCAGCGCCACCAGACCGCCTCCGCGCACATGATCGCGCAGCGGCGCCGATGGCCGAGCGCGAGAAGCTGCGTCAGACCCTCGCGGAAAGCGTCGCTCATCGCATAGTCCGCATAATTGCGGAACGCTGGATGGGTCCAGTACGCATTGAGCGACGGCGCTTCGTCTTTGCGCCTGCTGCGGCGTCCACCCAGTTCGGCAAGATGCACGTAATCGATGTGCTCCGGCGCGAGTGCATCCGGTAGCGTGTCTCGATTGAACTGTGGATTGGTTCGCGAGCGCGGAATGCTGCGCACGTCGATCAGCGTCGCGATCTCCGCCTCTCTCAGCAGACTCACGAATTCGGGCAGTGGACGGTTGGAATGACCAATCGTGAAAAAAGGGCGGCTCATCGATGCCTCTCTGAAACCGTGGCGTCCATTTTGTGATGTGTACAGCCTGGGTTTCTAAAGGTCAACCATCCGCCGCGCTCGGAGGTTTTGCAATCCGCGGCGGCAAAGCCTGCCCGATAGGCATGAAGACGAGATGAACGATAATATGGCATTCCAGTCCGCGTGCCTCGGCGTATCGAGTACGCGGCACAGCCATCGTCCATTTCTCTTTTGCCGCCCATGTCAGACCTCAGAATCGACCGCAATGCCAAGACCCTGCGCGAACTCACGCTGGACAAGCTACGCGGCGCGATAGTGCAAGGGTATTTCCGGCCAGGCGCGCGGCTCGTCGAACGCACGCTGTGCGACGAACTCGGGGTGAGCCGCACCGTCGTGCGCGAAGTGCTGCGGCATCTGGAGACGGAAGGGCTGGTCGAGATCGTCGCGCGGCAAGGGCCGATCGTTGCGCGGCTCGACCCTGAACAGGTGGGCGAAATCTACGAGCTGCGCGGGCTGCTCGAAGCCAATGCCGCGCGCGCGTGCGCCGAGCAATCGACGCCCGAACTCGTTCGGCAGTTGCGCGAGATTCGCGCGGTGATCGAAGACGCGTTCACGAAGCAGGACCTGCCACGCGTGCTCGACTACACGGAGCGTTTCTACGAAGCGATGTTCGAGGGCGCGCAAAAGCGCGTATCGCTCGCTGTCGTCAAAACGCTGAACGCGCGCATCAACCGCTTGCGCGCGCTGACCATCGCCACGCCGGGGCGCGGCGGCGAGTCCAATCGCGAGATGAACAAGCTGCTCGACGCGATCGAGCGGCGTGACGGCGACGCGGCGTCGGCCGCGTCGGCCGCGCACATCAAGCGGACCGCCGAACTGGCGCTGAGCGCGCTCGCACAGCCAGGCGAGCCCGCCGGCGACGCCTGAGCCACATTCCACCCCGTTCACACCAAGGCCCGCCAATCGGAGGGCCTTTTGCTTTGCAGATGCCGTCGGCAAAACGTTCTCCCCTGACAAATCCCGCGTAGGCATGTTGCGCCGCACAAGCGAACGCGCTTGTCCCTCCATTGCCGAAAACATGCCTGAAGCTCAATGCGCGGATCAACCGTTTGCGCGCGATGACAATCGCCTCCGACGACCGCGGCCGCCAGGCCGTGGAGGAGATGAACCGCATTCTCGATGCGATCCGCGCCCGCGACGCGCAGCGAGCGCGCGATGCGGCCACCGCGCATGTGGCCCGGGTCGCGGATATTGCGGCGGAATTACTGCAGCAGGCGGTTGGCGAGACGTCGGTTTGATGGATGAGCTCAGTGCCCGTGCCGCTCTTCGACCGCGACCGCCGTCTGTTTCGATTGCCGGCTCAGCATCAGCGTGACGACGGCGGACACGGCCAGCGTGGCGCCCACTACGTACAGGCCCGCTGAGTATCCCCCCGTCACGTTCTTGAGCCAGCCGATCACGAACGGACCCACAAAGCCGCCCAGATTGCCGACCGAGTTGATCATCGCGATTCCCGCGGCCGCGCCGGCGCCTGACAGGAACATGCTGGGCATCGCCCACAACGGCGCCTTGGCCGCACTGATGCCGATGTTCACGATCACGAGCGCCAGAATGATCATCAGCGCCGTCGTCGCACCACCGGCGAAGACGAAGCCGAGGCATGCGACGACGCACGGAATGACGACGTGCCACGTGCGCTCTTCGGTACGGTCCGAGTGTTTCGCCCACAGGATCATGGCCACCACCGCGAGGACACTCGGCACGCCGGCCAGCAGACCGGTTTCGAACGACCCGAAGCCATACTGGCGAATGATCAACGGCGCCCACAAGCCGAGTGTGTACAGCCCCGCCGAGGTGCCGAAGTAGATGAGTGCGAGCGCTAGCACACGTGGATCGCGCAGGGCGCTCAGCGCGCCGGCGGTGTGGCCCGCATGGGACTGCTTCGCCTCCGCTTCCATCTTCATCTTCGCGATCAGCCATTCGCGTTCTTCCGGTTGAAGCCATTGCGCTTTCGCCGGTGTGTCCGTCAGATACTTCAACACGAAGAAGCCGAGAATGATCGCGGGCACCGCTTCGAGGATGTAGAGCATCTGCCAGTCGGCAAGTCCGGCGATCGGAGGCAGCTTCATGATCGCGCCGGACAGCGGCGAGCCGATTGCGGTGGAGATCGGCGCGGCCGCCATGAACCATGCCGCCGCGACCGCGCGTTGCCGCGACGGGAACCACAGGCTCAGATACAGGATGATGCCGGGGAAGAAGCCCGCTTCGGCGATACCCAGAATAAAGCGTAACGCGTAGAAGCTGTTCGGCCCGACCACGAACGCCGACGCGAACGAGACGATCCCCCACGACACCATCACGCGGGCAATCCAGCGGCGCGCGCCGACCTTGTGAAGAATCAGGTTCGACGGCACTTCGAACAGGAAGTAGCCGATGAAGAACAAGCCGCCGCCGAGACCGAACGCGGTCGGCGAAAGGCCGATGGCCTTGTTCATCGAGAGCGCGGCGAAACCCACGTTGACGCGGTCGAGAAAGCTCACGAAATACAGCAGCATCACAAACGGGATGATCCGCAGCATGAGCTTGCGGGAAACCCGGCTTTCGAGTTCGGAAATCATTGTCTCCTCCTGGGAGGTATCGAGCAGTGCTCTATTCAGAAACGGAGTGGGGGTGCGGTGCGCGCCGCGGCCGTCGAGTGCGGCTCTTGTCATGTCCCGCGCGTCTACACCTTCAAAACGTGGTGGGCTAAAGTCACATGCGATGCCTCAGGGAATCTGCGCGATGCGCAGCAGGTTGGTGGTGCCAGGCGTGCCGAACGGCATGCCGGCCGAGATGACGACCGTTTGTCCCGGTTCGCCGAACCCTTCGGTGCGCACGGTCTCGCAGGCAAGGTCGCTCACTTCGAGTGCGTCGACGACCTCCTTGCACAGCACGGGATGGACGCCCCACACCAGCGCGAGGCGGCGCGCCGTGCCCTGTTGCGGCGTCATGCCGACGATCGGCGCGCAGGGCCGTTCGCGCGCCATGCGCAGCGCGGAATAGCCGGAGCTCGTGTAGGCAACGGTTGCGACCGCGTCGAGCAATCCGGTGACGTGCCGCATCGCATAGCCGATCGCGTCCGACGTATTCGCGCGGGGTGCCGCGTGCGATGCCGCGATGACTTCGCGGTAGTACGGATCGCGTTCGGTCTGCGAGATGATCGAGTCCATCATTCGCACGGCTTCCACGGGGTATTTGCCGCTTGCCGATTCCGCTGACAGCATCACGGCGTCGGCGCCGTCGTAGATGGCGGTGGCGACGTCCGACGCTTCGGCGCGCGTCGGCACCGGCGCAGCTACCATCGATTCGAGCATCTGCGTCGCCACGATGACGGGCTTGCCCGCCTTGCGGCATGCGCGGACGATGCGCTTCTGGATCGCCGGCACCTGTTCGGCCGGCATCTCGACGCCGAGATCGCCACGCGCGACCATCACGGCATCCGCTTCCTCGACGATCGCGTCGAGGCTCTGGATCGCCGCCGGCTTTTCGAGCTTCGCCACAATGCCGACGCGCTCGCCGACGATTTTGCGAACCTCGATGATGTCTTCGACGCGTTGCACGAAAGAGAGCGCGAGCCAGTCGATGCCCAGCGTCATGCCGAACTCGAGATCGCACTGGTCCTTTTCCGTCATTGCGGACAGCGGCAAAACGACGTCCGGAACGTTGACACCCTTGCGCTCGGACAGTGGACCGCCCACGACGACCGTCGTTTCGGCGAAATCGGGACCGCAGCGTTCGACCCGCAACTGGACCCGGCCATCGTCGACCAGCAGATTCGTGTGTGGCTTGAGCGCCGCGAAGATTTCCGGATGCGGCAGCGAGACACGGGTGTTGCCGCCGGGCGTTTGCGCGTCGAGATCGAGTCGAAACGCGGCGCCTTTCTCCAGCGCGATCGGGCCGTTCGCGAATGTGCCGATCCGCAGCTTCGGCCCTTGCAGGTCGAGCAGTACGCCGACCGGGCGGCCCGCGTTTTTTTCTATCGAGCGGATGATGTTCAGACGTCGTTGGTGATCGTCATGTGTGCCGTGGCTGAAGTTCAGCCGAAACACATCGGCCCCCGCGTTGAACAGCGCTTCGATGGTGTCGCGGCTGGTGCTCGCCGGCCCCAGCGTCGCGACGATTTTGGCATTACGGTTGCGGCGCATCTTTATCGACTCCCTGAAAGATCGCCGTGCTGAGCGGCAATGAAAATGGCACGAAAGTCGTTGACGTTGGTCAGCGTCGGCCCGGTGATGACCGAGTCGCCCAGTGCCTGGAAAAAGCCGTGCGCGTCGTTGTTTTCGAGTCGCTCGGCGGGACGGATGCCGCGCTCGCGCGCCCGCTTTAACGTGTCCGGCCGCAGCAGTGCGCCGGCGATTTCTTCCTGGCCGTCCACGCCGTCGGTGTCGCCCGCGATGGCGAACACGCCGGGCTCGCCATTCAGCGCGACGCCGAGCGACAGCAGGAATTCGACATTGCGGCCGCCGCGGCCGTCGCCGCGGATCGTGACGGTCGTTTCGCCGCCGGAGAGGAGAATGCAGGGCGCCTGGAAAGGCTGGCCGCGGCGGCTCACCTGTCTGGCAATGCCGGCCATGACGGCGCCGACGTCGCGGGCTTCGCCTTCGATGGCGTCGCTGAGAATGTGGACGTCGACGCCGGCTGCGCGCGACTGGCTCGCCGCGGCTTCGAGCGCGAGTTGGGGCGTCGCGATCAGATGGGTCTTGATGCAGGGCAGATGTGGATCGTCAGGCTTCAGCGTTTCCGTACTGCCGTTTTCGAGCAGTGCGATTGCCGCGGGCGACGCGCAGATCTCATAGCGCCGCAAGACCGCGAGCGCATCCGCGCACGTCGTCGTGTCGGGTACGGTCGGGCCGGAGGCGATGTCGCTGGCGGCGTCGGCGGGCACGTCCGAGATGATCAGGTTGACCACGCGCGCCGGATGGCAGGCCGCCGCGAGCCGGCCGCCCTTGATCGCCGAGAGATGCCGGCGCACGCAATTCATTTCGGAAATCGTCGCACCGCTCGCGAGCAGTGCCTGGCTGATTTCCTGTTTGTCCTGCAGCGTCAGGCCTTCGGCGGGAAGCGGGAGCAGGGCTGAGCCGCCGCCTGAGATCAGGCAGATGACGAGGTCGTCGGCGGTCAGGTCCGAGACGAGTTCCAGCATGCGTGTGGCCGCCACGAGGCCGTTCTCGTCCGGCACGGGATGCGCGGCCTCGACGATTTGGATGTGTTCGCACGGCACCGCGTATCCGTAGCGTGTGACGACGAGACCTTCGAGGCGGCCGGTCCAGTGATCTTCGACCGCTCTTGCCATCGCCGCCGACGCCTTGCCCGCACCGACGACGATCGTGCGGCCGCGCGGCGCCTTGGGAAGGAAATCGGGAACACGCAGCGCGGGTTGTGCCGTTGCTATCGCGGCGTCGAACATGTCCTGCAGCAGGCGGTCGACGTCGAGTTCGCTGGTGGCATCGCGGCTGGCCGGCTGCTTGAGTTGGGCGGCGGTTTTCATTTGCGTGCTCGCACAGAAAGGGACCGCCCTTGCTTGTAGGAAGTGGACATGGTGTCGGATACCTTGTATTTGCCGTGCGCGGGACGAGCCGGGCCACGGCCGCCGCGTGGCGGGCCGTGCGGATCAGGCTCCAGCGGAGCCGCTGATGAGGCTTAGGCCGCGTTCGCTGCGGGCGCTGCGGCTTTCTCGATGAACGCGCAAACAGCAGCCGTCACTTGCGCCGTGGTTGCCGTGCCGCCGAGGTCGCGGGTGTGAAGGGAGGTGTCCGCAGTTACCGCTTCGACGGCTTGCATCACGCGCTTTGCCGCGTCGGCTTCGCCAAGGTGTTCGAGCAGCATGACGACCGACCAGAAGGTGCCGACCGGATTGGCGAGTCCCTTGCCCATGATGTCGAATGCGGAACCGTGGATCGGTTCGAACATCGACGGAAAGCGGTGTTCCGGATCGATGTTGCCCGTCGGCGCGATGCCCAGGCTGCCGGCGAGAGCGGCGGCGAGGTCGCTGAGAATGTCGGCGTGCAGATTGGTGGCGACGATCGTGTCGAGACTCGCGGGGCGATTGATCATGCGCGCGGTCGATGCATCCACCAGTTCCTTGTCCCATGTGACGTCCGGGAACTCCTTCGAGACTTCGAGTGCGATCTCGTCCCACATCACCATCGCATGACGCTGGGCGTTGCTCTTCGTGATCACGGTCAGCAGTTTGCGCGGACGGGATTGCGCGAGACGGAACGCGAATCGCATGATCCGCTCGACACCGGCGCGCGTCAGGATCGACACGTCGGTCGCGGCTTCGATCGGATGGCCCTGATGGACACGGCCGCCCACGCCGGAATATTCGCCTTCCGAGTTTTCGCGGACGATGACCCAGTTCAGGTCTTCCGGCTTGCAGCGCTTCAGCGGCCCGTCGATGCCCGGCAGGATGCGGGTCGGACGGACGTTCGCGTACTGGTCGAAGCCCTGGCAGATCTTCAGACGCAGACCCCACAGCGTGATGTGATCGGCAATGTCCGGATCGCCGGCCGAGCCGAACAGGATCGCGTCCTTGTCGCGGATGGCGTCGAGCCCGTCGGCCGGCATCATGACGCCGTGCTCGCGATAGTAGTCGCCGCCCCAGTCGAAGTTTTCGAATTCGAATGCGAACGACCGGGTCGTCTTTGCGAGTGCTTCGAGAACTTGCGCGCCGGCCGGTACGACTTCCTTGCCGATGCCGTCGCCGGGGATGGTTGCGATGCGATAGGTCTTCATGTCTCCGTCCTTCATGTGTTGGGGTGTGAGCGAACTTTACCTATCTCCGGACGCAAAAACCGGTGCTAAACTCAAAGCATCTTTAACTTTGATTCACAAGTGAAAGCCATGCGCGACACCGTCGAACCGTCTGATCTGAGTTTCTTTTCGACGCTCGCCGCATCCGGCAGCCTGAGCGCCGCCGCGCGGGAGCTGGGTTTGACGGCAGCGGCCGTCAGCAAGCATTTGACGCAGATGGAGAGCCGCGCCGGCGTTGCGCTCGTCAACCGGACCACGCGGCGGATGATGCTTACGCCGGAGGGCGAGCTATACCTCGAACACGCGCGCCGGATTCTCGACGAGATCGATGAACTGGCCGAGTTGCTGGGGGCCGCGAAGCAAAGCCCGAAGGGATTGCTGCGCGTGAACGCGACGCTCGGCTTTGGGCGCAGCCATGTCGCGCCTGCGATCTCGCGCTTTGTCGCGAGGTATCCGCAGGTATCGGTTCAGCTTCAGTTGTCGGTCACGCCTCCGCCGCTGACCGACGATACGTTCGACGTCTGCATCCGCTTCGGCGAGCCGCCCGATACGCGGGTGGTCGCGCGCCGGCTGGCGACGAACCGGCGCTTGCTGTGCGCCGCGCCTTCGTACCTCGCGTCACATGGGATGCCGGTGACCGCGCACGACCTGACGCGGCACAACTGCATCGGCATCCGCCAGGGTGACGAAGCCTACGGCGTGTGGCGTCTGACTTCGGGCAGAGGCGCGTCGCGTAAAACGGAGGCCGTGCGTATCAACGGGTCGCTGACCACGAACGATGGCGAGATCGCGGTGAAGTGGGCGCTCGAAGGGCACGGCATCTTGATGCGGGCCGAGTGGGACATCAAGCAGTACCTCGCCGATGGTTCGCTGGTTCAGGTATTGCCCGAGCATGACACGCCGAACGCCGATATTTTTGCCGTCTATTCGCAGCGGCACCAGATGTCCAATCGGATTCGCGCGTTCGTCGATTTTGTCGCGCAAGATCTTAGGAGCGAGGCGGGCGCGTTGTAGTCTTGTTGGGGAGGGTTCGGGATTCGATCGCCTTTCGCATTGAGGTGCAACTTACTCGGAGGCAATCGTCAACCCTGTTGCGCGCGTTTTGCGGATGCCGCTATTGCCGCTTCCTCCAGTTCCGATGATCGGCTGAAAGGCGACCGGGGCATGGGCACGCCATCTACAAAAGCGCGTGCACAGCGCACGGCGAACTCATATGCGCAGTTCCGGCTTGCGAACTGACCCAGGTCACCCGATGAGACGGATTCACCGTCTTCTTTCAGAATGCAGGCCCGAGCTACGAATGGCCTTCCATGCTGATTCGAGGACTTCAGCGTGCTATGCCAAAAGCACGTCCTTTACCGTGGCGTCGCGTCGAGCCGAACGATCCAGCCTTCGGTCTCCCTGTTCTCCGCCGGATAACGCGTCAATACCGCCGGGTCGTGGCCAGGCACGACGTGCTGCGCGGAATCCGCCAGTTCGTGCACGCGGCGGTAGCCTTCGATCATGTCGCCGACGTTGTACACAGCCGGGAATGGGCGGCTCTGTTCCATGTTCGCGTAAAGATGCGAGGCGTCGGACGCGAGCACGACCCAGCCGCGCTCGGTGTGCACACGCACGACCTGCAGACCGTCGGTATGACCGCCGACCCGATGCACGCTTAGGCCCGGCGCAAGGTTCGATGCCCCGTCGTGAAACGCCACGCGACCGTCGAAAACGCGGCCGATCATCGACTTCACATCTTCGGGATTGAACGGATGATTCAGTGCGCCGTGGCACATGCAGCGACCCGTGCAATACGCCATTTCGCGATCCTGCACGTGATAACGCGCTTTCGGAAATAGCGAGCGGTTGCCCGCGTGATCGTAGTGCATGTGCGTGACGATCACGTCTTCGACCGTCTCCGGCCGGATGCCGATTGCGCCGAGGCCCTCTTCGACGGAATGTGTGATGATGCGCCCGCGCTGCGCACCCACTTCGGCGTCGAATCCGGTATCGACCAGGAAGGTGCGGCTTTCGCCGACCACCGCCCACACGAAATAGTCGAGCGGCATGTTGACATCGTGCGGGTCGCCGCCGATGAAATTGTCGCGCGCGGGCCGGTCGTGATGCGCGTACTTGATCGCGAAGATCTTGTAGTTTTCGGGCGTGGCTGTCATGGCTGCAGTCTCCTGTCCTCAACGTATGAGAGCGCTATCATAACAAGCTGATGGCGACTCGTGTTGTGTTGTTGCGGGCACGGGTTGGGCGATATCCGGTATCGCCGGACACCGCCAAAGCGTGCGGAACGCCGCCTGGCATACGCTACAATTCGCCATCGAACTGAAGAGCTGGATGGGCGAGTGAAAAAGCGTGTGGCGGCCGTCGACGACGGCAAGATAGGGACGGCCGGCAGGCCGGCAGCCGGAGGGAGGGCAGCGTCGAAAACCGGCGCAAGCATGGGCAGGACTCGTCCGGGCGGCCACGCCGTTCGCATGATCGACGTCGCGAGAGCCGCCAATGTGTCCTTGATGACCGTGTCGCGCGCGCTCAAGGAACCCGCACTGTTGTCGGAGGAAACCCGCAAGCTGGTGCTCGATACGGTGCGCCGGGTCGGCTACGTTCCGAATCACATCGCGTCGAACCTCGCATCGGCTCGTTCGAATGTGGTCGGCCAGATTGTGCCTAGCATCCAGAACTCTCTGTATTCCCATAGCATCAAAGGTTGCGCGGACGTCCTTCGCACAGCAGGCGTGCAGCTTCTGCTGGCCGACAGCGGCTATTCACTCGAAGATGAAGAGGCACTGATCGACGCGTTTCTTGCGCAGCGCGTATGCGGCCTCGTGTTGCACAACACCGTTCATACGCCGCGTGCCGCCCAGATGATCCGCGCCGCCGGCATACCTATCGTTGAAACGGGCGACCTGGCGCGTACGCCGATCGACATGGCGGTCAGCTATTCGAACTTCAACGCGGCGAAGGAGATGACCCTGTACCTGGCCGGACGTGGGTATAAGTCGATCGGCTTTGTCTGCCTGACTACCAAAAACAACATGCGCGCCCGCGAGCGTTTGAAGGGCTATCACGCCGCGCTCACCGCCCTTGGCCGCGAGCGCAACCCGGGCCTCGTGCGCGAAGTGGAGGGCGGTTTGACCTCTGGCGCGCATGCGATGGTCGACATGATGCAGCGTGCGCCCGAAGTAGACGCGATCTTCTTCGCCGGCGACGTACTTGCTGTCGGCGCGCTTTTCGAGGCGCAGCGGCGCAACTGGAAGGTGCCCGAGCGCATCGCCATCGCCGGATTCGACGATCTCGACATTCTGCGGCACACGGTGCCGCGGCTGACGTGTCTGAATCTGCCGCGTCTCGAGATCGGCCGACGTAGCGCCGAGGCGCTGCTGCAAAGAATGCGCAGCAACGAACCCGCCGTGCCGACGAAGCTCGATCTTGGATTCGAAATCATCCAGCGGGAAAGCACCTGAGGCAGCGGCTTTAAGACCGGGAAACAAGACGGGGCGCATACTGCGCCCTTTTTTGCGTCCGCCAATCTGATTTCCCTGCGCGATTTCCCTGTGAGCTGGACGCACAGTCATGCCCAGCGTCCCGTATTGCGCCCCTCGGTCTTTTCAGTTAAGTTAGCGCTATCATTTATTTGGCCGCGAGCGCTTCGCACTTCGCCGCGGCCTTGCAACGGACGTGCTTGCTGACAAGGACAATACAAATGAAAGGGAGAATCGCACTCGTAACGGGCTCGTCGCATGGGCTGGGTCTTGCGATGGCCAACGCGCTCGCGGCCGCTGGCTGTCGGGTCGTGCTGCATGGGATCGAAACGCTCGAACAGGTCGAGCCGATGCGTGCGGAATTCGAGCGGACGCAGGGTTACCGTGCCGACTATCTGCAGGCGGACCTTGGCGATGCACGAGCCGTCGAACGGATGATGTTCGAAACGATCGAGCGCGCCGGCCCAATCGATGTGCTGATTAACAATGCCGTGGTGCGCCACTTCGCGCCAATCGAAGCGTTCCCAGTCGACAAATGGGAGCAGGCGCTATCGGTCAATCTGAGCGCGGCCTTCCATGCAATCCGCCTCGCGCTGCCGGGCATGCGCGAGCGCGGCTGGGGCCGAATCTTCAATATGACGTCGGTGTATGGCATGCGCGGCACGGTGAATCGCGTGGACTACGTGACGACCAAATCCGCGCTGCTTGGCTTGACGCGCGCGGTCGCCGCGGAAACGATGGGGCAGGGCATTACCTGCAATGCTATCTGCCCGGGGGCGGTGCACACGCCGACGAGCGAAAATCGCATTCAGGCGCTGATGGAGAACGAGGGTCTGGATCGCGAAGCTGCAATCGAACGCTTTCTGACGGGCAAGCAGCCGACCGGCCACTTCGTCCAGGCGTCGCATGTCGCCGATCTGGTGGTGTTTCTATGCGGCGACGCAGCAGCGCAAATGACCGGTGCGATGCTGCCGGTCGAAGGCGGCTGGCTGGCGGTTTGACGTTCGTCAGGCGGTCACTGACGAGAGTGCCGCGAGGCCGACGCCACCCCCGGTATTCATGCGCTGCATCATGAAGTCGACACTCCGAAGCTGCAATTCATCCTTGACTGATTGTATGACAGGAATATAATTGCTCTTGCTGTTAGCGCTCACATAGACCGGCGGCGACAAGCGCCACCAACCAGTAAAACTACAACAACGAAGTCGACGGAGATAGCATCCATGCACAACCAAGCGAGTATCGGATACAGACTGGACAGCCTGCCGCTGTCCGGCTATCACTGGCGGTTGCTCGGGCTGATTGCCGCGGGCATGTACTTCGATTCGTTCGATATCTACATCGCGGGCAGCGTGCTCGCCGCCATGATCCACAGCGGCGAATCCACGCTGAAACTGAATGCGATGTTCGTGTCCGTCACGTTTATCGGCATGATGTCGGGCGCGTGGCTGTCGGGTCTTCTCGGCGATCGTTTCGGCCGGCGCTTCTGCTATCAGTTCAATCTCGGGATTTACGGCTTCGCGTCGATCGCTGCGGCGTTCGCGCCGTCCATGTACTGGCTGATTTTCTTCCGGCTGGTGATGGGCGTCGGCATGGGCGCCGAAATTGTGGTCGGCTACGGCACGCTGAGCGAGTTCATTCCGGCGGCGTGGCGCGGGCGGTTCGGCACCATCCTCAATCTGATCATCAACACGTCGCTATTCCTGTCGACGTTCCTCGGTTGGCTGATCGTGCCGCAATACGGCTGGCGCTGGATGTTCGCCATCGCCGGTTGCGGTGCGCTGTTCGTGTGGTTTCTGCGTAAGTCGATGCCGGAGTCGCCTCGCTGGCTGGCCTCGCGCAATCGCTTGCCTGAAGCAAACGCGATCGTGTCGAACATCGAAACGGCGTGCGGCATCGATCCAGAAACGGCTATCTCGGCTGCTGCGCAGCAGCCGTATCGCGCCGATGCGCCGGATAGCGGCCGTCTCGGCGACCTCTTCACGCGCCGTCTGCTGGCGCGCACGGTGACGGGCATCACCGTGCTGGTTGGACTCTTCATCGTCAACTACGCGTTCGTCAGCTGGATTCCGACGTTCCTGGTGAAGCAGGGGCACAGCGTGTCGAACTCGCTCGGACTGACGGCGATCATGTTTGCCGGCGGTCCGATCGGCTCGCTGATTGCTTTCGTGCTGGCCGAACGCGTTGGCCGCAAGTGGGGCATCGTACTGTTCTCCCTGATCTGCGCCGCGTTCGGCACGGCCTATCCGTTTGCACAAACGGAAGTGGCGATCGCCGCGCTTGGCTTTGCGATCACCTGCTGTATCTACGTACTGTCGTCGTTTAGCGTGGCAACCTATGTGCCGGAGTTGTTCCCGACTGAACTGCGTCTGCGCGGATCGGGCGTGTCGAATACCGTGGGGCGAGCGGTCAGCATCGCTGTGCCGTACGCCGTCGCGTGGGCATTCACGGGCTTCGGCATTGCGGGTGTGTTGACGTTGATCGTCGGCACGTTGCTGGTCCAGGCGTTGATCGTCGGCGTGCTCGGCACCGAGACCCGCAAACGTTCGCTCGAGTCGATCGCCGCGGAAGTGAGCGATACGGTGGAAGCGTCAGATAACGCGGTGAATGCACGCACGGCTTCGGTGACCAGGCCGTAATCGCGGCCGCATCCACTGAATCGAAAGCGTAATCCGGTAAAGGGAAATTCAGCACATGGCAGCGCAGGCAGACAGAAGCTTCGGCCAGACGGACACGTACAGCGAAGCGGGACTCGCGACGCGGCGGCTCGCGCAATGGATCGGCGACACGACGTGGCGCGACGTGCCGGCCGCCGTGCGTCACGAGGCGAAGCGCGCGCTCGTCAACTACGTAGCCGTCGCGCTCGCCGCCTGCACCGACCCAACGCTCGACAAGGCCGTGCGCAACTATCGGCGTTTCAGCGCAGGGCAGAGTTCGAGCGTGATTGGTCGTAGCGAGCGCGTCGACCTGCTGAACGCGGCGGCGCTCAATGCGATGAGCGCGAACGTGTTCGACTTCGACGACACGCATATCCCGACGATCATTCATCCCACCGCGCCCGTTGCCGCCGCGCTATTCGCGTTTGCCGAGTCGCTCGCGGACAGCGACCCGCATGCAAGTGCAATGACGGGTGAGGCCTTGCTGCTTGCGTTCGTAATCGGCGTCGAAGTGGAATGCCGGATCGGCAACGCGGTTTCGCCTGAGCACTACCAGCGCGGCTGGCATATCACGTCGACCTGCGGCGTATTCGGCGCGGCGGCGGCGATGGCGAAGGTGCTGGGTTTGAGCGCACAGCAGATCGTATGGGCGTTGGGCAACGCGTCGGCGCAGGCCGGCGGTCTGGTGGAAACGCTCGGCACGATGTCGAAGAGCATCAGCGTCGGCAATGCCGCGCGCAACGGTTTGCTGTCCGCGCTGCTCGCCGCCGACGATTTCTCCGGTCCCGATTCGCCGCTCGAAGGCGAGCGCGGTTTCCTGCGCGTCACCGCGTCGAAGCCGGATGTCGATGCGTTGACGCGCGAGCTCGGCCACGAATGGGCCCTGCTGTCGAACACCTATAAGCCCTATCCGTGTGGCGTGGTGCTGAACCCCGTGATCGACGCATGTCTCGATCTGCGCCGCGACGCGCGGTGGACGCTGAATGACGTCGAGCGCGTCGAATTGACCGGACACCCGTTGCTGCGTGAACGTACCGACCGGCCCAACGTGCGCACCGGTCGTGAGTCGCAGGTCAGCGCGCAGCATGCGGTGGCGGTCACGCTGGCGACGGGCAAAGCGAGCCTGGCGGAATTCAGCGATAGCGCCGTGACGAACCCAGCGCTGCGCGCATTCGATACGCGTCTGCGTTTCATCGACGACGCGTCGTGGCCGGTCGAGTCCGCGCAGGTCGTTGTCGTGTTGCGCTCGGGCGAGACGTTGTCGCGACGCATTCACGCGGCGCGCGGCAGTCTTGCGGCGCCGCTTGCCGATGTCGAACTCGCGGCAAAGTTGCGCGAACTGGCGGACTATGGTGGATCGGGCGTCGCACCGCAACCGCTCATCGACGCGCTGTGGCGCTTCGACAGCGCAACGGACGCCGCCGCGCTCATGCGGCTCGCGCGCGCGACTTGAACCGCATACGAAACGGTGCATCGAACAGCGCATCGAAACAGATTCCTAACGAATGAGGACAGTCATGTCGAGCAGTGGTCAAGAAAACAGCACTATCGGTTTTGTCGGCGTGGGCGTGATGGGACGGCCTATGGCGCGTCGTCTCATCGAGGCGGGCCATTCGCTCGTCGTGTTCGATCGCGACGAGCAGGCGGTCGCGGAACTCGCGGCAATCGGTGCGCGCGCGGCGCAATCGGTGCGGGACGTGGCCGACAGCGCACGCATCGTGTTCACGAGTCTGCCCACGCCGGCGGTTTTCAGGCAGGTCGCGCTGGGCGACGGAGGGCTGATCGAGGGTAGCGTTATCAAGATTCTCGTCGACCTGTCGACGGTGGGTTCGCGAATGGAAAAAGAAGTGGCGGACGGTCTGCTCGCGAAGGGTATCGACACCGTGGATGCGCCCGTGAGCGGCGGCGCCGCCGGCGCGCAAAAGGGCACGCTTGCCATCATGATGGCCGGCAAGCCGGCTGCGCTGGATCAGGTGCGCAGCCTGTTCGAAGTGCTCGGCAAGGTTTTTGTGGTCGGCGATCAGCCGGGCCAGGGGCAATTGCTCAAGCTGCTGAACAACATGCTCTCGTCGACCGCCTTTGCCATCACGTCGGAAGCATTTGTCGCCGGCGTGCGCGGCGGACTGGACCCGGAAGTGATGATGGCGGTGATCAACTCGGGTAGCGGCAAGAACGGCGCGACGATGGACAAATTCCCGAAGCACGTGCTGCCGGGAACTTTTGATTTCGGCTTTCCGGTCGGCAGTGTCTGCAAGGACATCGGACTCGCGGTCGACGAATGCCAGGCGCTCGGCGTGCCGACGTGGGTTGGCAGTGTCGCGCGTCAGGTCTGGAATTACGCCGCGATGCAGGACGGCTCGAAGCGCGACATGACCGAACTCGTCAAATACGTCGAACGCTGGTCGTCGGGCGAAGGTCTCGCGGACTGAATCCGCTACCAGGCGTATCCAGAAACACTCATTGGCTGCGGCCATCTCACATCGGTAACGGAGACCTGAATGATCGTTGAAATGCGTATCTACCACTGTGCGCCGACGCGTCTGCCGGCGCTGCTCGACCGCTTCACGTCGACCACGCTCGGCTTTTTCGAAAAGTACGGCATCCAGCAGATCGGCTTCTGGACGACGCTGATCGGTCCAAGCAATCACGCGCTGACATATATGGTGAAGTGGGAAAGTCTGGCCGAGCGCGAGCAGAAGTGGAACGCGTTCCAGGCCGATCCCGAATGGATCGCGAAACGCGCGGCGACGGAAGCCGACAAGCCGATCGTCGAGCGCATCGAAAATCATTTCCTCACGCCAACGGCATTTTCGGCGCTGCGCTAGGAGCGATATTTCATGACACAACCCAAACGGATCGGATTCATCGGTCTCGGCATGATGGGCGCACCGATGGTGCAGTGCCTGCGCAACGCCGGTTTCGAACTGTTCATCGACGACGCCGACGCGGACCGTGCCGATGCGCTGGCCGATCAAACGGGCGCGCAGCGGCTGAACGCGGACCACGCCGCGTCGCTCGACGCTTTGATCACGATGCTGCCAAATTCGGCGATCGTCGAGAAGGTGCTGCTCGGTGATGGCAACCAGGGCAACGATCGGGGCTGGGCCGCGCGGCTCACGAAGGGCGCGGTGGTGATCGACATGAGTTCGTCGGAACCGGAGCGCTCGCGTGAGCTCGGCAAGACGCTGGAAGCACAGGGTCTCGCGTATCTGGATGCACCGGTGTCGGGCGGCGTCAAGCGCGCGAAGGACGGCACGCTGGCGATTCTCGTCGGCGGCAAGGCCGAGGTGTTGACGCGCAGCAAGCCGGTGCTCGACGCGATGGGCAAGAGCGTGCTGCATATCGGCGCGGCGGGCGCGGGTCACGCGGCCAAGGCGCTCAACAACTACGTGTCGGCGGCAGGCCTCGCGGCCACGGTCGAGGCGTTGCAGATCGCGAGCCGCTTCGGCATCGAACCGGCGGTGATGACGGACGTGCTGAACGCGTCGACGGGCCGCAGCAATACGTCCGAAAACAAGGTCAAGCAGTTCATGCTGAGCGGCACTTTCGCTTCCGGCTTCGCGCTGCAGTTGATGAACAAGGACCTCAAGATCGCCCGCGCGCTCGCGCAGGCGGTCGGTCATCCCATGACGTTCGGCGCGACGTGTACGCAGGTATGGGACGAGGCGGCGCAACACGCCACGCCCGCCACCGACCACACCGAGATGTACCGTCTCCTGCCCGGCGCGGCATCCTGAGCGTGCCTCTGATTCATTGATTCCGGAGCCTGTCATGTCACATGCAGCCCAGTTTTATATCGACGGACGTTGGGTCGAACCTGCGTCCGCGGTCTGGTTTGGCGTCGTCGATCCGTCGACGGAAATGGCGTTCGACAAACTCGCGATGGGCAACGCCGAAGATGTCGATCGCGCAGTTGCAGCCGCGCGCCGCGCGTTTCCCACCTGGTCGGCGACGAGTGTCCCCGAACGTGTCGCGCTGCTCAAGCGCATCGTCGCGATCTACGAGCGCCGCTACGACGAATTCGCCGAGGCCATGCGTCGCGAAATGGGCGCGCCCATCACGTTCGCCCGCAACGCCCAAGCGGTGCGCGGTCCCGCGCATCTGAATGCGCTGATCGAGGTGCTCGAACGTTTCGAATTCGAAGAGCAGCGGGGCAGCACGCGCGTGGTGCTCGAACCGATCGGCGTGTGCGGCCTGATCACGCCGTGGAACTGGCCGGTCAATCAGATCGTCGTCAAGATTGCGCCCGCGCTCGCGGCGGGCTGCACGATGGTGCTCAAGCCGAGCGAATATTCGCCGCTCAGTGCGCTGCTGTTTGCGGAGGTGTTGCATGAAGCCGGCGTACCGGCGGGCGTGTTCAATCTCGTCAACGGCGATGGTCCGGGTGTCGGCTCGGCCATCGCGAGTCATGCGGATATCGACATGGTGTCGTTCACCGGCTCGACTCGCGCCGGCGTGCTGGTCGCGCAGTCGGCGGCGGAAACCGTCAAACGGGTCGCGCAGGAACTCGGCGGCAAGTCGGCCAACATTCTGCTCGACGACGTCGATCTGGATCAGGCGGTCACGCGCGGCGTCGCCGCCTGCTTCACAAACTCCGGGCAATCGTGCTCGATTCCGACACGCATGCTGGTGCCGCGTCATCTCATGAACGACGCCGCGCAGATCGCGAAGCGCGCGGCGCAGGCATATCGGCTCGGACCGACCGACGACCCGTCGACGCAACTCGGGCCGCTCGTCAACGCCAACCAGTTCAAGCGCGTGCAGTCGCTGATCCAGACCGGCATCGACGAAGGTGCGCGCCTCGTCGCAGGCGGCACGGGCCGGCCGGCAGGCATCGACAAGGGCTATTACGCGCGCCCGACCGTCTTCGCCGACGTCGCCCCCGACATGACCATCGCTCGCGAGGAAATTTTCGGGCCGGTGCTGTCGATGATTCCGTACGACACCGAAGAGCAGGCAATCGAGATTGCGAACGGCACCGACTACGGTCTCGCCGCATACGTGCAATCGGCGGATGTCGCACGGGCGCGCAGGGTCGGCCGCGCACTGCGCGCGGGTGGGGTGCACCTGAACTATCCGCCCGCCGATTTCGGCGCACCGTTCGGCGGCTATAAACGCTCGGGCAACGGTCGCGAATGGGGCGAAGCCGGGCTGCGTGAGTATCTGGAGACAAAGGCGCTGGTGGGTTACGGCGCGGATTGAACGATGGCGGCGTGGCGCATGACGATTGGCTAGCCACGCCAAAAAAATTTGGCCGTTTGCATTGTCCGACAATCATTCAGGCAGGCAATGCCGTTTCCGAGGTCGGACGCACGAGCCAACCCTGTCCGCAATCAGTTTGAACCACAGAGGAAGCACGATGGACACCAATGACCGCTTCAACAAAGGCTTCGAAAATCGCAAGGAGGTGCTGGGCGCCGGGCACGTCGAAAAATCGTGGGCGAATGCCGACGACTTCAACCGGCCGATGCAGAAGTTCGTCACCGAATGCTGTTGGGGCGACATCTGGGGCGACCCGACGTTGTCCTTCAAGACGCGCAGCATGCTCAATCTTGGCATGTTGACGGCGATGAGCCAGCACCACGAATTGTCGGTGCACGTGAAGGGCGCGCTGCGCAATGGCGTGAGCAAGGAAGAAATCCGCGCGGTGCTGATGCAGGCCGCCGTCTACTGCGGTGCACCGCTCGCGCTCGCGGCATTCCGTGTCGCGAGCGAGGCGATCAAGGCCTACGAAGCGGAAACGGCCGCCGCCTGACGCGGCACGCAGCGCGGACGGCCAACGGCAAACGGGGCAGCGCAAGGAGAACTCGCATCGCAAAGCGGTGCGAATAACGAACGGAGACAGGTATGAAAGCGTTGACTGCGAATGACGTCGTAACGGCGGAGACCGATCAGTCGATCGAAACGAGGAGGCGCAACGCCATCAAGGGCGCGTTCTTCTCCGAGTTCATCGACATGTTCGATATCTATCTGCCGGTGGTGGTGTTGTCGCCGGTGCTGGGATTTTTCCAGCCGCCGCATCTTTCGGCCGGCATGGAGACGATTCTCGCGTCGCTGGTCTTTATCACGACGCTGCTCGGCCGGCCGGTCGGCGCGTTGCTGTTCGGCATGATCGCGGACCGCGTCGGCCGTCGCAAGGCGTCGATCTGGTCCGTGTCCGGCTTCGGCGTGGTGACGCTGCTCATCGCGTTGCTGCCCGGCTATGAAACGCTCGGCATCGTGTCGTACTGGCTGCTGGTGCTGCTGCGTTTCGTCGACGGGATTTTTCTGGGTGGCGGCTACACGGGCGCGATGCCGCTCGCGATCGAGTATTCGAAGAAAGAGCAGCGCGGTTTCGTAGGCGGCTTCATCATTTCCGGATTTCCGGCCGCATACGTGACCATCAACCTCGTCGCGATGCTGATGTTCGTGCTGTTTCCGCTCAACGGCATGCACTCGCCGTACGCGCAATGGGGCTGGCGCATTCCGTTCGTGCTCGGCGCGGCATTGGCAGGTTTGCTGACGATGTACTACGTGCGCAAGGTTTCCGAATCGGAAATCTGGAAGAGCGAAGCCGCCGACAAGGCCACCGTCACTGAAAAGCTGCCGCTCTCCGATCTGCTGCGCGGCAAGAGCGGTCGCAATCTGTTGCAGGTGCTGGTGATGATGACGGGCTTTTGGCTCACGCAGAACATCATCACGATTTTCCTGCCGACGGGCCTGCTGGTGAAGACGCTGCATCTGAGCGGCTTCCAGATGACCGCGACGCTCATGCTCACTTATTTCGTGCTGTTTTTCAGCTACATCGGTTCGGGGATGATCGCGCAGCGCATCGGACGGCGCCGTTTCTTCGTGATCGTCGGTCCGCTGATCGCGACGGTCGGCGCGGCGCTGCTGTACGTGCTGGCGAATGTCGACGGGCTCTCGCTGTCGACCATCATGCTGCTGGTGTGCGTGCTCGCGGTGCTCGTCACGTCGCCGTGGGGCGTGATCGTCACGTACATCAACGAGCGTTTCGTGACCGATGTGCGTGCAACGGGCTTCGGTGTCGGCTTCAGTCTGTCGGTGATCATCCCTTCGTTCTACGCGTTCTATATGAACTGGCTCGGCGCCTTCATGCCGCTGCGGCTGACCTCGGTCGTGCTGCTGTGCGTGGGCGGCCTGATCGGCATGGTCGGCGCGCTGATGGGCCCGGAAACGAAAGATGTGGATTTCTAATTTCGAAGCAGAGGAACACAACTCATGAACAAGAATCGGATCGGCTTCATCGGTCTCGGCAACATGGGTGGACGCATGACACGGCGTCTCGTCGACGCGGGCATCGCCGTGTTGGGCTACGACACCGTGCGTGAACGCATCGACACCGCCGGCGCGAAAGCAGCCGGCACCGTGGGCGAAGTGATCGCATATGCGGACGTCGTGATGATGTCGCTGCCGGACAGCAAGGTCGTCGAGGCGGTCGTGGAAGGCGAGGACGGCGTGCTCGCGCATTGTCGCGCGGGGCAGATCGTCGTCGATCTGAGTACGGCCGCCGCCAGTTCGACGATTCGCCTCGCCAAACGCTTTGCCGAGCGCGGCGTGCATTACGTCGACGCCGGCATTTCGGGCGGCGCGGCGGCGGCGGAGAAGGGCTCGCTCACGTTGATGGTGGGCGGCGATGCCGACGCCGTCGCCGCGCTGCAATGGGCCTTCGCGCCGATCAGTTCGAAGGTCGCGCACATGGGCGAGAGCGGCGCGGGCCACACCACCAAGCTGCTGAACAATTTTCTGAACGCGGTGAGCCTCGCCGCCAGTGCCGAAGTGATGGTGGCGGGCAAGAAGGCGGGGCTCGACCTGCATCTGCTGCTCGATGTGCTGAACAGCAGCAGCGGTGTCAATTTCGCCACGCTCAACCGTTTCCCGAAGATCGTCGATGGTGACTATCTGGAAGGCGGCCTGACCGGCAAGCTGATGACCAAGGACGTGGTGCTGTACGTGGACCGCGCGCGCGAACTCGGCGTGATGTCGCTGAATTCGGCCGGCCCGCTCGCGAGCTTCGGCCTCGGCACTGCGCTGGGTTACGGCGACGTGATCAGCAACCGTGTCGTCGATGCGATCGGCGACGTGTCGGGCGGCGTGCGGCTGTTCGACGGAGCACACAAGGAGAAAAACGCATGAAGGTCTTTCACGGCAGAGCGGCCGGCGCGATATCCGAGCGCCGCAGCGACACGTTCACCGGCACCGTCTGGGCCGACCCGGTCATGCCGGCAACCAATGGCGTCACCATCAATACCGTGCTGTTCGAACCGGGCGGCCGCACTTACTGGCACACGCACGAGTTCGGTCAGGTCTTGCAGGTGACGGCCGGTCAAGGCTGGATCTGTCTGGACGGCGAAGAACCGCAGCCGATCCGCCAGGGCGACATCGTGTTCATCGGACCGAACGAGCGGCACTGGCACGGCGCGAGCGAAAACAGCTACATGGTCCATATCGCGACGTCGATCGGCAAGGGCACGTGGCAGGAAGAGGTGGCAGCGCAAGATTATCCGGCTGCCGCGGCCCGCTAGCGCGATCAGGAGCGCACTGGATGCGCGTGCGGTGCGCAGGTTGGCCCCGCACGCGCAAAGAACATCCACCGTATTTCCATCGATGGAATCACGTCATGACCCAGACTATGCCGCAGCCGGATCTGTCGCGCCTTCGCGACGAACTCGTCGACCTGCACGGCAAGGCGAGTCCCGAATGGGACAGCCTCGTGCGCCTCGACCCGCGTTTCGTCGACGCCTACCTGAAGTTCGCGGGCGTGCCGCGGCGCAGGAATCATCTCGACGACAAGACGCGCGCGTTCATCGCGCTGGCCGCCGACGCATGCGCGACGCAACTGTATGGGCCGGGCGTCGCGCGCCATATCGAACGGGCGTTGTCGTTCGGTGCGACCCGCGACGAGTTGATCGAAGTGCTGGAGTTGATCAGCACGATCGGTATTCACACCAGTAATGTCGGCGTGCCGATACTGCTCGAAGTACTCGAAGAAGAAGGTTTGCGTCACGGCGCGCCTCAACCCGATGAGCGCCGGCAAAAACTGAAAGCCGAGTTCGAGACGAACCGCGGCTACTGGCATCCGACATGGGAAGGTCTCCTCGAACTCGATCCGGATCTTTTCGAAGCGTATGTCGAGTTTTCGTCGGTGCCGTGGCGCACCGGTGTGCTGAGCCCGAAACTCAAGGAGTTCATGTACTGCGCATTCGACGCGTCCGCTACGCATCTCTACGTGCCGGGCCTGAAGCTGCACATGCGCAACGCGCTGCGCTACGGCGCGAGCGCCGAGGAACTGATGGAGTTGCTGGAAATCGTCAGCGTGACGGGGATTCACGGCGCGGAATTGGGCGCGCCGCTGCTGGAAGCCGCTCTCGCGCGCAACGCGGCGGTGGGGAACGCGCATGCATAATCCAGCGAGACGCGCGTCCGTGTTTTCTGTCTATCCGGCGGCGCGCGAGCGGGCTGCGTCAAACGCCTGGTCTGTGCAGCGCAACGCGAGGGCCGGTGCGCCGCATTCGGCGTGGCGCGCGATGCAGTCGGCGCCGCTTTCGGTACTCGCGTCGAACGAAAGCGAGCATGCGCACGTGCTCGCTGTCGCGATTCTTGGCTACAACTAGCGTGTCCGTCGATATGACCTCACAATCGGCTACGCTTGTCGTGCTGCGTCACGGTCAGTCGGTCTGGAATCGTGCCAATCGCTTCACCGGCTGGAGCGATGTCGGTCTGTCGGATCAAGGGGAGGCCGATGCCCGGCGCGTCGGCGAGCGTTTGCGTGAAGCGGGTTTCCGTTTCGATCTGGCGGTGACGTCGGCGTTGTCGCGTGCCACCGATACCCTCGCTCACGTGCTGCGCACCCTCGACCAGTCACAGCCTGAAACCGTGCGCTCGTGGCGGCTGAACGATCGCCACTATGGCGCGTTGACGGGCATGGAAAAAGACGTGGCCGCGCTCGCCTACGGTGCGGACCGTGTGCGGCAATGGCGGCGCGGCTTCGACCTTGCGCCACCGGCGCTCGATGCGGACCTGCACGCGGCATTGGTGCGCGCGTTACATGACGATGCCATGCCCAGCGTCGATGCGCTGCCGCGCACCGAAAGCTTGCGCGACACATTGCGGCGTGTGCTGCCGCTGTGGGACGACTGCGTTGCTCCGGCATTGACGCGCGG
This sequence comes from Paraburkholderia sp. RL17-347-BIC-D, assembly GCF_046027915.1. Classification (NCBI taxonomy): domain Bacteria; kingdom Pseudomonadati; phylum Pseudomonadota; class Betaproteobacteria; order Burkholderiales; family Burkholderiaceae; genus Paraburkholderia; species Paraburkholderia sp. RL17-347-BIC-D. The sequence continues at coordinate 103,227 of NZ_JARESS010000002.1, forward strand.
ACAGTCGGTACTGATGGTGGGGCATGGCAACTCGTTGCGCGCGCTCTTCAAGCAACTCGACGGCATCGGCGACGACGCAATCGCCTCGGTTGAAGTCGCGCATGCGGAACCGTTGGTCATGAGTTTCGACGCAACGCTTCGCGTCACTTCCCGCGTGCCGCTAGCAGCTCTGCCGGCCCGCCGCTGAAACGCGCGCCGGCTCGCCATTTTTGTGCGCGGTACCAGTCAAAAGCTGCCTGCAACGATGCCCGCTCACGTATCATGGAGGCTGGAGCTTGTCGGACGGGAATACAATAATGTCAACAGACATGGACGTGATCAGACCTGAGACGCTGCGGCATCAGGTGGAAAACGTATTGCGCCAGGCTATCGTAAGCGGGCGTTTCGCGCCTGGTGCGCGCCTGATCGAGCGCGAGTTGTGCGAGACGCTCGGTGTAAGCCGGACGTCAGTGCGCGAAGCGCTGCGCAAACTCGAGGCCGAAAAGCTGGTACGCAGCGTCCCGCACAAAGGCCCCATCGTCGCGGTGATATCAAAAGAAGAGGCCGTCGAGTTGTATGCGTTGCGAGGGCTACTCGAAGGTTTTGCCGCCCATGAGTTCGCCCGCCTCGCCAGTGACGACGCCGTTTCTCGCTTTGGGGAGGTCGCGAAGGAACTGCGCGCCGAGGCAACGGCGCAAAACCAGGAAGGCGTGCTGCGCGCGAAAACCGCGCTCTATGATTTGCTGCTGGAGAACTGCGGCAACGCGCTAATCCAGGAAATCCTCAATAGTCTCTATTCGCGCATCAATCTGTTGCGCTCCACTTCGCTGATGCATCCGGAGCGGCTGCCGAACAGCTTGCGCGAAATCGACCGTCTTTATAAGGCCTTGAAGGCAAGAGACGGCGAGGCCGCGCAGAACCTTGCACGGTTGCATGTCGCCAATGCCGAGAAGGCGGCGCTACGGATGCTGGATAAGGCGGAGTAGTCGGTGGGCGACCATACCTTCTCCGGCAACGTCGTCTCTCTCATTGAAAGCAGGGGCGAATACGCAAGCCATCTCGCCTCTGGAGTCTTCAATGTAGCAGGACCGTCTCCGCGGGCGTCACATCGCGCAAAGGCGTGCGCCGGATCAGATACGTAACGACGATCGCCGCCGCAAACAGAAAATATCCGAGAATATAGAAGCTGCTGGACAGATTGCCGCCGCGTGCATAGAAGCCGACGACAAGCGGCCCAACCACGCCACCGAAACTCGCGAACATGTTGATCAGGGCGATCGAAGGCGCGGCCTGATTACGCGGCACTTTGCTGATCACCCAGGCCCACCATGTGCCGCTCGGCGAGAACAGCCCCGCGCCGGCGATGCAGAACATGATCATCGTGAACACCAGGCCGCCGTCGATATAGTGCTGCGCCAGCAGCGCCGCGCCCGCGACCACCAGCGGTACGGCGACGAACCAACCTCGCGAGAGAGATGACGGCCGGTCGGATAACCACGAGTTGATGAACATCGAAAACGCGCCGAATAGCGACGGCAGCGCGGTGAGCCAGCCAACTGCGGCATAGCCGTGGGCGAAGTACTGCTTGATGAGACTGGGCATCCACAGGCCGAAACTGAAGATCACCATGATCCAGGAGAGCGCGACGACTGCCAGCAACCAGACGGTGGATTGCTTCAGCACACTGCCAAAACTGTCGTCGGCGCCGGTGCCGGCAAGACGCTGCTGCGTGATGAAATCGCGCTCGGACGTGGACAGCCAGCGGTCTGTGGCAGGGTCGTCCGAGACGAATAGCCACACGAGCACCGCCATCCCGATGGCCGGCAAACCTTGCAGGATGAACATCGTCTTCCAGTGAAACACGTCGATCATCCAGCCCGCGAGCGGTGCCATGACCACCGACGACAGCGGCAGCGCATATTGCGCGAATGCGATGCCGCGCGCCCGTTCGCGCGCCGGGAACCAGCGCACGAAGATGACCGAAAACGACGGCCATATCACGCCCTCGGCGAGCCCCATGATGACGCGAACAGTGATCAACGCGGGCAGCGTGTGCACCATCCCGGTCAGGCACGCCATCACGCCCGTGATGAGCATCGATACGGCGATCACGCGGCGTGGCCCAATGCGCGTCGAGAGCCAGCCGCCGGGAATCTGCGTGACGAGGTAGCCCCAGAAAAACGCCCCCAGCAGCGCGCCGGTAATCGTGGTGCCGAGTTGCAGGTCGCGCGCCATCTGCGGCGCCGCCACGCCGATGTTGGTGCGATCCGCGAACGCAACCAGGTAACTGATGAATACGATCAGGCCCACACGCAGCCAGCGTGACCTGCCGATTCGTGCCGTGTCGAGTGCGGTGTCCATCGTGTGTCTCCTCCGTCTGTGACGTCGTAGTAGTTGGCGATCCGGCTGTGTGATGTCAGGAAACGGCCGGTCAGGAAACTGCCGGTCAGGAAACGGCCGCCTGCTTCTCCAGCGCCGCGATTTCTTCCAGCACGATGGGTAGCGCCAGTTCGAAACTCGCCATGCCCATCGTGCTCGCCAGTTGCATGACTTCGAGAATCTCGGCTGGCGTCGCGCCATACTTCAGCGCGTTCTCGATGTGCACATGCGTGCCGGGCACGTATTGGTGCGTCACCGACACGTCGACGGCGATGTACATGAACTCCTTCACCTTTGGCGCAAGCTTGCCGTGTACCCAGGGAACCGACGAGAACGTCGTGAACGCTTCGAAGAAATCCGGATCGAGCGCGAGCGTGCCGTCCCAGATCGCGCTCCAGTAGCCACGTTTCTCCGTGAACTCGCGCTTGATCGCCTGGCGCCGCGGATCGGCGTGACGCGTATCGATTGCGTTGCGCGGATCGCCGGCGACTTTTTCTTCCAGCACCGGCATGCCGATCACGCATGCATGAACGCCGATTACGCTGATGAGTTCCAGCGTCTCCAGCAGTTCGTCGCGAGTCGCGCCGAGGCGCAGCGCTTCGCGGCAAAAGCGCCGCACGCCGCTGGCGTTCAGATGCGTGACCGATGCTTCGAGAGCGAAACTTACCAGCGCCTTCACTTTCGGCTCGAGCGGACCATTGCGATAGGCGCAGCCCGCAAACGCGAGATACGCGTCGACGAAGGCGGGACTGATTTCGATCAGCGGATCGAGCGACGCGGGCCATGTGCCGCCATCGGCGACGAACGATGCGATCTGTTTCCTGAGTGACGACGAAGTCATTGGGTATCCGAAATGATGTGTGAACGGCTCCGCGCGAGATCTCTGGCCATGACGGCAATCAAGCAGAAACGCGCAGGAGGTGCTGCTTATCTTATGAGCGGCCCGGCGGAACCGCAAACCGATGCATGCCCTGGAATGAGTTGTTGCTTTGCAGCGCAGCCGCCATGGCCAAAGCCTCCCAACGCCTTTACCACGAGCCGACTCCCCGGTTCTCGCGGTTATGACGCGACGCATTATTAAGCGCTGCTTATACATCCCTTTTGCACATTTCAATGGACGCTGACGGTCGCCGCGCCGAGCATTCACTCACGACAACTGCAATGGGAATCCGCATGAAAGCGCTGGAAGGCTTGCGAGTGCTCGATCTGGGAACCTTCGTGGCCGGGCCGTTCTGTGCGACGATCCTTGCCGAGTTCGGCGCGGAAGTGATCAAGGTTGAGCCGCCTCAAACCGGCGATTCGCTGCGCCGGTTCGGCACCGGAACGGATTGCGGCGACACGCTGATGTGGCTCACCGAGAGCCGCAACAAGAAGTGCGTGACGCTCAATCTTGCCGACCAGCGCGGCCAGCAGATGCTTCGCGATCTGGCGGCGAGCTGCGACATCGTCGTGGAGAATTTCCGGCCGGGCGTGATCGAGAAGTGGGGCCTCGACTTGGAATCGCTGCACAAGCGCAACCCGCGCACGATTCTCGTGCGGATCTCCGCCTACGGACAGGATGGGCCGAGCCGTGGCAAACCAGGGTTCGCACGGGTCGCGCATGCGTTTTCGGGGCTCGCCTATCTGGCCGGCGAGCCGGGCCGGATTCCAGTCACGCCCGGCTCGACGTCGCTCGCCGACTACGGCTCGGGCATGTATGCGGCGGTGGGCGCGCTGATCGCGTTGCAGGCACGCGAGCGCACCGGTCGCGGTCAATGTGTCGATCTTGCGCTCTACGAGCCGATGTTCCGTGTTCTCGACGAGATGGTCCCTGCGTACCAGATGTTCGGCAAGGTGCGCGAGCGGATGGGCGCGAACGCAGTGAACGTCGCGCCGCATGCGCATTACCGCACACGCAACGAGCGCTGGGTCGCCATTGCATGCACCAACGACAAGATTTTCCGCCGCTTCGCGCACGTGCTTCAGCAACCTGAACTCGCGGACGACGACCGCTGGGGCCGCGCGTCGGCGCGCATCGCCGCGATCGATGAAGTCAATGCAACTGTGCAGGAATGGGTCGGCGCGCGCGATCACGACGAAGTGCTGCGTTTGTGCGACGAGGGCTCGGTGCCGGCGAGCCTCCTATATAGCGTCGCCGACATTTTCGACGATCCGCAGTATCAGGCGCGCGGCAATATCCGGACGATGCCGTCGCGGGCTGGCGACGTGGCGGTGCCGAATGTGATTCCGCGTTTATCGGAAACGCCCGGCGACATCGAATGGCTCGGAACGGCGCTCGGCAGCCATAACGAGGACGTATTCGGCGAGTTGCTTGGTTGCACCGGCTCGGACCTTGCCGCGTTGCGCGCGGCCGGCGTGATCTAGCGATCGAACTCACCATTACCGACGGCTCTCATGTCCCGCTTCCTTCGCACCTATCTGTTCGCACCCGCGACGCGTTCCGAGCGCTTCGACAAAGCCGCGCGCGCGGGCGCCGGCGCCGTGATCGTCGATCTCGAAGACGCGGTCGAGCCCGCGCGCAAGGACGACGCGCGGACCTCGCTCGCGAACACGTTGCCGGCGTTGGCGGACACCGCGCGTGCGTTGAAGGTGCAGTTGCTGGTCCGCATCAATAGCCACGGTACGCCGTGGTACGACGCCGATCTGGCCGCGTGCGCCGGGCTTGACCTCGACGGCATCGTGATTCCGAAAGCGGAGCACGCGGACGAGATCGCCCGCATCGCATCGATGGAGCCGCGCTGGGCGCTGCATCTGCTGATGGAAACCGCCGCGGGCTTCGACCGTCTCGCCGAACTGGCGCGTGCGCCCAACGTCGCCCGCCTCATGCTCGGCACCGTCGATCTGGCGCTCGACCTTGGCGCGAATGAAATTGGTGAGCCATTGCATTACTATCGCTCGCAGATCCTGCTGTTTACGCGCCTGGCAGGATTGCTGCCGGCCGTGGACGGCGTCTGCACGAATCTCGACGATTCCACCGCGCTCGACGCTGAAGTGCAACGCGCTCGCGCCTTCGGTTTCGGGGCCAAGCTGTGCGTGCATCCGAAGCAGATCGCGCCGGTCACCGCCGGGCTCGGTCCGGCGCCGCGCGAGGTGCAATGGGCGACGCGGGTCTGCGAAGTCGCTCAGAGCGGCGCAGCGGTGGCGGTCGACGGCAAGCTCGTCGATGCGCCGGTGCTCGCGCAAGCGCGCCGCATTCTGGAGGCGGCCGGCCATGCGTGAGCAGGCACTGAACTCAGGCGCGCTGACCGTGCCGCATTTGCGGCCTATTGTTGGCCTGCCGATGAACCTCTCGAAGCTATTTCCCGGTAAGCCGTCGAGCCGGAGCATCAACGATCTGCAGCATATCCGCGCGTTCGTCACTGTGGCGCACGAAGGCAGTCTGACCAAGGCGGCGAAGCTGCTCAATCTGACGCAGCCTGCCGTCAGCCTGCAACTGAAGAGCCTGCAGGACCAGTTGAAGCTGCGTCTGCTGGTGCGCTCGCCGCGCGGCCTGGCGCTCACCCCTGACGGCCTCAAGCTGCTGCCGTACGCCGAGCAGATTCTCGAATCGATCGGCAGCTTCGAAGTGGCCGCGGACAACCTCGTCAGCATCCTGTCGGGCACCGTGTCGATCGGCACGATTCTCAATCCACAGACGATTCGTCTGGGCGCGATCCTGCAATACATGGCGAATCGCTATCCGGAAGTGCGCACCCGTCTACGTCATTCGATGACGGGGCACGTGATCGAACGGCTCGCCAACGGCGCGCTCGACGTCGGCTTCTACCTCGGCACGCCGGCTGAAAGCGACGGCGTCGAACTGCACGCAGTGGCGCTGATGCCTATCACTTATTGCGTCATTGCGCCGAAAGGCTGGCAGGAGCGCATCAACGGACTCGGCTGGGCCGGACTTGCCGAACTGCCGTGGATCTGGACGCCGTCGTCGTCGATGCATAACCGGCTGCTCACGAGCGCATTCGACTCGGTCGGCGCGAAGCCGCAGGTGGTGGCGGAGGTCGATCTCGAAGCGTCGATGATCGAACTGGTGCGTGCGGGCGTCGGGCTCTCGCTCGCGCGCGAGTCCGTCGCCATCGACGAAGCGCAGAAGTACGGAGCGGCGATCTCGCGCGAAGTGCCGATCGAGATTCCGCTGTCGTTCATCAGCCTCGCGCGGCGGCGCGAGGAGCCGTTGATCGAAGCAATGTTCTACGCCGCGCAGATGGCGTTCGCCTGAACGCGGGAGAGTGCGGGAAAGGCAGTTTCAAAGGCGCTCGCAGCGACCGACAACATAGGAGACAGACCGTGGCGGCTTATGGAGCAAACGTGGCACAACGGCTCGACGCGCTCGAGACCGGACCGTTTCACTGGCGTCTGCTGGGCCTGATCGGCGGCGGCATGTTCTTCGATGCATTCGACAATTTCCTCGCGGGCAGCGTGCTCGGCGCGCTGGTGCAACAGGGCCTGTCGGACATGCATATGAACGCGCTGTTCATTTCGATGAGCTTTGCGGGACTCACACTCGGCGCGTGGGGCGCGGGCGTGATCGGCGATCGCTTCGGGCGGCGCTTCTCATACCAGTTCAATCTGCTCATCTTCGGCGTGACGTCGATTGCCGCGGCGCTCGCGCCTTCGATGACGTGGCTGATCGTGCTGCGTTTCATCATGGGTATCGGGCTGGGCGCGGAAATCGTCGTCGGCTACAGCACGCTGAACGAATTCACACCGGCGCATGCGCGGGGCCGCTTCTCGTCGTTGCTGAATCTGATTACGAACTCGTCGGTGCTGGTCTCGTCCGCATGCGCGTTCCTGATCATTCCGCACTTCGGCTGGCGCTGGATGTTCGCGATTCCAGGCATCGGCGCGCTCGTGATCTGGTATCTGCGCAAGTCGATGCCGGAATCGCCGCGTTGGCTCGCGGCGGTCGGGCGGCATCAGGAGGCTCGCGAAGTGGTCGAGCGGATCGAGGCGCAAAGCGTGCGTCGCGATGCGCCGATTCCGAATGCGCCGCAGGAGGAAGAACCGGGACGGCTGCGCGATCTGTTCGCGGCGCGACAGATGTCGCGCACGCTGGTCGGCATCGCGGTGGTCTGCATTTCGTTCACGGCGATGTACGCGTTCGTCGCGTGGGTGCCGACCTTCCTCGTCAAGCAGGGCTTCGATATTTCGCACTCACTGCTGATCACGTCGGCAATGTTCGCGGGCGGTCCCGCGGGTTCGTTGATCAGCATGGCGATCGCGGACAGGATCGGCCGCAAGTGGGGACTCGTGATCTTTTCGGCATTGGGCGCCGCGATCGGCATGGCGTACCCGTATGTCACTCACGCGGCGACGATCGCGCTGGTCGGCTTCGGTGTGACGACATGCATCTACGTGACGTCCGCGCTGGGTGTTGCGTGCTACGTGACCGAGCTTTTCCCGACACGGCTGAGACTGCGCGGCGTGGGGCTCGCGAATGCGGCGGGACGTGCGGTGAACGTCGGCGTGCCGTACGTGGTGGCGAGCGTCTATGCGCTGGCCGGACTGCTCGGCGTCGTGACCTTCATTGCCGCGCTGTTCGCGCTGCTGGTGGTAATTCTCTCTATATTCGGCATCGAAACAAGGAAGCGCACGCTCGAGGAGGTGCAGGCGAGTACCGCGCCGGAGACCGTCATCGGCGTGGAAAAACCCATCAACATCGGAGGCATGTAAATGAGCAACGCATCGGATACGTACGAACTATTCGCGATCAAGTACGCCCGGCGGGACGGCTGGCGCTGCGACAACTTCATTGGCGGCGACGACGATCACCAGAGCGCGATGCCGCTCGACTACTACGTGTGGGCCGCGAGAAACAGTGAGCGCGCCGTGCTGATCGACACCGGCTTCAACGCCGAGGTTGCCGCGAAGCGCGGGCGTGGCGTGCTGCGCTGTCCGATCGATTCGCTCAGACTCGTCGGCATCGATCCCGATGCGGTCAGCGACGTGGTCATCACGCATTTGCACTACGACCATGTCGGCAATTTCACGCTGCTGCCGGCGGCGCGTTTCCATCTTCAGGAAACGGAGATGCATTTCGCCACGGGGCGTCACATGAAATACCGGCATTTTGCGCACCACTACGAGCCCGACGATGTCGCCGCGATGGTGAAGATGAATTTCGCGCAACGCGTGGTGATGCACGACGGTCCAGTCGATCTCGCGCCGGGTATCCAGCTGCAACCGGTCGGCGGCCATACGCCGGGTTTGCAGGTCGTGCGCGTGAAGACCGCTCGCGGTTGGGTCGTGGTCGCGTCCGATGCTTCGCACTTCTACGACAACATCGAAAATCGCCGGCCATTTTCGAACGCTTGCGATGTTTGCACGATGCTCGAAGCGTACGACACCGTCTATCGACTCGCCGATTCGAAGCAGCACGTGATTCCTGGCCACGACCCGCAGGTGCTTGAACGCTATCCGGCGCCGACGCGCGAACTGGAAGGGATTGTCGCGCGACTCGACGTGGCGCCGAACGAGATCGCCCGGTGACGACCGATAACGCCTGATAGCGCCCGATAAAGCCGCCTGAACACGCAAACGCCCATCAAGAGAACGACTATGGAAGACGAACTGCGCATCATGGCCGTGGCCGGCAATCTCGGCTACGGCTTTCCCGAAGCATCGCTGCGTAACGGCATCGCGCGCAAGCCGCACGTGATCGGCGCCGACAACGGCTCGTCCGATCCGGGACCGTACTATCTCGGCAGCGGCAAGTCGCTCATCAAGCGCGAGCAGTTGCGCCGCGATCTGGGGTTGTCGCTGAAAGCGGCGCGCGACGCTGGCGTGCCCTACGTGATCGGCACAGCGGGCACGGCGGGCGGCAAGCCGCATATGGAAGAGTTTCTCGACGTGCTCGACGAAGTCACGCGACGCGACGGCTTGCGCTACAAGCTGGCGACGATTCCGGCGGAGATCGACAAGAACGTCATCAAGCAGGCGATTCGCGAAGGCCGCGTGAAATCGATGGGCGTGCTGCCCGAACTGACCGAACAGGCCGTGGACGACGCCACACGCATCGTCGCGCAGATGGGCACCGATCCGTTCGTCAACGCGTTCGAGGCGGGCGCCGACGTGATCATCGCCGGTCGAGCGTGCGATACCGCGATTTACGCGAGTCTTGCCGCCTGGCGCGGTTTCGACATGGGCCTCGCGTTTCATATGGCGAAGCTGCTCGAATGCGGCGCGCAATGCGCCGTGCCGCTCGCCGCGAACGACTGCCTGCTCGGCACGCTGCGCCGCGATCACTTCGAACTGGAGCCGATGAACCCGGAGCGGGGCGTGACGCCTGTTTCCGTTGCCGCGCACATGATGTACGAACAGCCCGATCCGCACCATTTTTACGAGCCGGAAGGTTTGGTCGATCTCGAACATACGCACATCGAAAAGCTCGACGACCGCCGTGTGCGGGTGACCGGCAGCAAGCTGGTCGAGATGCCACCGAGCATCAAGCTCGAAGGCGTGAAGCTGCGCGGCTACCGGACGATCACCATCGCGGGCATGACCGATCCACGCCTGCTCGCGGCGGTCGATCAGGTCGAAGCGCGGGTGCGCGACGACGTTGCGCGTCTGACCGCGCTCGACATGAAGCCGGGCGAGTACGAGCTCAACTTCATCTACTACGGCCGCAATGGCGTACGCGTCGATCAGCGCGAGCCGCGTCTCGCTCATGAAATCGGCATGGTGATCGAGGCGATTGCACCCACGCAGGAACTCGCGAACATGGCGCTTTCGCTCGCGCGCAGTTCGTTCCTGCATGGCTATTTCAAGGGGCGCAAGGCGACCGCCGGCAACCTCGCATTTCCGTTTTCACCATCGGATCTGGTTGGCGGACCCGTGTACGAATTTACGATTTATCACGTGATGCAGGTTGCCGACCCGGCCGCGCTCTTTCCCGTAACCACGACCCAGATCGGGTGATGCGATGAATCTGACCGACGTATTCGATCCTTCCCGCGGCGACACCGTTTACGACCTCGCCGAAGTGATGCGCAGCAAGAACGCTGGCCCGCTATATCTGACCTTCGACATGATCTTTCCAGATGCCGCCGTATATCGCCGCGTGCGCGACAGCGACGTGCTGACGCCTGAGTTGGTGAGCGCGCTCTATCAGGTGGATGCGGGCGATGTCAGCATCGTTTCGTTCGATGCCGCCAACGCGATCAAGATCACCATTCCCCGCACCGGACCCACATCCGGCGCGCCCGGCGATCGCGACGTGTATGGCGCTCAACAGCATGAACCGCTGATCGGGGTGCGCATTCCACCGGCAGCGCAGGCGGACTGACACTCTTCGCGCACGCGGCGCGCGCGTTGGGAAGATCGCCTCCGTGTCACTCAGCGAGATGAATCACAAGCGCGTCGAACTTATGCTTTATTCGTCATCACCTCACACACCGAAACCCCGCATACACGTACTGATAATGCGGCTGAAACCAATTGCGAAAAGCCGGCCGCAGCATGCACTGCGCGGTGCGTGCCGAGCCGCCTTTGATCACATAGTGCTGGCCGTCAAAAAAGTTGGCTGAATAGCCGAGATAAAACGGAAAGGCTTCGAAGCCGGGCAGCGCGTCGAATACCGTCGAAGTCCACTCCCAGCCATTGCCGAATTGTCCTTCCACGCCGAACGCGCTGACGTTATCCGGATGCACGTCGACCGGTTGCGGATCCCAGCTGCGAAAATCGAAATTACCCGACGCGGCGTGTGGCGTGCCGTGTGCCGCACGTTGCCACTGCGCCTCGGTGGGTAACGCTTTGCCTGCCCAGCGCGCGTAGGCGCTGGCTTCGGCGTGGCTCACGTACACGGGCCAGTCGAGCGGCAGCGGGACTTCGTCGAACATGGTGCGCAACGTCCATGCGCCATCCTCGCCGCCTGCATCGTGCCGCGACCAGCACGCGGGATGCTCGATATGCTCGGCTTCCTTCCACGCCCAATCCTTCTCCGACCACCACTTCGCTTCGCGATAGCCGCCTGCCTCGATGAACTCGCGGAATGCGCCGTTCGTCACCATGTGGCGATCGATCTCGAAGGCGGGCACATCGACATGCAATTCGCCGAACTCATTGTCCCAACCGAAGCGCCCGCCGTCGCGCGGCATGCCGAGCACGGCCGTGCCGGCCGGTACGCTGACCATCGACGACAACGCGTCCCTCGGTTCCGCACGCGTCACGACAGGCTCGCGCAATTCGCTGACCTTCTGCGCAAGCGGCAACTGGTGAAGCATGTACGCCAGCGTTTCGGCATGCATCAACCGATGCTCGATCGCGACGTTCAGCAACTGCTCGGAGGCATCGGCTTGTGCACCGTTGCGGCCGAGTTGCGCGGTGTGCGTCAGCGCATCGAGCTCGCGGTCGATCTGCTCGCGGGCACGCGAGCCATAGTCGCGAACGACGTCGAGCGACGGCCAGTCACTGGGTTGATCGGTCGGAAAACCGCCGTCGACGGGATCGATGCCGAAGGCAAAAAGCTGGTCGAGGTGCGGATCGAACGCCGGCAGATCGCACAGGCGTTGATCGAAAAGATTACGATCGAAAGCTTCCAGATGGCCGATGTAAAACACGATCCGGTGGCGTTCACGGATCGGCCGTTCATACAGGAACTCGGGCTTGACGATGGAAAACAGTGCGTCAGTCACTTGACGCGCTTCGATCAGCCGCTGGACGAGCGGGTGATGCGGGGCGGGGTCGCGATTCATTTCGCCGGGTCTCCTTGCGGGGGAGGGACTAAAGACTGTACCTGCTCGCAGGAGCCATGCCAAGACGAAAGCGCGTAAAAAAGGAAGTGGGCGGGGGCGCGGCGGCGTGGGCCGGGCTCCCGTCAGTGGCCTAGACTTGCCGCAGGCCGTCCAGATCGACGATCCGGATGTGCTTGCCGTGTGTGTCGATCAGGCCGCGCTTTTGAAATCTTGACAGGGTGCGGCTCACGGTTTCGAGCGTCATGCCGAGGTAGCTGCCCATGTCCTCGCGCGTCATGCGCAGATTGAATTCCGCCGACGAATAACCTCGCCGCGCGTTGCGCTCCGAGACGTCGAGCAGGAATGCCGCGACCCGTTCGTCCGCCGAGAGCGACCCAAGCACCATCATCTGCGCGGCTTCACGGACGATCTGCTCGCCCAGCAGTTTGTGCATGCGCTCCTGCATCGAACTGATTTCGCGGCACAGTGACTTGAGGGCGGTGTAGGGGACGATGCAAACCGTGCTGTCTTCGAGGGCGAGCGCGCTGCAGGCATGCACGTCGTCGCTGATGCCGTCAAGACCGAGCGCCTCGCCGGCGAGCCGCAAACCGGTGACCTGTTCGCGGCCGTCACGATGCGCCATGACGGTTTTCATCGAACCGGAGCGCACGGCGTAAATACTGTCGAAGCGGTCGCCGCTGCGATACAGGGCTTCACCGCGCTGAACGGAGCGCGCGGAACAGATGAGCGTTTCGAGTTTCATCAGTTCGTCGGGCGACAAACCTTGGGGCATGCAGAGCTGCCGCATTGCGCAGCTCGAACAGCGCGCGGCGGAGCGCGCGTTTGCCCGTGGCGGTGCCGCACGACGGCTGCCGCGCGCCGGCGATGAACTTGCGGCAGAGGCCACGGAATCGGCAGTGCCGGCGGAGTGCGTAACAGCGATAGGAGTGAGCATGTTCAGCAGCCGGTGGTCAGGGTAATGACAGATTGTCCCATCGACCACGTTGCCCGCTTCGCGGCAAAATGACGCGTTCAGGCAGTCAGGCACGTTGAGCAGTGTCACACCGGCGTCGGTGAATTTGTTTATGGACTGCTATGGAGTGCGAGCAGGCAGACCCTGCTCACACTTTGGCGAAAAGGAGATCGGCAACCTGGAACACCTGCCGCCGATGTAAAGCGCGCGTTGCTCACTCGCGCCGCGTTCATCAATCCACGTCGCCGGACTTGCCCGCGGCGGATGGGATCAACAGCACGGGCAAAGTCGCTTGCCGCACGCAGCGCTCGGCGACACTGCCAAGAATCAGCCGCTGAAAACCGCGCCGTCCGTGTGTGCCCATGACCAGCAGATCGGCGTTGAAGTCAGCCGCGGCCTTGAGCACGACCACCGAAACATCGTCGATCGTGGATGCCTCGCCCACCACGAGCTCGCCCTTCACGCCTTGCTCGGTCATGGCCTTGGCGAACTCGGCGCCGAGTTCCTTGCCCTCTTCGACGAGCCGGTTGCGCAAGACGGATGGGTCGTAACCGGGCGCTTCGAAATACATCGGCGTGTTTTCGACGACATAGAACGGCTGCAAGACCGCGCCGCTGGATTTGGCGAGCGCGAGCGCTGCTTCGAATGCACGGCGGGAGGTGTTGCTGCCGTCGACCGCTACAAGAATGCGTGTGTACATATCGACTCCGCGTCTGAAGGATCCGGATGCCGCAGCTGTTTCCAACCGGCTGGGCGCAATGAAGATTCATTGCTGATGCGAGCTTAAATGATCGCTGAAAAACATGCATTCGACCTGGATGTAAATCAAACTCTTGTCAAATTTTGCGACGAGGCTGTCCTGTTCGGCAAGCGCCGGTCAGCAAGCGTCGGCGGGACTTCGCTCCAATTTGCAATGCATATCGGCGGCCAGGATAAGGCCGGGTTTGCCTTACAATTACAGCCTACTCAGACAAGCTGCTTCAGTCCGCTGATGAACGAGCGCAAAACGACGGGCTTGCCCGACAAGATCTACGGCGACATTCTCAACCGCATTGTCGAGGGCGAGTACAAGGAAGGTGAGCGCTTGCCGACCGAGCATGCGCTGGCGGAGCGATTCGCGACGTCCAGGCCGACGGTGCGCGAAGCGCTGGCGCGCTTGCGGGCGGACGGCATCATCATGACGCGGCACGGATCGGGCACGACGGTCGCGCGGCGGCCGGATCCGGACGTGCGCCGCTTCGCGCCGCTCGAAACGCTGTCCGACATCCGCCGCTGCTATGAATTTCGCATCGTGACAGAAGCGGGCGCGGCGGAGCAGGCGGCGCTCAAAGCCGACGCCGACGACATCGCCGCCATCCAGCACGCCTGGGACCAGTTGGAGCGGATCATCGAGACGCAGGGTATCGGCGCGAAAGACGACTTCATGTTTCACCTGGCGGTGGCGCGCGCGTCGAAGAACCCGTTTTTCATCACGGTCATGTCGTTTATCGAGGAGCAAATTCTCTTCAGCATGAACCTGTCGCGCAATCTTTCGCTGGTGAAGACGGTGGCGCGGCAGCGGCTCGTGCAGGCGGAGCATATGGCCGTGCTCGAGGCAATCCGGCGCAAGGACGCGCCGGGCGCTGCACGCGCCATGCGAGCGCATCTCGAGAACGCGCTCGAGCGGATGTTCGGCTCCTGAGTGTCCGCGCGCTGTCGTCGCGCGGCGAGGCCGCAGCGCCATCGGGCCACCGTGCCGTGGTAGTTCCCGCACGGTGCGACAGGGCGTAGAACCTGCCGCTCTCGCGGCAGCGGAGTAAAGCAGCTAAGCAGCGGCGGCCATCGGTCCGAACAGCGCGGTACGAGTCTTGGGACTCACGGCGATATCCAGCGCCACCGCCCGCTCCACGCCGATCTGCAATGGCGACCCGAGCCGGCTGATCTCGATCCCGGTCTTGCGCAGCAGCCGCTCGATCGGCGTGGTGGTCACCGTGACATACCGCGTGATGCCCATCTGGTCGGCGAACGTCACGAGTTCGTGGATCGCCTGCATGGTCAGGTCCGCAAAGCCAAACGATTGCTCCTCGCCGCCGGTTTCGATCGCGAACCGGCTCAATTCCCAGATGTGCCGCCCAACCGGCGCCGCCGCGCCGTGCAGCAATTGCGGGAAGGTGTCCTTCAGCATGTTGGGGCCCTCGGTCGGCATCAGGCGCCAACAGCCGCGCACTTGCCCGTCGTCCGCCTGGATCAGCATGTAATGCGGCCCGAGCGCGTCGTAGCCGTCGATCTCCATGCCCGCGATGGTAGGGATATCCCACCCGAGCCGGCCGTGAAACACCCGCGCCCGCAGGCGGTACATCTCGTTAATGTCCGCGTTGTCGAATTCCTGACGCATTCCAATCCGGATTGCTGTTTGCATGACGTTCTCCTGAACGTGTTGGGGTACCCAATACGCAAGAAAACTTATGCATTTTGAATGTTTCTGCCACCTACCTACCTGGATAGGTGCGCATGCTTATCGGGTAACGCAAAATTCGAGACAAGCACTGCACTCAACCGACAGGACCGAAAAAATGGAACTCCTCGACAATCATTGGCAACCGCAAGCCGGTCTTCAAACCCGCCCGGCGGAGCCTTCCACGGCGGTGGACCGCGTTCTGATCATTGCTTACCGCAAGAAGAAAAAAGAGAGCCAACGCCGTTTCTGGGCTCGCTTCGGCGTCACGCAGTCGCGCGGCAGCCGGTTCGAGTCGGGTGCTGAAATCCCGGCGCCGGTGTCGATCCTGCTCGGTCTGTACTTCACCAAAACCGTGTCCGACGCCGATCTGGGCCGCGCCGAGCGCGTGCTCTACAGCCGCGACGCCGCGGCCTTTCTCAACCCGGGTCAATAAGCCCGAGCTGGGCTGCAATCACGGCCGCCGCACGCCGCGAATTCACACCGAATTTCGTCCTGATGTTCTTCATGTGGAAGTTCACCACGGCTTCCGAACAGTTCAGGATGTGGGAGATTTCCCAGGTGGATTTGCCGCGTGCGGTCCATTTCAGGCATTCGCGTTCACGCGGCGTGAGCTTGGGCAATAAGGTCTGAGCGTGCGTATTCAAATGCCGCTGGCTGGTATCGATTACAAGATCGCGCAATAACACCAGATTCGGCAATGCCACGTTGATATGGCGCCAGAATTCGTCGTTGGGATTGTTGTCATTGACGAAGCACATCATGCCGGCTTCCTGGTTCGGTCCATGAATCGGCAATGTCACGCCGGCGCGCAACCCATGCGCGCGGGCTTCCTCGTACATGGAAAGCTGCGGTGCGGTCGTGAAAATATCCGGCGACCAGATCAGCGGCGTGGCGCGCGTCGCGCAATGCGCGACGGTCGGATCGATGTGAACCAGTCCCTGCTCGTCATAAGTACGGCGCCAGGTGGGGGAGTACGTGCTACGCACATAAGCGTCTTCGAGGCGAATGGTCGGGCGCGGCAGCATGGCGATCAAAAGCCTGTCGAAGCCCCACGTCTCGGCGAGGCCCGCGATTGCACCGAACCATTCCGCTTCGTCGGCGGCGTCCAGTAGCGGTGCCATCTGCTCGATAAAATGTAGCGACAATTTTTACTCTCTCAGGCTCGCAAACATCCCGTTGCGGTAAATTGCGGTACGGCATTCCGTCCGTTGGTTTTTATCTTCACAATCTATCACCAAAATTTATTTCGCAAAGCCAGAAGTGATTTCTAACAAAATGGCGACGGTGACGGTTTAGCGAGAATGCGAATGAATCGCTCTTTGTATCCGATTTTTTGACCGAGTTAACATTCACCGAAGGTTAATGTGGGTAATTTTCGCGTAGTAGCCGTTTTGATGCCATTCGTTGGCAACATTATTGTGAAAGCATTCTAATTAGCGGCCGCTGCCAAAATTTCAGTCAAAATCGCACTGATTGCCGATATTGAATGTTTGCGGGCTGCACGATTGCCGCGACATAAACGTCACCGTCCAAGCTCTATTGTCATACAAAAGCAACACCGCGTAGTTTGCGACCTTCGCGATCCGCGCGAAGAATTCGCGAAGCCGGGCTTGCCGCCAAGTTGTTTGACAACATTCGGAGCCCGGTGCTACCTTGAGCGCTCCATTCTGTCCCGCTCCCGGTGTGAGGCCACGTGAACGAATCCCCGATTCGCGACGCCGCCCGAGCATCATGCGAAGATCGAGCACGCCGCGCGGGCGCTGCTCGCGTTGGAGCACGAATTCGCGCAAGCCAACCCATGCCACTGAACCTTGAGCCCGAAGCCACCAGTATGACCGACAACAACCGACGCTATCCCGATCCCTCCATCCGCGTGTTCGATCCGCGCTTCAAAGCACTGATCCTGGCTTCCGCGTCCGTCGAGTGTCTGTATCAGGGCGCGCGCTGGTCCGAGGGCCCGGTCTGGTTCGGCGACGGCCGCTATCTGCTGTGGAGCGACATTCCGAACGACCGCATCCTGCGCTGGGACGAACCGAGCGGCACGGTGTCGACGTTTCGCCAGTCGTCGAACAATGCGAACGGCCATACGCGCGACCGTCAGGGCCGTCTCGTCAGTTGCGAGCATCTGACGAGGCGCGTCACGCGCACCGAATACGACGGATCGATCACCGTGCTCGCCGACCGCTACCGCGGCAAGCGCTTCAATTCGCCGAACGACGTGGTCGTGAAATCGGACGGCTCGATCTGGTTCAGCGATCCGACCTTCGGCATCGACGGATTCTATGAGGGCGAGCGGCAGGAGTCGGAACTGACGGCGTGCGTGTACCGCGTCGACGGCCAATCCGGCGAAGTCACCGTCGTCGCCGATGACGTGCTAGGCCCCAACGGTCTGGCGTTTTCTCCGGACGAGTCGGTGCTGTACATCGTCGAATCGCGCGGTGAGCCGCGCAAGATCCGTGCGTTCGATGTCGACGGCGACGGCGGCGCGCTGTCGAACAACCGCGTGCTGATCGACGCCGGCCCGGGCACGCCGGACGGCTTTCGCGTCGATGTCCACGGCAATCTGTGGTGCGGCTGGGGCATGGGCACCGACGAACTCGACGGCGTGCGCGTCTTCACGTCGCAAGGCGAGCCGCTCGGCCACATAGCATTGCCGGAGCGCTGTGCGAACGTATGCTTCGGCGGACGGCATCGCAACCGGCTCTTCATGGCGGCAAGCCACGGCCTCTATTCGCTCTACGTGAATACGCAAGGCGTGCAAGGCGGCTAGTTGCCAGACAAGTCGTCATCAGAGGTCATGAGCGGCTCCGGGTTTGCCCTTGGATGCAGCGCGCAAGCCGTTGAGCGGCAAGGATTCACCGCGAAAATGGCGGCTTTCATGAGCCCGGAGCCGCCACGAGTATTTGCTTGACATCAGCTGTTCCGCTTCGCTATGTTCCATTGGTAGAAAGACACCGCCCGCAGCGCATTCGACCGGCGGATTTCCATACCAAGAAGCGAGGAGACGCAATGACTGTTTCACACAGGTTGGCGCTCAGGCTGGTGTCCGTATGTCTCGCGGCGAGCGCCGCTTTCGCATCCGCTGCGCATGCGGCCGATCCGGTCACACTCAATATCGTCGACGTGGCCGGCGACCTTCAACTCACGCAAAAGGGCTTCGAGGCCTTCAAGGCGAAGTACCCGAACCTCGTCGCCAATCTCACCTTCACGAACGCGCCGGCGCCGCAGTTGCCCGGCAAGATCAAGGCGATGCAGGCCGCGGGCCGCTCCGATATCGATCTCGTGCTGACCGGCACCGACGCGCTTGCCGCCGGCATCGAACAGAGTCTCTGGATGAAGCTGCTGCCCGAGAACGCGGCGGCGTTCCCTGGCGTGCTCGATAAGTACGCGCCGGGTCCGCGCAAGATGCAGGATCTCGCGCAAGGCTACGGGCTCGAAGTCGCGTATATGCCGGCCGGCCCGCTGCTCGAATACAACCCCGCCAAAGTCAGCGACCCGCCGAAGACGCCCGAGCAATTGCTGCAATGGTGCAAGGCGCATCCGGACAAGCTGATCTACGCACGCCCGGCGAATTCCGGTCCGGGCCGCACGTTCCTGATGGGCTTGCCCTACATACTCGGCGACAAGGATCCGCAGGATCCGATTCACGGCTGGGACAAGACGTGGGCCTTTCTCAAGCAACTGAACGATTGCATTCCTTACTATCCGGGCGGCACGTCGGCGGTGATGAAGGAGTTTGGCGAAGGCACCCGCGATATGACGGTGACCGTGACGGGCTGGGACATCAATCCGCGCGCGCTCGGTATCGTGCCGGCGGAATTCCGCGTGCAGGCGTTCGACAACATGACGTGGGTGAACGACGCGCACTACATGGTGATTCCGAAAGGCGTGCCGAAGGAAAAGCTCGACGTGCTCTACAAGCTGATGAACTTCATGCTCGAACCGGCGCAGCAGGCCATGACCTATGACGACGGTTACTTCTACCCCGGTCCGGCGATCAAGGGTGTGAGCGTCGAGCAGGCGCCCGCGCACAGCCAGGACGTGCTGAAGAAATACGGCCGGCCGGAGTATGCGAAGCTGTTGGCCGAGCGTCCGCACGTCTTGCCGCTGAACGCCGCGGCGATGGTCGCGGCTTTCAAGAAATGGGACACCGAGGTCGGCGCGCAGAAGACCAAATAGTCTCCTCGTCCGGCCGTGCATGCATGATGTTGCGATCCACGCGTGATACGTTACACGGCGCACCACGCGTATCGGGAAACCGCCATGAAGCATCACTTTGAGCAGTTGCGGCTCGACTCGGTGAGCCGCAGTTTTACGAATGCGGAAGGCCAGGCGATCGCGGCGCTGCGCGGCCTCGATCTGACCATCCAACGTGGCGAGTTCATCGCTCTGCTGGGGCCTTCCGGTTGCGGCAAATCGACGGCGCTCAATTGCATTGCCGGATTGCAGCCGTTAAGCGCCGGTGGCATCTGGCTCGACGACAAACGCATCGACGTGCTGCCGCCGGAGAAGCGCGGCTTCGGCATGGTGTTTCAGAACTACGCGCTGTTTCCGCATATGAGCGTGCTCGACAACGTCGGCTTCGGTTTGAAGATGCGCGGCGTCGGCAGGAGCGAAGCCGTGCGCCGCGTGCGTGAAGCGTTGCAGCTCGTGCAACTCGTCGGGCATGAACGCAAGCTGCCCGGACAACTGTCCGGCGGCCAGCAGCAGCGCGTGGCGATTGCGCGCGCGATCGTGATCGAGCCGCCGCTGATTCTGATGGACGAACCGTTGTCGAATCTCGATACCAAACTGCGGATCGAAATGCGCGCGGAGATTCGCCGCATCCACAGCCAGCTCGAGCGTGCGACGCTCTACGTGACGCACGATCAGGACGAAGCGCTTTCCATGGCCGACCGCATCGTCGTGATGAGGGAGGGTGTCGTGCAACAGGTTGCCACGCCGAAAGAGGTCTACACGCGGCCGCAGAATCTGCACGTCGCGCGCTTCATGGGTTATCGCAACGTGGCCGAATTCGAACTCGAAGGCACGCAAGGCGAAGGCGTGCTGGTGACCGCAAACGGTGTGCGTCTCCTCGGCACGCCGATGGCCGGCTTCAACAGCAAACGCGTGAGCGTCGCGTTGCGTCCCGAGGATATGGAGCGCGCCGTGCCCGGTGCGGAGAATGCCTTCGACGCGTTGGTGACGACCGTCGAATACGGCGGCCGCGATTCGTTGCTGCGCGTGAAGACAGCGTTCGGCGATATCTGGGCACGCGTCGGCGGAGAATTCGAAGAGGGCGAGCGAATCAGCTTGCGCGTGCCGCCGTCGCGCACGCTCGTCTACGATGCCGAGGCGGCATGAGCATGCCCACGCTGTCGCCGCCGCTCGTTCCGCGTGACGCCAAGGCGTGGCTCGTCGCGCCGGCTTTGCTCTTCATCGTCGCGTTGTTCATCTATCCGTTTGCGTACGGTCTGGTGCTGTCGTTCCGGCCGATGAACGGCGGCGGCCTCTGGGCCAACTATCTGACGTTCTTCACCGACACGTCGATGTGGCCGACGATTCTCGTCACGCTCAAGCTCGCGGTGCCCGCCACGCTGATCAACGTGGGCGTCTCGGTGCCGGTGGCGTTCGCATTGCGCCGGTACTCGCGCTATCAGAAGTTCGTCACGACGCTGCTGGTGATTCCCGTGACGCTCGGCACCGTGTTGATCGCCGACGGCATGCTCACGTACTTCGGCCCGAACGGCTGGTTTCCGCAAGCGCTGCACGGTCTGCATCTCTATGCGCGCGAAGTGCGTCTTACGCATAACTTCTGGGGCGTGCTGATCTCGCTGATCGTGTCGGGTTTTCCGTTTGCGTTTCTGTTGACGCTGTCGTATGTGACCGGCATCGACCCGACGCTCGCGGCCGCGGCGGCGACGCTCGGCGCGAGTCCGTGGCAGCAGTTTCGCCGCATCTATCTGCCGCTGCTGGTGCCGGGCTTGACGATGGCGGCGTGTCTGTCGTTCGTGCAGGCGTTTTCGGTGTTTCCGTCGGCAGTGTTGCTCGGCGCGCCCGCCGGGCCGACACGTGTGATGTCGATTGCCGCCGCCGAAGCCGCATTCGAGAGCTACGACTACTCGCTGGCGTCCGCAATCGCGATGGTGATGGGCTTCGTGCAGTTGCTAGTGGTCGCCGCGCTGCTCGGCGCGCGCCGCTTCTTCTACAGCGGTCCGGCAACCGGAGGCAAAGGCTGATGACGACCGATCATCGCGCGGCGCAGCCTTCGTGGTCGGCGTCGACATCAAAGGATCACGATGACGGCGCGCGCGAGCCGGATAAGCGCGCGGGCCAAACCCGGCAACGCACCAGCGTGCCGGGCCGCATCTGGCGCGTGCTGGTGTGGGGCGCCATGGTGTTCTTCCTCGTCAACGTGGTGCTGCTGATCGCGACCGTCGCAGTCAATTCGGTGGCGACGCGCTGGTTCGGCACCTTGTTGCCGCAAGGCTTCACGCTGCATTGGTATGCGCAGGCATGGAGCGACTTCCAGTTGGCGAGCGTGTTGTGGGTGACCGTCGAAGTGGTCGGCGCAGTCGTGCTGCTGTCGGTCCTGCTCGGCGTGCCGGCGGCGTATGCGCTCGCCCGAGTGCAATTTCCAGGCAAGCGCGTCGCCATGCTGATCTTCCTGTTGCCGCTGATGGTGCCGCCCGTCACCTACGGCATTCCCATGGCGACGGTCATGTACAAGGTCGGCCTCGCCGGCACGCTGAGCGGCGTGATCCTGGCCAATCTCGTGCCGGCACTGCCATTCGTGATTCTCGTGATGACGCCGTTCATCGAACAGATCGATCCGAATCTCGAAGCGGCGGCGCGCATTTTCGGCGCCAACACGTTCCGCTATTTCCGCTACGTGCTGCTGCCGCTGCTCGTGCCCGGCATGCTGGCGGCGGGCTTGCTGGTGCTCGTGCGCACCATCGGCATGTTCGAGCTGACTTTTTTTACCGCGGGCCCGGCGACGCAAACGCTCGTGGTCGCCCTGTACTACGCTGTATTTTCAACCGGCGTGCGCGCGCCGCAATCGATCGATGCGATGGCGATGATCTATATGGCGATCACGCTGATCTGGGTGTTGATTGCACTGCAATTCGTGAGCCCGACGCAGATCGTGTCGCGAGTGAAGGAGCAGAAGCGCTGAAGGAAGCCCTTGCGGGGTACGGCGAAAGACATCGTGGAGCAGACGTTGACGAAGAGAAAGAAACCCGAGGAATTGCGTAGCCACCGCTGGTACGGCGTGAACGATCTGCGTTCGTTCGGCCATCGCTCGCGCACCGCGCAAATGGGCTATGACCGCGAGGAATACGCCGGCAAGCCGGTCATCGCGATTCTCAACACATGGAGTGAGATCAACGCGTGTCACACGCACTTCAAGCAGCGCGTCGAGGAAGTGAAGCGCGGCATCTGGCAGGCCGGCGGCTTTCCGGTCGAACTGCCGGTGCAGACGCTCTCCGAGCCGTTCCAGAAGCCCACCACGATGCTTTACCGCAACTTCCTCGCCATGGAAGCCGAAGAAACGCTGCGCTCCTATCCGGCCGACGGTGTCGTGCTGATGGGCGGTTGCGATAAGACCACGCCGGCTTTGCTGATGGGCGCGATCTCGATGGATTTGCCGGCGATCTTTCTGCCCGCCGGCCCGATGCTGCGCGGAAACTGGAACGGCGTGACGCTCGGTTCCGGTTCCGACGCCTGGAAGTACTGGGCGGAGCTGCGCGCGGGCACGATCACGCAAGACGACTGGCAAGGCATCGAAGGCGGCATTGCGCGCTCGCCGGGGCACTGCATGACCATGGGCACCGCGTCGACCATGACGAGCGCGGCCGAAGCGCTCGGCTTCACGCTGCCCGGTTTCGCGTCGATTCCCGCAGCGGATTCGCGTCATGCGCAGATGGCGGCGAAAACCGGCATGCGTATCGTCGAGATGGTGTGGGAGGATCTCAAGCCCTCCGATCTGCTCACCGCCGGTTCCGTCGACAACGCCGTGACCACCTGCCTCGCGCTGTCCGGTTCGACCAACGCGATCGTGCACATGATCGCGCTCGCGCGCCGCGCCGGCATCGAACTGACGCTCGATCGCTACGACGACATCTCGCGCCACACGCCGGTGCTGGCGAACGTTCGCCCGACCGGCGCGTATCTGATGGAGGACTTTTTCTATGCGGGCGGTTTGCGCGCCTTGCTCGCTGAACTCGGCGAGTTGATCGACCGTTCGCAGAAAACCGTCAACGGCCGCACGCTTGGTGAGAATCTCGAAGGCGCGGAGATTTTCAATGACGACGTGATCCGCCGGCGTGACAGGCCGCTGTTGCCCAATAGCGGCCTCGCGGTGCTACGCGGCAATATCGCGCCGGACGGTGCCGTGATCAAACCCGGCGCCGCTGAGCCGCACCTGCTCGTGCATACGGGTCGCGCAGTGGTGTTCAAGGATTACAACGACATGGCCGCGCGCATCGACGACGAAGCGCTCGACATCGACGAAAACTGTGTGATCGTGCTTCAGCATGCCGGGCCGGTCGGCGCTCCGGGTATGCCTGAATGGGGCCAATTACCCATACCGCGGAAGTTGCTGCAAAAAGGGGTGCGCGACATGGTGCGCATATCGGATGCGCGGATGAGCGGGACGAGCTACGGCGCGTGCGTGTTGCATGTCGCGCCCGAGTCGTTCATCGGCGGACCGTTTGCGCTGGTCGAAAGCGGCGACATGATCGAGCTCGACGTGCCGCGACGCAAACTCAACCTGCTGGTGAGCGACGAGGAACTCGCGCGCCGCAAGGAAACGTGGGTCAAGCCGGCGCCGCGTTTCACGCGCGGCTACGGCGCGATGCATCAGGTGCACGTGATGCAAGCGAATCAAGGTTGCGATTTCGATTTCCTGCAACGCGGCGGCGCGCATGCGGCCCCGGATGCGCACGCCGCGGGCGAGCCGGAGATTCACTGAGTCAACGAGGGACGTCGAGAGCGTGACGCAGCCGCCGCAGAGTGGCGAAACACTGGGAGAGGGCGCGATGCGGCTCGACCGCATCGCGTGAATCCTTCACTTCAATATCCTACGCGATACACGCGGCCGGTCTGCGCGCCTTCCACGCTGCGCAGATAGGCCATCGCCGCGCGCTGCCCCGTCACCGGCTCGAAGCCGCGGAAGTAGGGCGCATAAGCGTCCATTGCTTCGGTGAGCACGGTCGGGCTCACCACGTTGATGCGAATGCCGCGCGGCAACTCGATCGCCGCGCCGCGCACGAAACCTTCGAGTGCCAGATTGACGGTGGTCGCGCTCGCGCCTTGCAGGATCGGCTCGTCGCCGATGATGCCGCTCGTCAGCGTGAACGAGCCGCCGTCGTTCACGTATTGCTGAGCCGCGAGCACCACGTTGATCTGGCCCATCAGCTTGTCGCGCAGGCCGACCCGGAACTGCTCGATGCTCATGTCGGGCAGCGGACCGAAATGCACCTTGCCGGTCGTGGTGACGACGCCGTCCACTTTGCCGATCTCGCGAAAGAGCCGCTCGACGCTCGCCGGGTCGGTGCTGTCGACGTGGTACTGCCCACGCGTCGCGCCCACTTCGATCACTTCATGGCGCGCCTTCAGTTCCGCGCTCACCGCCTGGCCCAGCGTGCCGGTGGCGCCGATCACGACGATCTTTTTCATCTACTGCTCCGTTGAGGGTTGATGTGCAGTCGATTCTGCCCGTGTTCGTCAGAAGGAAACAGTCTGCGCGACGCGTAGGTCCTGCAACCCTGAGTTTCTAATCGAAGAAAAAGCGCGCACCGCGAATCAAACGGTGCGCGCTTCGCAATACACTGATTAATCGGGGCCTGCGTCTGAATTCAAACACGGACCAAATCAGGACGCAGCGCAAATGTTTATTTCACCCGATGTAATTCGATCAGCCGGGTCGGGCGTAAATGATTAAGGGCGTAATGGATACGGCCGCGCTCCTGACGGCTGCCAACCGGTCGCGGATCGCCGTATAGATGATCCGCCGAATATGCGCCCTGCGGCGCGACCATGCCTTTGTCGATCACCGTGCAGCCCGGCTCGAGCGCCAGCAGCAGATGATTGCCGCCAACCCGGCTGTCGAAGCCGGCCATGCCGTCGTGCGCCTCGGGCACGCTGTTCGTGAGGGTCGCATTGCTCGTGGTGATCTCGTCTGGCGAGATCGGGCTGTGGCCCGCTATGCGCGCGGCTTCGAGATTCTTGCCGTCGGTGTCGACGGTGCTGTCGTGGGTGCGGTCGTTGTGCAGTTCCGTCGAACTCGGGCCGTGAGTGGCCGCCGGCTGGTTCGCGTCTGCTGGCTTGTTGATATCGCTGTTCATCATGCGTTCTCCTTGAAGAGGACATGGTGTGACATGCAGCAAAACCCGTTCCGCCTCGCACAAACCCTGGTTCACCTGTTTTCACTGCGCTTTGTCCGCAGTTGCATGCGTAGTTGTATGCGCAGTTGCAAGTGAGGTATTCGGCTGGCGATTGCGTCCGGGATTCTTTTCGTTTTTTTTAATGGACGCGTATTTTCTACAGAGTATGATCTTACTCCGACGAGCGAAGCGCGGTTAAATTGAAGACATTCGGTCCGGCTATTTCTTCATGGCCGGCAGCACCGTCTGCGCGCCACTCAAAACATTTTACGGGGCCGTCAGGGCGGGTGACACATGCACTTCGATGCTGCATTCACACATCGCGGCTATTTGTTAAATTGCGCGCCGGCACGCGCGGTCGATGGCACTTGGCAACCTTACGTAGTCATCTCCCGCTCGAGCGACGGCGAACTGGTCGCCAACCGTTTTTTCCCCACCGACTTGCGCTTTCGTGACGAAGCGGCCGCCATTGCTCATGCGCGCGATTGGGCCGTGCGCTGGATCGATGCGAGCAGCGTGACCATCTGAGCGCCTCCGGCGTGCCATGCCGCGTATGGCACGCCGTCGCGCGGTGCTGCGCGAGCCTCGGCAAAACGCGGTAATCTCTCGGCATAATCACTTCGAAGCCTGCTCATCGCACGGCGCTGTCCTTTTATGCCTAACGTGCCTTCCCATAACTGGGGCCTCGAACAGATCGTCGCCGACTTGCGCGCGTCGCGTGAAGAATTGCATCGCACGCGGCATCCGCTCGGCATTCGCGAACTGCCGTCGCGCGAAGCGGTGATCAACATCGTCGCCGGCCTGCGCGCGGCGCTGTTTCCCACGCACTACGGCGCGCCCGATCTGACTGACGAAACCGTCGACTATTACGTCGGCCATACGCTTGAAAGTACGTTGCGGCTGCTGGCGGAACAGATTCGCCGCGCCCTGCGTTTTTTGCCGGAGTTCGGTGAAACACCCGATGCGGATTTGCAAGCGCGCGCGTTCGACGTCGCGCGTGAATTCGGCACGCAATTGCCGGGCATTCGCGCGCTGCTGGTCAGCGACATTCAGGCGGCTTTCACCGGTGATCCGGCTGCGCAGCACATCACCGAAATTCTGCTTTGCTATCCGGGCGTATGGGCGATGACGCATCATCGGCTCGCGCACGCGCTGCATCGCCTGGGCGTGCCGTTGCTGGCGCGTTTCATCAACGAGATCGCGCACTCGGCAACCGGCATCGACATTCACCCGGGCGCGACGATCGGACCGAGCTTCTTTATCGACCACGGCACGGGTGTCGTGATCGGCGAGACCGCGATCATCGGCGAGCGCGTGCGCGTGTATCAGGCCGTGACGCTCGGCGCGAAGAGTTTCGCCGCGGATCTCGACGGTACGCTCGTCAAAGGCAACGCACGCCATCCGATCGTCGAGGACGACGTCGTGATCTATGCCGGCGCGACGATTCTCGGGCGCGTGACGATCGGTCGCGGCTCGGTGATCGGCGGCAACGTGTGGCTCACGCACAGCGTGCCGCCGGGCAGCAGCGTGTCGCAAGGCAAGATCCGCGAAGGCGAGCGGTCCGACGAGGGGCGGCAGTGATGCGCGGCTTCGTTCGCGCGTGCTCGCGTGTTTCGATGCGCAAACCTCCTATCAGCTGCTGAGCGATAACCATGCCGCGCGGCCGCGTTCACATGCCTCGCTGCGCGATTGCCGGCGTCGAAGCGACGGTGGCCGAAACGGCGCATGCATTTCCGCGCCATTCGCACGATCGCTTCGGCGTCGGTGTGATCGTCAGCGGCGGGCATCGGTCGGCGAGCGGACGCGGACTAGTCGAAGCGCGCGCCAACGACGCGATCATGGTCAATCCCGGCGAAGTCCACGACGGCAGTCCGCTCGATGAGCGCGGGCGCACGTGGCGCATGTTGTATTTCGAACCGTCGATGTTCGTCACCGCCGCGAGTGAACTGACCGGCGCGGCGGCGCGCGAGCTCGAACTCACGCAGCCAGTGGCGCACGATCCTTTGCTGAAGCGTTTGTTCGAGCGGCTCTTCAGCGTCGCGGTGGAAGTGCCTTTCGTGCCGGACGATCTGGCGCGCGAGGAGGCGTTGCTCGAGCTGCTCGGGCATCTCGTGCGCGTGCATGCGACGCGGCCGATACGCTCATCGTCGACTGATGCGTTGGGTCCGATTGCGCGAGCGAAAGCACGCATCGACGACGATCCTTCCTCTGCGCTCACATTGGCCGATCTCGCCGCCGATGCCGGCATGAGCCGTTTTCAGTTGCTGCGTGGCTTCGCGCATGAAATGGGTCTGCCGCCGCACGCGTACAGAATGCAGCGTCGCGTGGTGCTCGCGAGGCAATGGATCGCGCGGGGCGCGACGCTTGCCGATGCGGCTGCCGCAGCGGGCTTTGCCGATCAGAGTCACATGACGCGCGCGTTCGTGCGCTTACTCGGTGTGACGCCCGCGAACTACGCGGCCGCGCTGCGGTGATGTTCATCCGATTCGCAAATGCTGCAGCAAAGCTGCGCCATGCACGCCGTGCAACCAGACGTGTTGTCCGATAAACCACGCCGCCGCCCACGAAGCCGCCACGACGATCAGATCGCAGTGCCCGCTATTCCAGAGATTCAACGAATGCCGGCCGGCAATCCACGGTACGCCTAATGGATTCGGCCAGTCAGCGAACAGATGCATCAGACCGCCGCAGGCAAATCCGAACGCCGGCGCGGCATACACGGAATGCCCGAGCCAGTGGTACGAGACCGCGAGCAACGCGAGCCATCCCACGCCCCAATGCGTGAGCGTGCGATGCGTGATCCACAGACGCCGCGCGCGCGACCACCACGCGACTTCGAGCCAGTCCGGCGCCGTGCTGCCAATCACACCGGTGACGAAACTCAACACCACGCCGAGATGAAACGAACCGCCGCCGCCGATGCGCGCGACGATCGCCGCCGCGATGACGCCGGCTGCAAAACCGGTAGCGTGATGTGCTTTGCTGGATGCCATCGAAACTCGCGGCAGAGCGCCGCATCAAGAACAAAGGGCGGCTATGTTCGCAGATGAGCGGATAAAAAAATAGCCGACACGCGAGTTAAAAAAATCGCGCGTCGGCGTAGCCTTCAAAACGCAAGCCCGCGACCGAAGCTCAGGTCGCGCAGCGTGCAATATCGAAGCGCATTTCCGGTTCCGGCGGATCGTCCGGCGCGTTCGCGGGATGCATCACCTTGATGACCGAGCCGGTGTTCGACGGCGTCAGCGTCACGAAATACGAGTTGTTCGAATCCGAGCCGACGGCGATCTCCGTCGCGCCGCCGACGCGCGACATACGCACGCGTGACAACCGGCTTTCGAGGCAATCGGCGATATAGGCAGGCGCGCGTTGCGACGACACGTACATCATCGGCAGGGACGCGTCGCGCGCTGGGCCGCTGGAAGAACCGCAACCGGCAAGCGCGGCGAGCGCGGCAGCAGCGGGGGCAAGCAGGGGAAGTCTTTTCATGGTCTGGTCGTCGGCGTCCCCGGTCGTACGCGGGAACTTGGGGCGCGGGCGAAGCGCAACGCGATAGAGCGCAACGTCATGCTTCGCGACGAAGCCGCCGTTCAACCGCAACGGCATCGCAACGTTGCGGCAAGGAAGGCAACTGCGTTCAGTATACCCACCGGGTGTGCGCGTCGTCACTATCCACGGCCGTCGGCATTGTGTCCAAACGTAAGGGCTATAAAAAACCCGCGACGTGATCGTGTCACGCGCGGGTTGCTCACGAAGCGAATCGATACATTCGCTGCGCACGTACCACCTGAAAATACTTAGAAGCGATGGCGCAGGCCGACTGCCGCTGCCAGCTGATTGCCGTTCGACGACGGTGCGAGGGTGTTGATCGCCGCGACGTTCGAGCCGAAGTTGCCGAGCTCGCCCGATGCATGCTGATACACGCCTTCCACGTACACGTCGGTACGCTTGCTCAGCGAGTAGTCGCCTTGCAGCGACACCGTGTGCCACTTCGGATCGCCCGAACCGTTCGAGCCGGACATCTTGCCGTCCGTGAACGTATACGACGCCGCGAGGCTCAGTGCCGGCGTCAGTGCATAGCGGCCGTTCACTTCGTAGTTGTCCAGGTGCAGGTTGGTGCCGGCGACGCCGGGCAGAGTCGTGCCGCCGACATCCACGCCGGTAATGCCGTCGAGTTGTGTGTGCGTATAGACGAAGCCGACCGTTGCCGGGCCATACGTGTAGTTGATGCCCGCGCCATACGTGCGCTGCAGATCGGCTGCGATCGCCGCGGTGCCGTCGCCTTGCGACACGGCGCCGCTCAGGTTCGAGCTGCCCGACTTGTTCAGTTGCAGGTAAGCCGCGGCAACGCTCAACGGACCGTTGTCATACGAAGCGCCGACGCTCCATGCACGGTTGTTGGAGAAATCACCGGCCGAATTGCTGAACCCATACAGGCCACCGAACTTCAGGCCCGCGTAGTTCGCGCTCGTGTACTTGACGGCGTTCTTGATCGAGAACGAGTTATCGAGGTTGTCGTTGTCGAACGGGTGAGCCGCGAGGTTGTTGCCGTAGCCCGCGCCGGCTTCGGACAGCGGCGCCAGGTAGTCGACCACGGAATCGTATTGACGGCCGAGCGTCAGCGCACCGTACTGATCGCTTTTCAGCCCGACGAAAGCCTGACGGTTGAACATCGTGTTGCTTTCCGTGTCCTGACCGTTATTCAGGTTGAAGCCGTTCTCCAACGTGAAGATCGCATGCAGGCCGCCGCCGAGGTCTTCACTGCCGCGCAGGCCGAAGTAGGTGTTCGACACCGAGCCGCTGCCTTGTTGCCAGTTGCTATGGCCGCCCTGGTTGTTCGAGTAGACGAGACCGGCGTCCAGCGTGCCGTACAAGGTCACGCTGCTCTGTGCATGGGCGCTGATGGCAACCGCGCCCAGGAGGCCTGCTGCGATGAGGGTTTTTTTCATGGTTAGATAACTCCGAAACAGTGCATGGGGAATCGCATTCCAGTGCTCACCGCCGATTGCGCCGGCGGGCTGACGATCCGCTGCGAAGTGTATTCCTGCTATTCCTATCTTTAATCGCATATGGCACAACAATGAATTCTCGAATCCGTAATGGTGAATAGGAAATTGTGTAAGTGCGGGTAAATAAAGAAAAAATCTGTTCGGCTATGAATTCATGGATGCCGTGTCAATGGCGTGTTGTTGCCTGATCGCGACGAATCGCCACAAGCCATGAGCAGTAAGGATTAGCGTCTATTTCGAGATATTTCGTCGATTTATTCTATTTCCTGCAATGCACTCTTCCAATTCGCGGGATCTATTACGATGAATTACGGTTCTACAATTCGTCTTGCCCCTTGACCAAGGGTGTATTTTTCATCTTTATACGCGGCCTTCGGGCCGCTTTTTTTATGATTTTTTATAATCGGTTTATAAGTTCCCGCGAATAAGGAAATAGATTATTTCGATTGGCGGTGCGCTCGCCGTGGCTTGTCCGTTCGTCAGAGGGCCGCATCCGCGGAGTGCGAGGCGGGTAGAATTGCGCGCTTGAGATGTGTTTCCGCCCCCGCGAACGTGAGTGAACCTGTAATGACCGATACACCCCTTCCATCGTCCGACACCGCTGAAGATCTCACGACGGAAGGCTCGTCCGAACTGGGCGAGACCGTGCACGAAGCACGCCTGTGGCGCGACGACGGCTGGACCGCGCGCGTCATCAAGAATGAAGACGACGAAGGCTGGGCCGTCGAAATGATCAAGGACGGCGAAGCGGAACCCGCGCTCGTCGGTCCGTGGACGATGGGCCGCAACAAGAAGGATCCGAAGCCGCTGGACACCTCGGCGTTCAACACGCTGGTGAAGACCGCGTCTGAAGTGCTGCGGCGCCACGAGCAGCAACTGCGCGCGCAACTCCATAAGGAAGTGCGGGTGGCGAGCGCGGACGGCAACGACGAACTCGACATTACGCTC
Source organism: Paraburkholderia sp. RL17-347-BIC-D (assembly GCF_046027915.1). Lineage (NCBI taxonomy): Bacteria > Pseudomonadati > Pseudomonadota > Betaproteobacteria > Burkholderiales > Burkholderiaceae > Paraburkholderia > Paraburkholderia sp. RL17-347-BIC-D. Next base: position 134,981 of record NZ_JARESS010000002.1, read on the forward strand.
GACATCGTTCCCGACGAAGACGAACCGTATGCGTTGTTGACCGCGCTCGACACGTTCGGCGAGCAGCTCGCGCAAGTGCAGGTCGCGCCCAACTTCAAGCTCAGCAAGGCGAGCGCCGCGGCGTGGGTCGAGAACGAGTTTCGCCGTCCAGGTTAAAGATCGGCTCCGCTCCGGCCTGCGACAGGCTCCGGGGCTGGCCGGGTTGTCTCCCAACGGCCTGAACAAAATATTACTAAAACCTGTCAATATACTTTCATATTCACTTCATAGAATCCTCGCGTCATAGCGGCGCGAGCGTGAACCATGTGGTTTGGGGTTTGAGTGCGTGCCGGCTGTGCATCCGCCCACGCTACCCAAACACTGGATCACGACAACATGGCAGAGCCGCTCGACCTTTCCCGCCGCAAGGCCCTGAAACTCCTCGTGGGCGCGCCGATGCTGCCGCTCGGCGGGCTCGCCACGGCTTCGATGCTGACCGCTTGCGGGGGCAGCGACGAACTGGCGACGCCGGTCAAACCGGTCGCGAACTTCGTCTCCGCGGCATTCGCGAGCATGGCCGCGCCGACGCTGGCCGACCCCGCCGCCATGGCGAAGACCACGGTCGCCTCGACTTTGACGGTGCAACTGAGCGACGGCAGCAGCCGCGCGTTCAAGCTGGCGTATCAGCCGTTCTTCGTCACCGGCGACAATGTGCCGAACGTGAAGGGCGGCACGATCCTCGCGGGCGGCTATTTCGACATCAACAATCAGCCGATCGTCGACAAATCGGTGGCGGGCAAAGAGCGCCAGTTCTACTCGGATTGCCCGGACGGCAGCTCGCTGATCCGCCTCGACAATCCGGCGGTGAAGGGCCTCAAGGGCAACGCGGTGTTCGCCGTCGTGCAGTTTGAATACGCGACCCGCGATCAGAGTCTGGTGTCGATGTACGGCCAACTGCCGTCGCCGATAGCCGTGCTCACGCTCGATCAGGATCCGGCCACCGGCAAGCTCACGCTGGCGGGGTATTCGAACGTCGATACATCGAAGGCGCATGGTTTGTGGATCACCTGCGGCGCGAGCCTGTCGCCGTGGAATACGCATCTGTCGAGCGAAGAGTACGAGCCGGACGCCACCACGATTGCCGGCAACAGCCAGTTCAAGGGCTTCAGCCGTAGCCTGTATGGCGATGAAACCACCGCGAACCCGTATCACTACGGGCATCTGCCGGAAGTCACCGTCAATCCGGACGGTACAGGCACGATCAAAAAGCACTACTGCCTCGGCCGCATCTCGCACGAGCTGATTCAAGTGATGCCGGACAAGCGCACCGTGCTGATGGGCGACGACGCGACCAACGGCGGCCTGTTCATGTTCATCGCGGATCGCGAAGCCGATCTGTCGGCGGGCACGCTGTACGTCGCGAAGTGGACGCAAGTGTCCGCGAGCGGCGCGGGCGCGGCGACGCTGGCGTGGATCAACCTGGGCCACGCGACTAGCGACGAAATCGAGGCGCTCGCCAACCAGTTGCGCGCGAGCGACATCATGGACGTCGCGACCAAAGACCCGCTCGATCCGGCCTACACGAAGATCAACTACAACGGCACCTTCAACTGGGTGCGTATCAAGCCCGGCATGACCCAGGCGGCCACGTTCCTAGAGACGCATCGCTATGCGGCGCTGGCCGGCGGCAGCATGGGCTTCACGAAACTCGAAGGCACGACGGTCAATATCAAGGACAAGGTGCTGTATTCGGCGATGTCGCGCATCGAGAAATCGATGGTGCGGGGCAATGCGGCATCCACCGACGTGGCCGTCGACAAGACCATTAACGCCGGCGCGGTCTACGCGCTGAACATGAAGGGCGGCCAGCGCGACCGCAGCGGCGCCGCGATCAACAGCGAATGGGTGCCGGTCGACATGGCCGCGCCGGCGGCGCTGGTCGGCGAGGATCTGTCAGCGGCCGATGCGCTCGGCAACACCGCTAACCCCGAGCGGATTGCGAACCCGGACAACCTGAAGTTCTCGGAGAAGCTGCGCACGCTCTTTATCGGCGAAGACAGCGGCATGCACGTGAACAACTTCCTGTGGGCGTACAACGTCGACACGAAGACGCTCGCGCGCGTGCTCTCGTGTCCGGCGGGCGCCGAGTCGACGGGCCTGCACGCCGTCGACGAAATCAATGGCTGGACTTACGTGATGAGCAACTTTCAGCACGTCGGCGATTGGGAAAGTCCGTTGCACGACAAGATCAAATCGACGCTCGATCCGCTCGTGCGGGCGAACTACAAGGACCGGTTCGGGGCGACGGTGGGATATCTGACGGCGGATCCGGCGGGGATCAAGTTGTAAAAAGGGTGTGAGTGGGATCGGCCTGCCGCGCGCGTGATGGCGTGTCGGTCAGGCCGCGCACAGGAACGCCGAAACCCGGCGTCCCTCTCTTCGGCCGGCCCGTTCCCGCAAGCATGGTGACCGCGCGCCGCCTCAACTCCGCTTACAAAAAATCGCCGTAATAAGCGGCGCTACGCGGTGCACGATCGCCGTGCTGCCGGTGCCGGCAATCGCGTTCCGAACCTTGGCTTCGCTGCCGAACACCACGACACCGTAGGCCGAACGTGCGACCGGCTCGCCGTCGCCGACGCGGAACATGGGATCGTCTTTTTCGTAGCCGACCACCGCGAACACGCGAAAGCCGTATGCGGTCAGATCCGCGCCGGAGGTCGGCGAGAAGGCATTGATCGAATTGCTCTCCACGCGCGTGGGCTTCGGGTCGATCATCTGTTGCTCCGCAAGGTCGGCAATGAACTGATGGCCGCTTTCATTGCAGGCGAGCGGCGCGTCGAGCGCGGTGGCGTAACTGGCGAGCGGCAGCGCGGCGGCCACCAGAGCAAGGAGTACAGACGAAAGAAAGCGTTTCATAAGCGTGGACGGCCACCCGATTCGATGTAGTGTGTTCGCAACGGGCGGTGGCGTGATCTCGAGACCCGAAAAGACGTTGCGCATCGACGTGATCCCCTTGAGGGCAGGCGCAACTGGTTTGCACTTTATCGCGATTCGGCAAATCTTGCTTTACAGTCAGCACAGATCGGCAACGCGCGGAGGGTAAAGAAACGTACAGTAAGAAAGCAATCTTTTGCGATCCCGTATATATTTCCGGGTTATGAATTCGCGACCCCAACCTCCAATTAACGTTCCGCCGCCCAGAACATGGGACGCGCGGCTCGCCCGCCGGCTCGTGACTCCGCTCGTGAACACGTGGGTCACGCCGAACCATCTGACCACGCTGCGCCTGCTGATCGGGCTGGCAGGCGCGCTCTGCCTTGCTCACGGCGAATTCGCGTGGGTCAACGCCGGCGCCTTCCTGATCGTGCTGTCGAATTTTGTCGACCATACGGACGGCGAACTCGCGCGAATCGGCGGGAAGTCGAGCCGGATCGGTCATTTTTACGACCTCGCTTGCGATGCCCTTGTCACCGTCATGTTGTTCGTCGGCATGGGCGTGGGAGCGGGCGCCACGCACATCGCCGGATTGAGGGTCGCGCCGGGTGTGCTCGGCGGCGTGGCCGGCGTGGCGATCGCGCTGATTTTCTTCCTGCGCATGCGCATCGAGGAAATGGCCGGCAAGGCGGGCACGAAGCAGGCATCCGTCGGCGGTTTCGAAACTGAGGACGTCTTGTATCTGCTGCCGATCGTCACGTTGACGAGCGTCGTGCTGCCCTTCGTCGTGGTGGCGTCGATCGGCGCGCCGCTTTTCGCTGTTTGGGTGGTGATTGACTACTGGCGCGTTGCGCGCCGTGCCGCTACCCCGGCGGCCGCTGCCGCCGGCAAGACCGAAACTAGTCAAATGTGGGCCAGCGAATGAGTACGCAGGCCGAAAACGACGTGATCGCGTCCGCTCCGGTCGGACGTACGCCGGCTGCCTCGCCCGCACCGAATGCCGACCGCGCGGTCGCGAGCCGCACGCGCGCGTTCGACAACCCGCGTCTGCGCAAGGATTTCGCGGAGCAGGGCGCGTTTCTTTATCTGGAAGACTTTCTCGCGCCCGAAGTCACGGCGCAGCTCGTCCACAGCGCGCGTTCGCTGCTCGACGAGGTGAACCGCAACTATCTGCCGGGTCACAAGCAGGGCGGCAGCGTCAGCCGTCATACGATCGACCGCCTCGCGCCGTTCGTCGCCGAGCTGTACCGCTCGAAGGAATTGATCGGCTGGCTGGAGCAACTGAGCGGCGACAAGCTGCAGCTCTCGCCCGCCGACGATCCGCATGCGTACGCGCTGTATTACTACACGCGGCCGGGCGACCATATCGGCTGGCACTACGATACTTCGTACTATGACGGCCGCCGTTACACGCTGCTGCTCGGCGTGATCGACGAATCGTCTTGCCGGCTCGACTACGAGCTCCACACGCGCAATCCGGATATCGCGGATCAGCCGGGCTCGGTGCAGATTCCGCCGGGCGGCCTCGTGTTTTTCGACGGCGACAAGCTGCGCCATCGCATCACGCCCGCTGGCGCGAACGAAATGCGCGTCTCGCTCACTTTCGAGTACGTGACGGATCCGAACATGCGGCCGTGGCGTCGTTTCATCTCGAACATGAAGGACGCGATTGCGTACTTCGGCTTCCGCCAGGTGTTTCGTCAGATTACCCAACGCGGGAAGGACCGCGCATGAGCCGCGCGGCCCTGATTCTGCTGTCGATCGGGACGGCGCTGTTTGTCGGCCTGCTCGCGTGGCAGGGTTTCGGCACGGTCGCCTCGACGCTGCTCGCGGCCGGCTGGGGACTCGCGCTCGTCGCGGCGTTTCACCTCGTGCCGCTGATTCTCGATGCCGGCGCGATCTCGGTGCTGTTTCATCCTCGTCGTGACGGCGTGCATCATGATCTGACCTTGCGCGACGCGCTGTTCGCGCGTTGGATCGGCGAGTCGGTGAATAGCCTGTTGCCGGCCGGCCAGATCGGCGGCCCGGTCGTGATGGTGCGGCAACTGTCCCAGCGTGGCATGCGCATGCGCGATGCGGCTGCCGCGATCACGGTCAGCACGACCGCGCAGGCGCTCGCGCAAATTCTCTTCGCATTGGGCGGGCTGTTGCTGTTCGGCGCTTATGCCGCGCACGGCGCGCTGCACGATTTGCAGACCGCGACGTTGATCGCCACCGGCGTGCTAGGCGCGATGATCGTCGGGTTCTACTATGCACAGCGGCGCGGTCTGTTCGGCCGCTTGCTCGGTGTGGTCTCGAAGCTTTTCGGCGAGCGCGACTGGTCTTCGTTGATGACGCGTGCCGAAGCCGTCGATGCCGCCGTGCAGGCCATGTACCGCGAGCGCGGCCGCGTGGCGGCGAGCTTCCTGATGAGCCTGCTGGGCTGGATCGTCGGCACGGTGGAGGTGTGGCTCGCGCTGCGCTTTCTCGGTCATCCGGTCGATTGGGTCGACGCCCTGTTGCTCGAAAGCCTGGGGCAAGCGATTCGCGGCGCGGCGTTCATGATTCCCGGTTCGCTCGGCGTGCAGGAAGGCGGCTATCTGCTGCTCGCGCCGCTGGTGGGTTTGCCGCCGGACGCGGCCTTGGCGTTGTCGCTCGCCAAGCGCGCCCGCGAAATCCTGCTAGGCTTGCCGGGTCTGCTGGTTTTGCACTTCAGCGAACGAAGCTGGCAACGGCGCCGCGCGACAGGGCGCGTGCCGGTTGTCGATTAAACTCCGTATTTTTTCAAAGGACCGCGCATGCGTGCCATCATCCTCGCAGCGGGCCTCGGCCTGCGTCTCCAGCAACCGCCGGAAGCTCAGTTCCCGAAGTGTCTGTTGCAATTCGACGGCATGAGCCTGCTCGAACGGCATCTGCAAATGCTCGAAACCGCCGGCGTGACGGAAGTCGTGCTGGCGCTCGGCTTTCAGCCGGAATCGGTGCAGGCGGAACTGGAGCGCATCAACTGGCCGCACAAGGTGGAAACGGTGCTGAACACGCGTTACGACCTGGGCAGCGTGCTGACGGTGCACACGGTGGCCGAGGCGCTGACGCGCGGCGGCGACGTGCTGTTGATGGACGCCGACGTGCTCTACGACGAGCGCATTCTGGCTGCTCTGGTGGCGGGTGAGACGGTCAACCGCCTGTTGATCGACCGTGATTTCGAAGCCGGCGACGAACCCGTCAAGCTGTGTCTGAAAGACGGCGTGCCGGTCGAGTTGCGCAAGCAGCTCGCCGTCAATCTCGAGTACGACACCATCGGCGAATCGGTCGGGTTCTTCCGCTTCCGTCAGGAAACCGCGCAGCGCTTTGCGCAGATCGTGGCCGGCTACGTGGACAGCGACCGGGCCAACATGCCGCACGAAGAAGCGGTACGCGATCTGCTGCTTGAGCGCAGCCAGGTGTTCGATACCGCCGACGTGACCGGCGCACCCTGGATCGAAATCGACTTCCCGAACGACGTGGCTCGCGCGAGCACCGAGATCCTGCCGCAGTTGCAGCCGCTGGTCAGCGCATCGCGCTAAGCAGTTCGTCTGCCTCTTCGCTGACGTATCGAAGGTTGAGCCGGCTGAATGCCGGCTCAACCTTTTTGTGCTTATCCCTCGAACATTTGCATCGCCCGGTGCTTCGTTGCACGCTCAACCATCGCGCGTGCGAAAAGACCTCGCGCAACAACATCTGTTGCCGATGCGATGCCATAATCGACGCTTTACACCGACGGCCTTGCAACCCGTCGCCTTGCCAATGCCTCTCGCTTTAGGCACTTTCATTGTTCCGCTGATCGTCGCGTGTGCGATGTTCATGGAAAACGTGGACGGCACGGTCATCGTGACGTCGCTGCCGGTTCTGGCGCGCGATCTCGGCCAGGATCCCATCACCCTCAAGCTCGCCGTGACGGCGTATGTCATCGGCCTCGGCGTCTTCATTCCTATCTGCGGTTGGGTCGCTGACCGCTTCGGCTCGCGCACGGTATTTCGCACGGCCATCGGCGTCTTCATGGCCGGCTCGCTGATGTGCGCGGCTTCCACGTCGCTCGGCACGTTCGTGGTTGCGCGCTTCGTGCAAGGCCTCGGCGGCGCGATGATGGTGCCGGTGGGCCGCATCATCATTTTCCGTTCGGTGCCGAAGTCCGACTTCATTCGCGCGGTCAACTATCTGACGGTGCCGGCTTTGCTTGGACCGGTGGTCGGGCCGCCGCTGGGCGGCTTCATCACGACCTATCTGCATTGGCGTCTGATCTTTTTCATCAACATTCCAATTGGCCTGCTCGGCATCTGGCTCGCGAACAAACACATTGCCAACGTGCGCGAAGCGCATCCGGGCCGGCTCGACTGGACTGGTTTCTTTTTGTCCGCGAGCGGAGCGTCGCTGTTCATGCTGGGGCTTTCGCTGGTGGGCGGCGAGTTGGTGTCGAACACGGTGTCGGTCGGCATGTGCGTGATCGGCGTGGTGTTGCTGACGTTGTACATGCTGTACGCGAGTCGCGTCGAACTGCCTGTGCTCGATCTGCGACTGCTGCGCATCCCGAGTTTTCACGCGAGCGTGGTGGGCGGCTCGCTGTTTCGTGTCGGTCTCGGCGCCGTGCCGTTTTTGTTGCCGCTCGCATTGCAGGAAGGGCTCGGCATGACGGCGTTCAAGTCGGGGTCGATCACGTGCGCGTCCGCGTTCGGCTCGATCTTCATGAAGGCGGCCGCGTCGCGCATTCTCGAGCGCTTCGGTTTCCGCACCGTGCTGATGTTCAACGCGGGCTGTGCGGGCCTCGCCATCGCGGTCTACGGTCTGTTCTTTCCCGGCACGCCGCATTGGCTGATCTGGTGTGTCGTGCTGTTCGGCGGCTTCTTTCCGTCGCTGCAGTTCACCTCGTTGAATACCTTGGCATATGCGGATATTCCGAGCCGCGACGTGGGCCGCGCGACGAGCGTCGCGAGCGTGATCCAGCAGATTTCGTTGGGGCTCGGTGTGACGATCGGGGGTATCGTGCTGCAGATTTCGCACAACGTGCAGGGTCATTCGACCATTGTGTTCTCCGATTTCTGGCCGGCTTTTCTCGTGGTCGGTCTGTTCTCGTTCATGTCGATTCCGATCACCGCGCGACTGCCGCACGGCGCCGGCGATGAGATTGCGCGCGGCAGTCGCGGGCGGGCGTAAGCGCAATACGCGGTGCGCCATGTTCTGCGGCATGTGGCTTGCTGAATGCCTCTGTCCCGGGCGTTTTGACCAGCGTTTTTGCATGCCGTCGAACCGGTGTTTTTGTGTGCCGCAACATAGACCCTACGACATCTAGCGGCTTCGCAAGCGAGCAGTTCGCATGTTATAAACCTCCAAGACATCTGTATTCATCGGATAAAAGTCGTCTTGGGGGATAGGCAATGAAGTTGTTCCGCAACGTTAAATCGTCGGCAAGCGGATTCGCGCTGGTCGCACTCGTCTCTGTCTCAACCGGGTTTCTCGAGGCCACGCCCGCACTCGCGAAACCGCCCGCGAAAGCTCAACCAGCCGTACTCACCGCCTCAGCGATAGCGGTCGCGGACAAGTTCAGCGCCGACGCCGCCGAGCAGATCTTCAAGGAAGGCGGCAACGCGGTCGACGCGGCCGTAGCGATCGCCTTCACGCTTGCCGTCACGTATCCGGAAGCGGGCAACATCGGCGGCGGCGGTTTCATGACGCTCTATGTCGACGGCAAGCCGTACTTTCTCGACTACCGCGAGCGCGCTCCGCTGGCCGCGACCAAGAACATGTATCTCGACGACAAGGGCGAGGTCATCAAAGGCATGAGCCTGTTCGGCTACCGTGCAGTGGGCGTGCCGGGCACCGTCGACGGCATGTGGCAGGCGCAGCGCCGCTTCGGCAAGCTCAAGTGGAAGCAGGTGCTCGCACCGGCCATCCACTATGCGCGCGATGGTTTCGAGGTCAGCCAGCAATTGCAGGAACGCCGTGACGATGCAGCGAAAGACTTCGCCGGCAAGACCAACTTTGATACCTACTTCGGCAATCTGAAGCAGGGCGTCAACTTCAAGCAGCCGGATCTGGCTGCTGTGTTGCAGCGCATTTCGGATCAAGGCGCCAAAGATTTCTATCAGGGCAAGACGGCTGACCTGATCGCGGCGTCCATGCGCGGTCACGGCCTGATCACCAAGGCCGATCTGCAACAGTACAAAGCAGTGTGGCGTCAGCCGATCCAGGCCGACTGGAACGGCTATCGCGTCTACACCGCGCCGCCTCCGAGCTCGGGCGGTATCGGTCTCGTGCAACTGCTGAAAATGAAGGCCGACATTGCGCCCGACTTCAAGGACGTCACGCTCAATTCCGCGCAATACGTGCATCTGATCGCGGAAATCGAAAAGCGCGTATTCGCCGACCGCGCGCAGTACCTCGGCGATCCTGACTTCTACAAGGTGCCGGTCGCTCAATTGACCGACGACGCGTATATCGCCAAGCGCGCCGCCGAAGTGAATCCGAACACGCCGTCCGACACGAAGAGCGTGCAGCCTGGCCTCGGCACGTCGATGCCGGAGAAGGCGGAAACCACGCACTTCTCGGTGATCGACAAGTGGGGTAACGCCGTGTCGAACACGTACACCATCAACGGCTATTTCGGTTCGGGCGTGGTGGCGGATCGCACGGGCATCGTGCTGAACGACGAGATGGACGACTTCTCCGCGAAGCCGGGCGTCGCGAACATGTTCGGCGTGGTGGGCAGCGATGCGAACTCGATCGAACCGAAGAAGCGGCCGCTCTCCTCGATGAGCCCGACGATCCTCACGAAGGACGGCAAGGTGTCGCTCGTGATCGGCACGCCGGGCGGCTCGCGCATCTTCACGTCGATCTTCCAGGTGATCAACAACGTCTACGACTACAACATGCCGCTGCAGCAGGCTGTCGCCGAGATGCGCTTCCATCATCAGCTGTTGCCGCCGAACACGATCTTCTGGGAGCCGTACAAGCCGATCGAGGGTGAACTCGCCAAGCAGATCGAAGCCAAGGGCTACACGCTGAAGGGGCAGGATTTCAGCGGCGATATCCAGGCGATCAAGGTCAACGGCGATACACCGGAAGCCGCGGCCGATCCGCGCGGCCGTGGTGTGACGCGCGTGATCCAGTAAGCGTTTTTGCAGGGAATTGGGCGGCGCGTCTTGAGATGAGATGCGCCGCTGGTTAATAAAAAGCCTCGCGTTCGGCTGAACGCGAGGCTTTTTATTTGTGGGCGAGGGCGTGCTGGCTAACTTTGCTTCAGCTAGCCTGCTCGACCGGCGTCAACGTCAATTCGAGCCGCTGCGCGCCGCGCAACACCGTCACGTTGACGGGTCTGTCGATCCGCGATGCGTCGAGCGTGCGCTGCAAACTGTCCACGTCCTGCACGGCCTGCGTATCGATCGCGATGATCGTATCGTCGGTGCGCAGACCGCCGAGCGCGGCCGGGCTGCCTTTGACGATCTCCATGACATGCACGCCGCTTTCCGAGTTCAAGCCGAAGTAGCGCTGCACACGGCGCGACAGCGGCCTGGTGGTGCCCGCCACGCCGATATAGGCGCGCCGCACGCGGCCATGCGCGAAGATCTGCATGATGACCCACTTGGCGGTGTCGATGGCCGTGGCAAAGCAGATGGCCTGCGCGCCGGGAATGATCGCGGTATTCACGCCGATCACCTGGCCCGCCGAATTGATCAGCGGACCACCCGAATTGCCGGGATTGAGTGCGGCGTCGGTCTGGATCACGTCGTAGATCATGCGGCCCGAATTCGAGCGCAACGAGCGGCCGAGCGCCGACACCACGCCCGTCGTGACGGTTTGCGCGAGGCCGAGCGGATTGCCGACCGCGATCGCGATCTGCCCGACGCGCAGCTTCGACGACTCGCCGAGTTCGACATGCGGCAAGGGCTCCGGCGAGCCGATCCGCAAAACGGCCAGATCGCTGCCGGGATCGTCACCGACCAGATCGGCGTCGAATTTCGCGCCGTCGGCGAGCGTCACGGTGATGTGGGTGGCGCCGTGCACGACATGGCTATTGGTGAGCAGATAACCGTCGGGCGTGAACAGAAAACCCGAGCCGGTGCCGCCGCGCGAGCCGCTTGCGCGGCCGGACGGCTCGCCGGGCAGGCGGCGTTCGACGGCAATGAAAGCGACGGCTTGCTGAACGCGTTCCAGCGCGCCGATCACGGTGCGGGAGTAGGCGTCGAGCAGGGCGTCGTCGGATAAAGGATTGAGTGTCTCGGGCCCGGGGGCGTCGGATGCGGCGCGCGACAGGTCATCGACGAAGCGTGGGCGGCTTCCCATGGCGATGCTCCGGATAAACGGAATGGCAGATGCGGGGCGTCGCGTAGGTTTTCAAGTGCCTGCGAGGCGCGCCGCGGCGGCGCGGCCTGTGAGACACTTTCCGGATTAAGCCAGCGCATGCGAGCACCGCGGCCAACGGCACGGCATGCACCGTGCTGGGCACGTGAGACTCGCGCCATGCCAAGGAGACAGCCGCCATGAACTCACCCGCCACGTCAGCCTCGCCGACCGGGGCCGCCGAACCGCAAATCGAATCGATCAGCGCCATCACACTGGCCACCCGCGATATGCCGCGCGCCGTGCTGTTTTATGAAGCTCTCGGCTTTCCGATGAAATTCGGCGGTCCGCAGGAGGCATTTACATCGTTTGCGTTCGGCGGCTCGTATCTGAACCTGATCGTCGATACGCGCGCGCCGGTCGCCTGGTGGGGCCGCGTGATCATCTATGTGTCCGACGTCGACGCGATCTACCGCAAAGCGCTGGCGGCGGGGCTGAAGCCGTCGCTCGAGCCGTCCGATGCACCGTGGGGCGAGCGCTATTTCCACATCACCGATCCTGACGGCCACGAAATCAGCTTCGCGAAACCGCTGAACTCGTGACGTCAGCGCCGGGCGGCCCGGCAAAACTCGCTATCATGGACATCGACCGGGCGCGCGCGCCGCACTGGTAACACGACTGACACCTGCCGCTTCGATAATCGAACGCGTCCGCGTCGCGTTTGCCGCCGCGCGCCTAACCATTTCCGTTGCCAGGAGAGCCGCAATGAAAGAGCTGGATCCGAGACCCGAGGCCGAATTGATGGCCGAGCGGCAGCGCCGTTTCGAAGAGGACCTGATCGACGCGTACGACGAGGAACTCGAGATGGAGGTCGACGACCGCATCATCGACGGCGCGGACGGCTTCACGCCCGAGCATCGCGAGGCGCGCAAGATGTACTTCCGCGAGCTGTTCCGGTTGCAGGGCGAACTCGTCAAATTGCAGGACTGGATCGTGCAGACCGGCCATCGCCTCGTGGTGATTTTCGAAGGGCGCGATGCGGCCGGCAAGGGTGGCGCGATCAAACGCATCACGCAGCGGCTCAATCCGCGCGTGTGCCGCGTGGCGGCGCTGCCGGCGCCGAATAACCGCGAACGCACGCAATGGTATTTCCAGCGCTACGTGTCGCATCTGCCGGCCGGCGGCGAAATGGTGCTGTTCGATCGCAGCTGGTACAACCGCGCGGGCGTCGAGCGCGTGATGAATTTTTGCAGCGACGAAGAATACGAAGAGTTCTTCCGTTCGGTGCCGGAATTCGAAAAGATGCTGGCGCGCAGCGGCGTGCAGATTCTCAAGTACTGGTTTTCGATTACCGACGAAGAACAGGAAATCCGCTTTCAGAACCGCATTCACGACCCGCTGAAGCAGTGGAAGCTGAGTCCCATGGACCTCGAAAGCCGCCGCCGCTGGGAAGCCTATACGCAGGCCAAGGAAGTGATGCTGCAGCGCTCGCACATTCCTGAAGCGCCGTGGTGGGTCGTGCAGGCGGTCGACAAGAAGCGCGCGCGCCTGAACTGCATTCACCATTTGCTGAGCCAGGTGCCGTATCACGAGATCGAGCATTCGACTATCGAATTGCCCGCGCGTGTCTATCACGACGAATACAGCCGCCAGCCGGTGCCGGCGTCGATGATCGTGCCTGAGCTGTATTGATCGATCAGCGTACCGGTCGATGAAATAAAAAAAGCGCGGCCGCGAGCCGCGCTTTTTTATGCCGTTCCCGGAGGCGGCGACCGGTTGAGGAACTGGCCGCCGCGGAGGCTTAAAACACCGCCCGGAACACCCAGTACAAGCCAGCCGCCAGCGCGATGGAAACCGGTAGCGTCAGCACCCAGGCGAGAATCAGGCTGCGCACCGTGCCCCATTGCAGGCCGGAACCGTTAGCCGCCATCGTGCCCGCCACGCCCGAAGAGAGCACGTGCGTCGTGGAAACCGGCAGGCCGTACATGTCGGCGGCGCCGATCGTCAGCATCGCCACCAGTTCAGCCGACGCACCTTGTCCGTACGTCAAATGCTGTTTGCCGATCTTCTCGCCGACCGTCACGACGATGCGCTTCCATCCCACCATCGTGCCGAGACCGAGGGCGATCGCCACCGCGACCTTGACCCACGTCGGAATGAACTTGGTGGCGTGATCGGTTTGCGCCTTGAAGTTGCCGATCGCCTTGGCGTCCTCCGGCGAGAAGGCCGGCTGCTTGTTTTTGGCCATCAGGCGGATCGCTTCCGAGACCACGTACATGTTGTTGCGCACGTTGTCGACGATATTTTGCGGCACCGCAGCCATCGAGCCCGACGAGCTGACCTGGCCGGCAATGATGTCGGTCAGTTGTTGCAGCGCCGGCAACGTGGCGGGCGTCAATTGATGCGTGCGCACGTAGGCTTCGACATCGGCGCGCGGATTGGCCGAAGGCGTGGCGCCCTGGGTGTATTTGGCGAGCGTCGCCGAGGTTTCATGCGCGACGGCGAGGAAGGTTTGCGTTTCTGCCGGCGTCACCGCCTTGTTCAGTGCGTACGCCGTCGGCACCGTGCCGATCAGGATCAGCATGATGAGGCCCATGCCTTTCTGGCCGTCGTTCGAGCCGTGCGCGAACGAGACGCCCGTGCAGGTCAGGATCAGCAGGCTGCGGATCCAGAACGGCGGCGGCTCCTTGCCCTTCGGTTCGGCATACAGCGCGGGAATGCGCACCACGGCTTTCAGGATCAGCAGCAGCAAACCTGCCGCGAGAAAGCCGACCAGCGGCGAGAACAGCAAGGACTTGCCGACGCCGAGCGCCTGATTCCAGTCCACGCCGCTCGTGCCGTCGGTGCCGTGCATCAGTTGGTTCATCAGGCCGACGCCGATGATCGAGCCGATCAGCGTATGCGAGCTCGACGACGGCAGTCCGAACCACCACGTGCCGAGATTCCAGATGATCGCGGCGATCAGCAAGGCGAAGACCATCGCGAAACCGGCGCTGCTGCCGACCTGCAAGATCAGTTCGACGGGCAGCAGTTGCAGAATGCCGAAGGCGACCGCGCCGCTCGACGTCAGCACGCCGAGAAAATTCCAGCCGCCTGACCACACCACAGCCAGGTTCGGCGCGAGCGAATGCGTGTAGATCACGGTTGCAACCGCGTTCGCCGTGTCGTGAAAGCCGTTGACAAACTCAAAACCCAGCGCGATCAGAAGCGCAATGCCGAGCAGCAGGTAAGGCATTACCGAGCTTTCGCGAACGGGTTGCAGATCGTCCATTAAGTGCACGGCGCAATAAACCGCACCGACCAGTATCACGGCAAGGAAAATGATGAGGCTGATGTTGCGCCCCTTTCCGCTAGCAGTGCCTGGCTGTGGATACGAAAGTTCCGGCATAACGTGAGCCCCAAAAGTTTGTCGCGGAGTTTCCGATCCTGCGGGGCGTGTGTGTCGTAATGATGACAGTTGCGTGACGCACATGCGGGATGCGGCGGCGCGCGGCCACTGGCTGCGCGCCGCTTCGATGTACGGTTTCCTGGTGTCGGATCCTGATGCTCAGATGTCCGAAAAGAACTCAGGCGAGCTGTCCAGCTAAGAAGCGGAGAACACTTCGCCGCTTGCGCTGCCGCCCAGACTGCGCTTGTAGGCTTGCGCGACCACGGCGGCCGGCACGCCTTGCGACGGATCGCGGCCCATCGACTGGAGCGTCTCGGCGACCCAGCCGGGGCTGACCACATTCACGCGGGCCTTGCCACGCAACTCGAGCGCCGCCGAGCGCACGAACGCTTCCACGCCGGCATTCACGACGCTAACGGCCGCGCTGCCTTCCATCGGCTGCTGCGCGAGTACGCCGCTCGTCAGCGTGAAGCACGCGCCTTGCGACACATGCGCCGCGCCACACCGCACCAGGTTGACCTGGCCCATCAATTTGTTGGCAAGACTGAACGAGAAATCCTCGTCGGAGAGCGAGGCGAGCGGAGCGAACTTCGCTGCGCCGGCGGTGCAGATGACCGCGTCGAGCGTGCCGGCTTGCTGATACATCGACTCGATGCTGGGTTTGTTCGACAGGTCCACGTGCAGATCGGAACCCTTGCGACTCGCGGTGACGATGTCGTGTTCGGCGGCGAGCAGCTTGACCACTTCGCCGCCAATCAGACCCGTTGCACCGACAATCAGTATTCGCATACAACCTCCTGAGAGCAGGCCACCTGTGTCGACTGCGTTCATGTGGACCGCGGCGCCCGTTCGCCGCTGAGCGCCATCGCGTCTGTTAAAGATAGTCGCTCCAGGGCGCCCTGCCGTCGAAGGGAGAAAAAGGAACAAGCCTGCCGCGAGGTGCATGACTCGCGCATCGGATCGTGCGTGCGCGCTATGGATCGCGACGAAATAAACGCGCGAATATCCGCCAGGACCTTTTTTTGCTAGTCTGTGGATAAGGTGTTCCCAAGGGGCTTCAATGACGCGCGACAGCCTGAAAGTCGATAAACGACCCGCTGACAGTGATCCAGCCGCCGGCGCGCACTCTGCGCAAGAGGCCTTCGCGTCGTACGCGGCGCCTCTCGTCGATCATGCGATCGAATACGCCAATGCGGTGCGCGAAGACGCGTCGCCGGAAGCGCTGCACAAATTGCGTGTCTCGCTGCGCCGTTTGCGCTCCTTATGGTGGGCCTTCGAGCCGTTGCTCGAAAAAGGCGAGAACACGCGGCAACGTGCGCTATATAAGTTTCTGGCCACGGCTGCCGGCAAAACGCGCGACTGGGACATTCTGATTGAATTGCTGATACACGACGACAACGGTGCACGCAGCGGCACGAGCGAAATCGCGCCCAAACTCCAGGACGCTCGTGGCGCCGCGTTGTCGACAAGCCGCGAAACGCTCTCGAACGCCGACGTCAAACATCTGCTGCGCGAAGCCTTGTCCAGCGCGTCCAAAGAATTGAATACCGCGCATGAACGCATGCCGCTGCGGAAATTCGCCAGGCAACGTGTGGCCGCTTCAGAGCGTTCGTTAAACAAACGGATGAAGCGCGCGCGTCGGGCGAAACGCTCCAACTACATCGCCTTTCACAATGTGAGGAAGGCAGGAAAGAAGCTGCGCTATCTGCTGGAGTTTTTCGAACCCGTCCTGAGCAGTGGCCACAAACGTACCCTCAAACGTTTGAAGCAGATCCAGAAACGTTTCGGTACGCTGAACGATGTGGTCGCGAGCGAGATGTTGCTGCGCGATAATGCTGCGTTGCTCGCGGGCTCCGGCGATACGGATGCGGCGCTCCACTGGCTTGGCAAGGAGCGCAAACGCCGGATGCGTTCGGCGGCCGGACTGCTGCGCAAACTATGATGCTGCGCGCATCGTTGCGCGCGGCCGCGAACGGAACGGCACGAATCGCATCCGAATAACAACATTGGCTGCGCGTCCGCATGGGTTGCGCCATGCGGATCGTCTGCGAAGGAGGTGATGCGCACGTGGCACGTCAAACGCTTTCGCTGCGTCGGCGCTGGCGCAAGAGGTTGCGCGCCTATGGCACGGGCGTATCGCGATACGTGGGTAATCACCCGTTTTTTGCGGGGATGGCCGGTACGTTGGTGGCCGTGTCCATGGCGGGCTTGACGCTGCTGACGCTCAGCACCGGCCGCGCCGATGCGCTCGATCACGCGCGCGACACGTCGCAAAACCTCGTCGCGATCATTTCCACCGACCTCGAACGCAACGTCGAAATCTACGATCTGTCATTGCAGGCGATGGTGGACGGGGCGCGCAACCAGGCCGCCTGGACGCTGCCCGCCGGCGTACAGCGCGCGGTGATGTTCGACCGGGCGACGACCGCGGCCTACCTGGGTGGCGCCTATGTGATCGGGCGGGACGGGCAGGTGATCGCCTCGCAGAGCGGCGAGGTCAATGCCGCGGTGCGCCTTGCCGACCGCGACTATTTTCTGGCCCATCAACGCAGCCCCGCCGTGGGCCTGTATTTCTCGCACCCGTTCCGCTCCCGGCTGCGCGACGGCAAACTCTCCATCGGTCTCACGCGGCGCATCGACCGGACCGATGGCACGTTCGCCGGCGTCGCGCTGCTGGCCATTCGCATCGAATATTTTCAACACCTGCTGGACCGGATCGATACCGGCCGGCTGGGCTCGGTGTTCGTCGTGATGGACGACGGCACCTTGCTCGCGCGCAAGCCGCTCTCGTCGCGCGATATCGGTTCGAGCATCGCGAAGTCGCCGACGTTCCAGGTGATGGCCGCGCATAACGCGGGCACGTATGCGGCGATTTCGGCCGTGGACGGCGTGCGGCGTATGTACACGTACGCGCGCGTGCCCGGCACGCCGCTGATCGCGGTGGTCGCGCCCGCCGTGGACGAAGTGCTGGCGCCGTGGTGGCGTCGCAGCCGGATCGTCGGTGGGCTGACGCTCACGTTCGGTGTGGTCTTCGTGATGGTCTCGTGGCTGCTGTCGTTCGCGTTGCGCGACAAGCTGCGCGCGCAGGCGGCGCTGGTTCGTCTTGCCGCAACCGATCCGCTCACCGGACTGAGCAACCGCCGCGTGCTCGATAACCGGCTCGACGAAGAATGGCGGCGCGCGCGGCGCACGGGCCAACCGCTCTCGGCGCTGTTCATCGACATCGATCACTTCAAGCAATTTAAAGACACCTACGGCCATGCGAGCGGCGACGAGGCTTTGAGCGCGGTGGCCGAATGCATCGCGGCGACGGTGCGTCGCGCGGTCGACGTGGTGGCGCGGTACGGCGGCGAGGAGTTCGCCGTGATCTTGCCGGACACGCCGGCCGAGGGCGCGCTCAATGTGGCGGAGAAGATTCGTCGCAAGGTGCAGAGCCAGGATGTGATCCGCAGCGACGGTGCAATCGTCGCGGTCACGGTGAGCGTGGGTTGCGCGACCTGTGTGCCGGCCGAGGGCGCCCATGCACTCGATCTGCTGGCCGCCGCCGACCGGCAGCTTTATGCCGCCAAGGCGGCCGGCCGCAATCGCGTCAGTTCGGCCACGTGGGCTGAACGTCCAATGACCCAGCATTCCTCGATGTAAGCGGCGCCAAGGCTGAACCGCGACCGGCGCGGCTCAGGTGCCTTGCGTGCTGCGCGGGGCGAAGCCGCGCAACGTGATCGCCCCGCGCGCCTCGGGTGCTCGGTTGCCGGTGGTCAGCTCGCCGGCCGGTGCAAGCGGTTCGACAGGAAAGCCGCGCCGCTGCCAGGCATCGAGGCCGCCCCGCAGTGCGCGAATCCGCGTGTAGCCGTTGTGACGCATGCGTTGCGTGATCTCGAAGGCGGTCGCGCTGTCCGGGCAAATGCAGTAGATCACCATGTCGTACGTCCGCAGTGCGCCGTCGATCTGCTCCTGCGAATGCGGATCGAGCGCGAGCGCGCCGGGAATGCGGCACGGCGCTTCGAGCGAGGGCGCTTGCGGGCGGGCGTCGAGCACCTTGGGCGGCGCGATGCGGCGCCAGCCGCCGGCGGCTGCCCGTTCCGCCGTAGCCGAGGCGGCATCGGCGAAACGGCGGCGTGCGCGGCGTCGTTGCTGCAGCCGGAAGGCGAGAAACACGAGAGCCGTGGCCAGCAAAACGTCGATGACGGTGCCGCCGCGGGCTTTGACGAAGTCGAGCAGCATATGCAGCTGCCGTTCCGCGGCGGCGCCGCCGACCAGCCAGAAGGCGGCCCACGCGAGGGCGCCGGCGAAATCGTAGGCCGCATAGATGCGGGCGTCGACGGCGGTCGTGCCCATCAGCGGCGGGGTGATGAGCGCGAGTCCGGGGACGAACTTCGAGATCGAGACGAGCGGCACACCGAAGCGCTCGAACAGCGCGCGCGCCTGGTCCACCTTGGAATCGACGGCAGGCGAGATCCGGCCGAGCGCGGCAATCAGCTTGCGGCCATACAGGCGGCCCGCCGTGAACCATGCGCCGTCACCCATTAGCGCGCCGAGCACGGCCGCGCCGAGGACCGGCCAGAAGGACAGGGTGCCGGCGGCGATCGCGGAGCCCGCGAAGAGAAGCACGGGCACCGCGGGGATCGGCACGCCGAGGCGCGTCAACAGGACGTTGAGGAACACGACCGCGCCACCCCAGGTTGACACCGCCGAAGACGGAAATTCTACCAATTGAGGCGCTCCTGTTTTTTGCGGTTGAGCCGACGTCCTTCGGGGGCTTTTTCACGCGGTTGCAAAGCGTGTACCCGGGCGGCCTACTGGTCGGCTTTCATTCGAGCGGGGTTCCGTTCGCTCAGGATACTCGATGGATTTGGCGCCGGGTGAGCATTGACGGCGTCATCGCGATCCGGCTGACCTGGTTCATTGACTCGCTTTGTCTCTGCAATTTCGTTCAAGACCGCCGCTTGGCATGCCTCTACTCTGCGTGCTCGATCCAACGAAGAGGACAGCACCATGAACTCGCGGTATGCCGGATATCTGTTTTGCGCGCTGGCGATGCTCGGCGTCGGCAGCACGGTGGTGGTCAGCAAAGCGATCGCGGCCGGACTGCCGCCGTTCAGCGCGACCGCGCTGCGCTTCTCGATTGCCTTTCCGTTGTTCGTGCTGGTGATGCGTTGGCGAGGCGTGCGCTGGCCGCGTCTGGACCGGCGCGATACCTTGCTCGTCATCGCCCAGGCGGGCGCGGGCAGTGTCGGCTATACGGTGTTACTGATCAGCGGGATGAAGCTCGCGTCGGCTGCCGATGCCGGCGTGATTGCCGGCACCTTGCCCGCCGTATCGGCCGGCGTCGCCATGCTCGCGCTCGGCGAGCGCCCCGCGCCCGCGTTGATCGGCGCGATCCTGCTGGCGACGGCGGGCGTGCTGGTGTGCACCGTGCATCCCGGCGAGTTCACCGCGCCGCATGCGGCAAGTTCGCTGGCGGGCAACGCGCTCGTGTTCCTCGCGATCGTCTGCGAGGCGCTGTTCATTCTGCTCAATCGCAAGCTGCGCACCGCGGTGGCGCCGTTGCCGCTGTCGGCGTTGATGTGCGGCATCGGCTTCGCGGTGGCGATCGTGCCGGCCTGCTTCGAGAAACCATGGACCTTGCCGGTCGATGCGAGCGCACTTGGCGGCGTGCTGTATTACGCGCTGGTGCCGACCGTGGCGGGCTTCGTGCTCTGGTATGCGGGGGCCGCGCGAATCAGCGGTGCGGAGGCGGGATTGATGACCGCGCTCGTACCGGTGAGCGCGGTGGCGTTGGCCGCGCTGGTGTTAGGCGAACCCGTCAGCGCGGCGCAACTGGCCGGTGTCGCGTGCGTGCTGGGCGCGGTATTGCTGGCCACCTTTGGGCAGATGCGTACGAGGCGCAGCGCGGCATGAGGCGCTGATGTCGCTGCGACTGCGCCTAAGCTAAGTATTGGCGACCGCCACCACGCCCGGATTGCCGACGATCGACAGAAACTCGCGGCGTGTCGACGGGTCCGTGCGGAACGTGCCGAGCATGCGCGAGGTGACCATCGTCACGCCGGCCTTGTGCACGCCGCGTGTCGACATGCATTGATGCGCGGCTTCGAGAATCACGCCGACGCCCGCCGGTTGCAGCACGTCGTTCAAGGTGTCGGCGATCTGCACCGTCATCTTTTCCTGGATCTGCAGGCGTTTGGCGAACGCATCGACGAGACGCGCCAACTTGGAGATGCCGACCACGCGATGCTGCGGCAGATATGCCACGTGCGCGCGGCCGATGATCGGCACCATGTGATGTTCGCAATAGCTTTCGAAGCGGATGTCCTTCAGCACGATCATTTCGTCGTAGCCGTCCACTTCGGAGAAGGTGCGGGCAAGGATCTCACGCGGGTCGACCTGGTAGCCCGCGTAAAACTCCTCGTATGAGCGCACCACGCGCGCCGGCGTGTCGATCAGGCCTTCACGCGCCGGATCGTCGCCGGCCCAGCGCAGCAGCACACGAACCGCTGCTTCAGCTTCCTCGCGGCTCGGGCGCTCAGTGGCGGCTATGGGTTTGGTTTTCTTCGCCTTGCTGCTGGTCATCCGTCGCTCCTCCGGGATCGCGCGTCGGCGCTGTACGGAGCGCGCGGGTTCAATGAGTGCGGCCATTGTTCCATGTTTTGTGCCGCGTCGTGCCGATGTCCCTTTTCGCTGTCAGGGCGCGCCGCTCGGCCGCCGCTCATTTCGGCCATTCGTCCATTGCGTCGTTGAACAGTTCGGCAACCACGCCGCGCAGCCAACTGCCACGCGGATCGTTATGAAACTTGCGATGCCAATGCTGCCGCAGATCGAAATGCGGCAACGGCAGCGGCGGCTCGACCAGCGTGATCGACGCATGCTCCGACACGTACGCGAAGCCGATCGCGTGCGGCACGGTCGCGAGCAGATCGGTGCGCGCGAGGATGAACGGCAGGCTCATGAAGTGGGGCGTTTCGAGCACGGCTCGGCGTTTGATGCGCTTCTTTTCCAGGTATTGCTCGAGGACTTCCTGGCTGCGTCCTTCGGCGCGCACGACGGCATGACCCGACGCCACAAACTGCGCCAGCGTGAGCGGCGCCTTCGCCAGTGGATGGTCGGTGCGCATCAGGCAGATGAAGCGATGCGTGAAGAGCCGTTGCTGGAAAAAGTTATTGCCCGCCAGATCGGGGAAATAGCCGATGGCCAGATCGACGTCGCCCGATTCGAGCCCGCGTTCCACCTGCGACGGCGAGACCGACACCGAGCGCAGATTCGCGAACGGCGCACGTTCAGCGAAGAGTTGCAGAAGCCGCGGCAGAAACACGATCTCGCCGACGTCGGAGAGCGCGATCGAGAAAGTGTGAGTGCTGGTGGCCGGGTCGAATTCCTGCACATCGAGCATGCCTTTCTCAATGCGCAAGAGCGCGTCGCGCGCGGCGGGCAGGATGGCGAGCGCGCGCGGCGTGGGCTCCATGCCTTTGGACGTGCGCACGAAGAGCGGATCGTCGAAGTACTCCCGCAATTTTCCCAGCGCGGTGCTCACGCGTGGCTGGCTCACGCCGAGCTGCTCGGCGGCGCGGCTGACATTGCGCGTGTCTTCCATCGCAACCAGGTAGGGGATGAGGTTCAGATCCAGGTTTGTTTCGGACATGCTCGGTAACCTGCGGCGCGGGCCGCGTATTTGATATGTAGATAAAGGTTAGCCCAATAATCTCCCGTTAGGATAGTGCGATTCTCCGCTTTGGCCGGCCAACCCGAACAACTAACCGGCATGGCAAGCAGCGAGAACCTATGATTAGGGGGAATTCCCTGCCTTGACAACGCGCACGAAGGACAACCATAATCGCCTCAGCGTTCGCTAAACGAATCCATGTTCATGTAACGAACAAATTTGAAGCGAGCAAACTAACGGCGCCAGCTTCGCATCGCACTTGGCGAGCCGCCGCCGGCATTGGCCCGGAGACCGTCCCGCTCGAACCCTGCCCGCAAGGCAGCCAGCCTGGCGGCACGCAGCGCCCCAAAAGGAAATTCGACATGATCAACAAGATTTTCGAGTCACTTCAATCGGCGGTCGCCGATGTCAACGACGGCGCGACCGTCATGATCGGCGGCTTCGGCACGGCCGGCATGCCGTCGGAGTTGATCGACGCGCTCATCGAACAGGGCGCGCGCGAGCTCACCATCGTCAACAACAATGCCGGTAACGGCGACATTGGCCTCGCTGCGCTGCTCAAAGCCAAGCGCGTGCGCAAGATCATCTGCTCGTTCCCGCGCCAAACCGATTCGTATGTGTTCGACGCGTTGTATCGCGCCGGAGAGATCGAACTCGAACTGGTGCCGCAGGGCAATCTGGCGGAGCGCATTCGCGCGGCGGGCGCGGGTATCGGCGGCTTCTTCACGCCGACCGGCTACGGCACGAGGCTCGCCGAAGGCAAGGAAACCCGTTTGATCGACGGCCGGCATTACGTGCTGGAGGCGCCGCTGCACGCGGACTTCGCGCTGATCAAGGCGTACAAGGGCGATCGCTGGGGCAATCTCACCTATCGCAAGACGGCGCGCAATTTTGGACCGATCATGGCAAGTGCGGCGAAAACCGCGATCGTGCAGGTGTCGCAAGTCGTGCCGCTCGGCGCGCTCGATCCGGAAAACATCGTGACGCCCGGCATTTTCGTGCAGCGCGTGATCGAAGTGCCGCAAGCGGCCCACGCCCCAATGCCCAATCCTCACGACGCTGCCGCCTGATTCGGAGACCGACATGAAAAAACTGACCCGCGATGAAATGGCCAAGCGCGTTGCGCAGGACATCCCCGAAGGCGCCTACGTGAACCTCGGCATCGGCGTGCCGACACTGGTGGCGAACCACCTCGCCGCTGACAAGGAAATCTTCCTGCACAGCGAAAACGGCCTGCTCGGCATGGGCCCCGCGCCCGCCAAAGGCGAAGAAGACGACGAGCTGATCAACGCCGGCAAGCAGCACGTCACGCTGCTCACGGGCGGCGCGTACTTCCACCACGCGGATTCGTTCGCGATGATGCGCGGCGGCCATCTGGACTTCTGCGTGCTCGGCGCCTTCCAGGTGTCGGCCAAGGGCGATCTGGCAAACTGGCACACCGGCGCGCCCGATGCGATTCCGGCAGTGGGCGGTGCGATGGATCTGGCGATCGGCGCGAAGCAGGTCTATGTGATGATGGAACATCTGACCAAGCAGGGCGAAAGCAAGATCGCCGCCGAATGCACGTACCCGGTGACGGGCGTAGGTTGCGTCGACCGCATCTATACGGATCTGGCGATGATCGATGTGACCGACCAGGGCCTCGTGGTGCGCGAGATTTTCTCGGACATCGATTTCGACGCATTGCACAAGCTGACCGGCGTGCCGCTGATCGACGGCACGCAAGCGGCGCGCGCGGCTTAACCAGGCTGAGCGAGGCTGAGCGAGCCCGCGAGACGCGGCGAAGGCGCCGGCTAGCATGCCGGCGCCGCGCGGCGCACACTTCACTTCCGATATCCTCGATCATCGACGTCATCATGCTCGAATCCAGCGCCCGTCTGACCGGCCTTCTTTGCGGCACGCAGCCGATGAACGACATCTGGGCGCCGCGTGCCACGCTGCAACGGATGCTCGATGTGGAAGCGGCGCTTGCGCGCGCTTCGGCCACGCATAGTGTGATTCCGCAGACGGCGGTGGCCGCGATCGAAGCCGCCTGTCAGGCCGACCAACTCGACGCCGACGCGCTCGCACGCGACGCCGCGCTCGGCGGCAACCTGGCGATTCCGCTCGTCAAGCAACTCACCGCGCGCGTCAAGGCAGCCGACGCCGAAGCGTCGAAATACGTGCATTGGGGCGCCACGAGCCAGGACATCATCGACACGGCGACGGTGCTGCAACTGCGCGACACCTTCGATCTGCTCGACAGCGGCCTCCAATCCACCTGCGACGCCGTGGCGAAACTCGCGGCCACGCATCGCGCCACGCCGATGATCGGCCGCACCTGGTTGCAGCAGGCGCTGCCCATCACGCTCGGCCTGAAATTCGCGCAATGGCTCGACGCGCTGCTGCGTCATCGCGAGCGGCTCGATGCGTTGCGCGCTCGCGTGCTGGTGCTGCAATTCGGCGGCGCGGCGGGCACGCTGGCGAGTCTGCGCGATGCCGCGCCGCACGTCACCCAGTCGCTCGCAAAAGAACTCGGCCTTGCCGTGCCGACGCTGCCGTGGCATGCGCAGCGCGATCGCATTGCCGAAACGGCGTCGCTGTTCGGCATGCTGATCGGCACGCTCGGCAAGATCGCGCGCGACATCTCGCTGCAGATGCAAACCGAAATCGACGAACTCGCCGAACCGGCAGCGGCCGGCAAGGGCGGTTCGTCGACGATGCCGCACAAGCGCAATCCGGTGGGCTGCGCGGCTGTGCTGACGGCCGCCGTGCGTGCACCGGGGCTGGTCGCCACGGTGTTCGCCGGCATGGTGCAGGAACACGAACGCGCGCTCGGCGGCTGGCAAGCCGAGTGGGATGCGCTGCCGGACCTCGCGCGCCTCGCGGGCGGCGCGCTTGCCAACATCGAACAGATCGCCGCCGGCTTGAACGTGAACGTGCCGCGTCTCGCCGCCAATCTCGACGTCACGCATGGCCTGATTCTCGGCGAAGCGGTGATGCTCGCGCTCGGCGACAGCATCGGCCGGCTCGACGCGCATCATCTGGTGGAGCGCGCATCGAAAGCCGCGATCCGCGACGGCCAGACGCTGTTCGACGTGCTCGTCGCGGACCCGGCCGTCACCGCACATCTTCCGCTCGAGCGCCTGAAGCAACTGCTCGATCCCGCTCAATACGTCGGCCAGGCGCACGCTTATGTGGACGCCGCGCTGGCCCTTCACACCACGCGCTCGCAGCGCGACCATTCAAGGGAGTAACCGGTATGCCTTACGCCGCAGTCAACGGCACCGAGCTTCACTATCGAATCGACGGCGACCGTCACGGCAACGCGCCGTGGATCGTCTTGTCGAATTCGCTCGGCACTGATCTGTCCATGTGGGCGCCGCAAGTCGCGGCGCTGTCGAAACACTTTCGCGTGCTGCGCTACGACACGCGCGGCCACGGCCATTCGGAAGCGCCGAAAGGCCCGTACACGATCGAACAACTGACCGGCGACGTGATCGGCCTGATGGATACGCTGAAGATCGCCCGCGCGCATTTCTGCGGACTGTCGATGGGCGGCCTGACCGGCGTCGGATTGGCGGCGCGCCACGGCAACCGTTTCGAACGCGTCGTGCTGTGCAATACGGCGGCGCGCATCGGTTCGCCGGAAGTATGGGTGCCGCGCGCCGCGAAAGCGCGCAGCGAAGGCATGCTCGCGCTGGCCAGTGCCGTCCTGCCGCGTTGGTTCACGGCTGACTATATCGAGCGTGAGCCGGTGGTGCTGGCCATGATTCGCGACGTGTTCGTGCATACCGACAAGGAAGGCTACGCCTCGAATTGCGATGCCATCGACGCCACCGATCTGCGTCCTGAAGCGCCCGGCATCAAGCTGCCGGCGCTGGTAATCAGCGGCACGCACGATCTGGCCGCGACACCGGCGCAAGGCCGCGAACTGGCGCAGTCGATTGCGGGCGCGCGTTACGTGGAACTGGACGCCTCGCACATTTCCAACATCGAGAAAGCCGACGCTTTCACGAAGACTGTGATCGATTTCCTGACGGAGCAGAAATGAACGACGAAGATCGCTATGAAGCCGGACTCGATGTGCGACGCGCGGTGCTGGGCAGTGCGCACGTCGACCGGTCGCTTGCGAACCGTACCGAGTTGACGGAAGAGTTTCAGAATTTCATCACCCGTTATGCGTGGGGCGAAATCTGGACGCGTGATGGCTTGCCGCGCCACACGCGCAGCCTGCTGACCATCGCAATGATGGTCGCGCTCAATCGCAGCGAAGAACTCGCACTGCATCTGCGCGCCGCGAAGAACAATGGCGTGACGCGCGAGCAGATCAAGGAAGTGCTGTTGCAAACCGCGATCTATTGCGGCGTGCCGGCGGCGAATTCGGCGTTTCACCTCGCGGATAAGCTGTTCCGCGAAGATGACGCGGCGGCAGCGCAGCCGTAAGCAATGCCATAGAGACGAGGTGCCAGGCAGCGTGCGAATGCGCGCTGCCTTTCAGCATTGACGATGTTTAGTTTCCATCCAGCCTGCAACGGGCTGTGATACGGATACCTGGTATCCGGCGGCGTTCGACCTGGACGCTGCGCACTGCGTGACTCACCCGCGAATTCCACTCTTCTCGTTTTTTGCAGAAAATTCCTACATTGAAGCTGAATTTTCTTGCGGACATTTCAGCCTTTCTTGTTTGTATATCAGCATTTTCCAGAATTTTGCCGACCAAATTCGATAATAATATGAATGTTGGCCAATTCGAGGTTATTAATCTTTTGCATATTTTAGATGTGGATTTAATCACTTTAAGATAGTGATACTCGTTCGCGCGGGTTTGGCTGGTCCGTAGGACTTATCAAGAGCAATGGGGCAGGCTCCGGCGGGCGACTGGCGGAATCCTGGTGGGTTTCATTTGACGCCGCATGTTTCGCCCCTTCGCTGACCGCTTCGTTGACCGCTTCGTTGACCGTTAATCCAGCCGGCGCTGTTCAAGGCGATCTGCCAATATGAGCTTTACCTATAAACATGATGGCCGCGAGGAATCCCATCCTCGTGCCCATTTTAGTTCTCTCTTTTTACTTCCCTGGCAGCAACGCCATCTGATTGTCGCGCTGACCAAACGGGACATACTGAGCCGATATCGCGGGTCGGTGATGGGACTGACGTGGTCCATTGCTCAGCCGTTAATCATGCTCGCAATGTATACGGTTGTTTTCGGCACACTTTTGAAATCGCGCTGGCCTGGAACCGACAACAGTTTTCAGTTCGCCGTGATCCTGTTCGCAGGGCTCATTCTTTTCAATTTCTTCGCTGAGTGCCTGAATAGAGCGCCGAACATTATCACGACCCATGCCAACTACGTGACGAAGGTCGTCTTTCCGCTCGAGATCCTGCCATGGATTGCGGTGGCCTCGGCGGCGTTTCACTTCCTGACGAGTTTTGCCGTCTGGATTGTCTTCGCACTGTGCGTCTACGGAAAGCTTCAGTGGACGATCGTCTTTCTACCGGCCCTCTTCATTCCACTCGCTTTAGTCGGCTTGGGGGTGGGGTGGCTGTTCGCCGCCACCGGCGTCTACGTGCGTGACCTGACGTATGTCACGGCGCTGCTTTCATCCATGTTGATGTTCCTGTCGCCGGTTTTTTACGCCCTCAATACTTTGACGCCCACTTTCAGGGCGCTCATTCTGGCCAACCCATTGACTTTCATCATCGAGCAGGCGCGGGCGGTCATGATCGCGGGCCAGTTGCCCGACTTCGCCGGGATAGCGATCTATCTGCTATGCAGCATCGGTTTCGCGTGGATCTGTCTGGCCTGGTTCCAGAAGACACGCGAAGGATTCGCGGACGTTCTGTAAATGCCGGTGCTCATGGACTTGAATCAAGTTAGCGAACCTGAAACCACGATTCAGGTGACACATGCCTCGAAGCGCTTCGACATATACGACACGCCGCTCGACCGTCTCAAGCATATCGTCTTCCCCAAACGCACCAGGTATTCCAGGGAATTCTGGGCGCTTCGGGACGTATCGCTTTCGGTGACTCGTGGCGAGACGGTCGGCATCATCGGGCGCAATGGCTCCGGCAAGTCCACACTTTTGCAGATCATTTGCGGAACACTACGACCCACCGCGGGCGATATCGCGATCAACGGGCGCGTGGCCGCATTGCTCGAATTGGGAGCCGGTTTCAACCTGGAGTTTTCCGGTCGGGAAAACGTCTATCTGAACGCCGCCATGCTGGGAATGACGGCGGACCAGATCGAACGAAAATTCGCCAGCATCGAGCAGTTCGCGGAAATCGGCGATTTCATCGATCAGCCG
The DNA here is from genome assembly GCF_046027915.1 of Paraburkholderia sp. RL17-347-BIC-D. Taxonomy (NCBI): domain Bacteria; kingdom Pseudomonadati; phylum Pseudomonadota; class Betaproteobacteria; order Burkholderiales; family Burkholderiaceae; genus Paraburkholderia; species Paraburkholderia sp. RL17-347-BIC-D. Next base: position 163,518 of record NZ_JARESS010000002.1, read on the forward strand.
GTCAAAACCTATTCGAGCGGCATGTATGTGCGGCTCGCGTTTGCCGTGGCCATTCACGTCGACCCCGCGGTCTTGATCATCGACGAAGCCCTTGCCGTGGGCGACGCGCGCTTCCAGGCGAAATGCTTCAACAAGATCAGGGAGCTCAAGGAATCGGGCGTCACGATTCTTTTCGTGTCGCATGACGTCGGCTCGGTGCGAACCTTGTGCGAGCGCGCCGTCTGGCTCGATGGTGGACGGGTTCGGATGGAGGGCAACGCGTTCGCCGTTACCGCGCAATACACGCAGTTCATGTCCGAAGGACTCGGCGAAAGCGAGGCGATCGGAATTTCCAGTCAGTCGGCAGACAGCGCGGCCGGTCATGATGAAGAAGCGAAGCAAAGCGATCAGATCACGGAAAGCGCGAGGCCGCTCGCCTCAAGCACCAATGAGGAGCCCATCAATCACTGGGGGACGCATATCGGATCGATCGTGTCGGCCCAGGTCCTGGACTCGGCCTGCCGTCGCCAGAGCGTGTTCACGGCATTCGAGCCGATGATCGTCCGTTTGGCGATCCAACTCCCCGAAGGCGTCGATCGACGTGCTCTGAGCGTGGCCTTCTCCATCAAGGATACAAAAGGCACGGATCTGATCGTCCGAACCACCCACGACGAGAAAGGCGTTGACTTCGATTTCGACGGCAGCGAGTTCGAAATCGAGTTTTACCTGAGAAACCAGCTCAACACCGGCCGATATCTGCTCGTGGCGGCCCTTGAAGACCGGTCTGCGGCCGTGCCGCAGTACTACGAGTACATCGAGGGCGCCTGTTATTTCTCTTCCTATGTTGAAAGCGATCGATACGGGCTGTTCCTGCCGGACATCACAGAAAAAATACGCATGGAAGAAATGCCTCTAGACAGGCAATGACGGCATCGGAAAAGAGAAATTGGCAATAACGGCGACTCGAGAGGTTGGCCATGGACGGACAAGAAACAATGCTAGACGTAGTGCGCAGACAAACCCACGCATCGGTCGCAAAGCTGAGCGCTTCGATCTCCGACGCGGATGCTCTCATCAGGCAACACAATCAGATTGCCGAGGAGCAGCGTCTCGCGCGCAGAGATCGCTACACGCTTGCGAAGCGGTTGTCGGACGCGTTGTCGGAAATCCATAATCTCAAGCGCTCGCTGAACGAGGTGTCGAGCGAACTGTTCCTCGAGGTTCGAGAGCGCGAGCGGGTACAGGGCAGCCTCAGCGAAGTCTTCGAAAGCAGTTCGTGGAAGCTGACCGCGCCAATGCGACGGATCGCGAACGCGGCTTACGCGTTGGCGGCGCGCTGCAAGATGCCGACCGGTGCTGGCGTTCCCATGCAACAGATTGCCACGACGGACGTTGTGCCCATAACCAGCGGAGGCTACGAAGCTCACACGCGCGCCCAGGCGGCGTACTTTGGGAACTACGCCAAGGACCCGTCGAAACAAAGAAGGCACCAGATCAGCCGCCTGCTCGCGACCCATCCCGACCGTCGGGGCGTCGTACTGTGCCCGGTCGCCTATGATCTTTCGCTCAAACAGCGTCCCGACCACATCATGGCCGAGTTCGCAAAAGCGGGCTACCTGTGCGTGATGCTGGAGTTCGGCGGCCTATATCCCGTTATCCAGCCCAAGGCAAAAAACCTGTACGTTTCCAATATGGTCGAGGATTTCCTCGGCTATTTCCAGGACGAACCGGTCACGCTCTATCTCCATTGGCCGGGCTTCAAGTACGTCGCTGATATTTGCCGCTCTGCATTGACGATCTACGATGTTCTCGATGACCTGACCGTCTTCGCGAACTATTCCGACGTCATGCGCTGCGATCATGATGTCTTGCTGCAGACAGCGAACGTCTGCCTGTTCTCGTCGAATCCACTGTACGAAGCGAACCGCGCGAAGGTCACGAATGCGCTGCTGCTGGAAAACGGCGTCTATCCCGAAGACTTCATTCACGGCGAGCGCGAGCGATGCGACGTGCCGGCGAAGCTGTACGAGATGGCGGCGAACCGGCGGGTTGTCGGCTACCACGGCGCGATTTCCGAACTGCTCGATTTCGATTTGCTCGACGAAATCGTCCGACTGAACGATGTCGTGCTGCTGTTCGTCGGTCCCGTCGTCGCTTTCGAACCGCAGTACGGCGACGAGGTTCAGGAGCGCATGGCGCGTCTGAAGACGTTCGACAATTTCATTCACCTCGGCCCGAAGCCGTATGCCGAACTGAAGCACTATCTCGCCTGGATCGATGTCGGCATCGTGCCGTTCATAGTCAGCGAGAAAACGGACCCCGTTTCACCGCTTAAGCTGTTCGAGTATCTGGCCGCGGGGAAGCCGGTGATCGGTACGCCGACCCGGACCATCCGGGAATACGAACACGCCATCATTGTCGCCTCGGGAATCGACTTCGTGGATGCGGTCGCCAGCGGGCAGTGGTCGACCGCGTATACCGAGACCTCCGCGGAGGTCGCGCGTGCGCACGCCTGGCCGGTGCTTCACGCGCCGTTGCTCAGACAGGTCAACGCCAGGAACGTTGCGAAGCTGATGGCCACTTCCGCGCAGCGCACAGTGAAAGTAGACATCGTCAATGTCAACTTCTTCGACTGGAACGGCGAAACCGTCTATAAAGGCGGGGCGGAACGCTACGTCTACGACCTCGCAGTCGTGCTCCGTGGCATGGGCTGCGAGGTTCGCCTCCTGCAAAATGCGCTGGTGCCTTTCGAGCGCGAATTTCGGGGCGTCAAGGTCGTGGGGATTCACGCCGTGGACAACTTTGATTTCGAGAGGATGTCGAGCAAATACGCTGAGTTCTGCGCGGACGTCGATCTCATTATCGCGTCGCCGACCGAACTTGCCGCGTCGCTTGGAAAAAACAAGCGCGTCATCTCGATCAACCACGGCATCCATTGGGACGGGGCGTCCAATAACCTGGCGACGTTTGACCGGGGACGCTACGAAACGCTGTTCCGCGCACTTCGCAACAGTGACCAATGCGTCTGTGTCGATACGAACTTTATCAACTGGCTCCGAACCTATGACTGGGCTCTCGCCAATACGCTGAAGTACGTCCCGAACTACGTCGATCTCGAGTGTTTCAGGAGCAATCCGAAGAACTTCGAAACAGAGGAGTTATGCGTTCTCCTGCCGCGCCGGCTTTATGAAGCGCGAGGTCTCTATCTGACCATCAACGCGTTCGATGTTTTGTTTTCGCGGCGCTCGGATATCCGCCTGGTCCTGTGCGGTCAGGCAATCGACCGCGATGCGCAAGCGGTGAAAGCGTTCATGGCGCGTCATCCAGACAAAGTGACGTGGATCGAATACGACATGGAGCACATGTACAAAGCCTATGTCGATAGCCATATCGTGCTGGTGCCGACCATGTATTCGGAAGGAACATCGCTCTCCTGCATCGAGGCTCTGGCGACCAATAACGCAGTCATCGCGACCAACGTCGGCGGACTGCCGAATCTGATCGTCGATGGCTATAACGGCAAGCTCATCCGTGCGGACTATATCGAGCTTGCTGCCGCTATCGAGGAACTGGCCGGTGATCGCACCAGGCTCGCCAGACTTGCTGCGCACGGACTCGAGTCCTCGGCCGCGTTTGCGAAGAAGGAATGGGAAAACCGCTGGCGCGAAGTCATCGAAAGCACGCTCGCTGTCGACTAGGTATCTATGGTGCCTATCGCGAACGCTCACGCATTCGATGGAATGGACAGACCGACAAGCCTTCTTATGACAGACATCAACTCAAAGCAATACTGGGACCATCGTTTCTCGACTGACTGGGTCTCTGCCGGCGGACATGGACAAACGCGATTCTTCGCGACGGTTGCAGCCAAGCTGATGCCGGACTGGTTCAAGTACCTGGTGTTGCGGGAGCAATGGACTATCTGCGACTGGGGTTGCGCGGAAGGGCAGGGGGTCGATGAACTGAGCAAATGGCTCGGCGTGATCTCCATCACAGGAGTCGATATTTCGGAAGTGGCGATCGAGAAGGCTCAAGCCTCGTTTCCGCATGGGCGTTTCAAAGCACAGTCGCTCGACGAGCTGGACGACTACGACGTTATTTTTTCGTCGAACACGCTGGAACATTTCGATAACCCGTTCGAAGTCGTCGCCCTCCTCGCGGAACATACGAAGCGCTTTCTGGTTCTGCTTCTGCCGTTTCAGGAATATGACCGGATTCCCGAGCATTTCTTCACGTTTGACCTGGACAACATTCCCGTCTGCCCGGTGCCCGGTTTCGCTGCCGTCGCTTGCCGCGTCGTCGATGCGGCGAAAATCAATATCAACTATTGGAATGGGAAGCAGATATTGGTCGTCTACGCGCGGCTCTCGGCGCTCGGAGACACCCAGCCCGATCTGCGCAATTTCTTTATAGGCGACGACACCTACGAAGCGTTCGCGCAAGAGCGTAGTCAAAGTATTGCCCAACAGCACGCCTCGGACAGGCAGCAGTTTGCGTCGCAGCTCGCTCAAACTCATAGCGAACAAGCTGCGACAAACGCGCTTCTCCAGTCGACAGAAAGGGCGCTGCGGGATGTATGCGCGGAACGCGACGCAGCGAAGGAGAAACTGACGCGGTCGCAGGAGACACTCGCCGAGCGGGATCAAGCGCTCGCCGAATTGAATCAGGCAATCACCGAGCGGGACCAGACAGTCGGCGAATTGAAGCAGGCAATCACCGAGCGCGAGCACACAATCGAGGCAGTGAAGCAGGAATGTGGCGCCCTGTCTGCCGAGACTGCTTCGCTTCATGCGCGCATCGAAAGGTTGCAGATCGAAGGCGAGCGTTACGCGAGGCTCCTGGCCGAAGTCCGAGCACGCGCGGACGACGTCGAGCGGCAAATGGACACGATGCTGCGCTCGAAGACGTGGCGGTTCACAAGTGCGATCCGCCGGTTTCTCGGTAGAGCACGGCCGCGTTAAGGCCCGTCATTGACCGCGGCGCCTACCCTTTACCAAGTCCAATATCGGAACACGCTGTGAGAAAACGTAAGATCATCGTCACTATCGGAACTCGTCCTGAAGCGGTGAAAATGGCGCCGCTCGTCAAACAGTTACAGCGCGAGGAATGGGCGGACTGCCGCGTTCTCGCAACGGCGCAGCATCGCGGCATGCTCGATCAGGTGTTGCGTCTGTTCGAGATCAAAGCCGATATCGACCTCGACATCATGCAGCCCAACCAGTCTCTACCCATGCTGACTTCGCGGCTCATGATTCGGCTGGATGAAGTGCTTGCCGCCGAACAGCCTGATGTGCTGCTCGCGCAGGGCGACACGACCACCGTACTGACGGCGGCGCTCGCCTCCTTTTACCGGCGCGTGCCGGTCGGACATGTCGAAGCCGGGCTGAGAACGGGCGATCTTTCAAATCCGTTTCCGGAAGAAATGAATCGTGTGGTTGCAAGCCGGCTCGCGCGCTGGCATTTCGCACCGACGGAGACCGCGAAACAGAACCTTCTCACAGAAGGCATTGATGCGGCGAGCGTGTTCGTCACCGGCAACACGGTCATTGACGCCTTGCTGGATGTGGCCGGTCGATGCGACGGCGCGGCGCCGTTCAAGGGGGACAGCCGGCTGATTCTGGTGACGTCGCACCGTCGCGAGAATTTCGGCGCGGCGTTTCAGAACATCCTGCGAGCGATCAGGACGATCGCCGACGACAATCCCGACGTCCATATCCTCTATCCCGTTCATCCGAATCCGAACGTGCGTGAGACGGCATACGCCCATCTCGACAACCATCCGCGAATCACGCTGTGCGAACCTCTGGATTATTTGCCGTTCGTTGCCGCGATGAAGCGGGCCTATCTGATCCTGACCGACTCCGGCGGCGTGCAGGAAGAGGCGCCCGCGCTCGGCAAACCGGTGCTCGTCCTGCGACGCGAGACAGAGCGCCCTGAAGCGGTGGCGCATGATGTCGTGAAGCTCGTGGGCACCGACTACGCCGACATTGTCTCGAACACGCAACGGCTGCTCGATGACCCGTCCGAATACAAGCGTATGGCGCGCGGCGTGTCGCCTTACGGTGACGGCCTGGCGTCCGGGAGAATCGTAAGCGTGTTGAGAGACCATTTTCAGGTGTAACGCCGTCTTGCGGTGAAGCGCTACGCCTCGCTATTCTGGCTCGCCTCATTCACCGCAAGCGCCGCCGCTTCTCCTGCCACCGGCGAGCTCGACCGCACCGCGCGCAACACCGTATCCTTGATGACCTCGCGCCAATGCGCGAGCGCCGCCTTGTCCATCATCGGCTCGCCGAGAAACGCGCCCAACGTGTACTGGTTGGCGTTATAGAAATAGCCGAGCGACGCGATCATCAGATAGACATCGCGCGCTTTGACATCCGCACGAAAGACGTGCTGTGCCTGACCCGCGTCCAGTAACTTTTGCACCACCGAAATCGCGTAGCCGGAAATCTCCTTCAGCTTCAACGATTTCTTCGCGTGCTTGCCCTGGTGCAGATTCTCGCTGGAGAGCAGCGTGACGAACTCGGGATGATCGAGGTAATACTGCCAGACGAATTCGACCATCTGTTCGAGCCCATGCACGGGATCCGCCAGATCGAGATCGAGCTTGCTTTCCGCTTCGTTGAATTGCGTATAGATGGTTTCGAGAACTTCGACGAACAGTTGCTCCTTGCTGCCGAAGTAGTAGTAAATCATGCGATCGTGCGAGCGCGCCGCCTTTGAAATACTCTCCACGCGTCCGCTCGCATAGCCCTGCTTGGCAAAGACCTTGATGGCCGCTTTCAGAATCTTGGCGCGCGTGTCCTGCGCCTGTTTCGCACGGATGCCGGTAGCGCCCGGCTTGCGGGCGGCGGTGGGACTCATGGCGGTCTCGAATCTCTTGTTAGCGTCAGGTTGAACGGCATGCGCCGCAGCCGGCCAAGGCACGGACGCGTCTTCATCATACAGCCCGCATGGACTGCTGCGGCATGCGCAGCGCGATCATTCACTTCGGCGTAGATTGAAGCGTGACCCACACGGCAATGTGGCATTGCACCAATCACGCGCACGCCGGTAAATACGTTGCGCAGACTAAATTGATCGAGTAGATTTCTAACGAGTTTGGTGTAGCGGATACTACACGAACGGTGAGTGACCGCAACATGGAAGTCAGCGGATCACGCGAAAGTGCCGATAAACAGGCACTATTCGTCAGTCGGAGCGGGACCGATTGTAATGTCGTCGTATGGGAACCCCACCATGACAGAACATACGAAGGTCGATTTCGGTGCGGACAGCGTCGACGGCGAAACCGCCTCGACGCCGGGTCCGACCGTGCTCGAGAAGGCGGCGCCGCGCAGTGAGCGGATGGCGTCGAACAAGATCGAATGCAATGCCTGCCCGGTGCTGTGCCAGATATCCGAAGGGCGCACCGGAGCGTGCGATCGTTATGCGAACGCGGATGGGCGGTTGATTCGTGTCGATCCGGTGGTGTTCCTGTCGCGCGCGCCGTCAACGTCCGAAGCGAACGCCGCGATCGAATTTGGCGCCTCTTCCGAAGTGCATGACCCCGCCGCCGAACAGGCGTTGTTCGTGACCGGCGTCGGCGCTTCCTCTACCTATCCCGACTACAAGCCCGCGCCTTTTATCGTCGCCTCGAAGCTCGACGACGTCGACATGATCACGGTCGTCACGGAAGGCATCTTCAGCTATTGCAGTTTCAAGGTGAAGATCGACACCGACCGCTTCCTCGGGCCGGAGCAATCGAACGTGCGTTGCCACGGCGAGATTGTCGGCCATGTGACGACGGCGGAATATGGCTCGCAGATGTTGAGTCTCGGTGGCGTGCATCATCTGACCGGCGGCAGCAAGAAAGAAGGCCGCGTGACGTGCGACATGATGCTCGCGCTCGGCAACAAGGAAGCGGTGGAGTTGAGCATCGACGGCGGCGCGAGTCTGGTGATTCGCGCGGGCGCGGCGCCGATTGTCGACGGCGTCGAGGAACAGCGCATGCGCGTGGGCTGCGGGTCGGCCACCATCGGCATCTTCGCGAAGCAATGGTTCGGCCATGCCGACGAAGTGGTGGTCGTCGACGATCACATTACCGGTGTGCTCACCGAACATCAGGCCGGACGTTGTCTCGGCATGACGCGTTCAGGTGTGAAGATTCGCGGACGCAAGTCGACGCCGGGCCGTTATTTTCAGGTGGCGAATCCGGGCACCGGCTGGGGCGGCACCGACATTCAGGACCCGCTCGCGATCGTCGAAGGCTTCGATCCCGCCGTCGCCAAACCCGGCATGCGCCTCCTGATGGTGTCGACCACCGGCGAGCACGCGCAGTGGTACGAACTGGATCAGGATCTCGTGCCGCGCATCACGGCGATGCCGGACGCGGTGCGCCACACCGTCGAGCGGATCGGCGAGAATTGCGAGCCTTCGCTCGCCACGGTGCTGTTTCTCGGCGGCGCGGGCGGCAGTCTGCGCGCGGGCGCCACGGAGAATCCGGTGCTGCTCACGCGCGCGATCAAACAGAAGCTGGTCAACGTGACTTGCGGCGGCGCGCCGGCTTATGTGTGGCCGGGCGGCGGGATCACCGTGATGGTAGATGTCTCGCGCATGCCCGACCGTTCGTTCGGCACGGTGCCGACGCCCGCGATCGTCGCGCCGATCGAGTTCACCATGACGTACGACGCCTATCGCGATCTCGGCGGTCATCTCGACGCCGTGCGGTCATTGGAGAGCGTGCTCGCGAACGGACCGGAACATACGGAGGGCGCGCCGCTCGCGCGACGTACGCTGGCGCGCAATCCCGACAACCCGTGGCCGCCCGCCATGCCGCCGATGCCTGGCTGACCGCGCCGACCGCGCTAATGTAACGACCGCAACGAACGCGACCGAAACAATGAACCCCACTCGCACCCGACTCGATGCGACCCGCTGGCATTGGCAGCATGGGCCGATCGATCTGATCCTCAGCGCGGACGGCACGCCCCAGGCGGTGCGGGCCGCGTATGAGGCGTGCTGGGCGCGCTTTGTCGACGTGTTGCCGGAGTTGGTCGGTGAACTGAAGCGCCTGCGTCAACCGGTACCGGCCGAAGCCGCGTTGGACGACAGTGAATTGCAAGGCGCGGTTGCCCGCCGTATGTGGTCGGCCTGCCATCCTCACCGCGCGCGCTACATCACGCCGATGGCCGCGGTCGCGGGAAGCGTTGCCGATGAACTGATCACGGCGTTCGCACGCGAAGGCATCGTGCGCGCCTTCATCAACAATGGCGGCGACATTGCGCTCTATCTGACCGAAGGGCAGCAATACCGCGTCGGCGTGTTCGCGGACCTCGCGTCGTTTTCACCCGTGCGGCTGTCGCGTGATCAGGCGCTCGACGCCAATCTGACGCTCGACGCCAGCCTGCCCATTCGCGGCATTGCGACGAGCGGCTGGCGCGGCCGCAGCTTCAGCCTCGGCATCGCCGACAGCGTCACCGTGCTCGCCCGCAACGCCGCCGCCGCCGACGCCGCCGCGACCATGATCGCCAACGCCGTCGATCTGGAACATGCCGGTATCCTGCGGCGTCCGGCTTCGTCGTTGAAAGACGATAGCGACCTTGGCGATATGCTCGTCACCGTCGACGTGCCGTCCTTGCCGCAGCCGCTGATCGACTTTGCGCTGTCGCGTGGAGTCGAAGCCGCGCAGCGTCTGCTCGAACGAGGCTTGATCGAAGGCGCCGCGCTATTCCTGCAGGGGCGGGTGCGCGTGGCCGGTATTCACGACCCAGGCGGGCTGCACACGCAGCGCGCGCAGATCACAACGGAGGCTCCGTGTTCGAAATACGCCGCGTGCTGACGCACGTCGAAGATATCTTCCACGAGTTCGGCCCCGCGCCCGCGCAGCCGCTCAGACGCGGCGCGATTGCCGCGGTGATGACGAACCCGTTCGCCGGCCGCTACGAAGCGAAAATCGAGCCCGCGATGGAAGCGCTCAAGCCGATCGGTTTCGATATGGCGCAACGGTTGCTGGCGGCGATGGCGGTGCCGCATGCGTCGATCGAGAGTTACGGCAAGGGCGCGATTGTCGGCGCGCGCGGCGAACTTGAACATGGTGCGTTGTGGCATGTTCCCGGCGGCTACGCGATGCGTGAGTTGCTGGAGAAGAATGGCGTGCCCACCAACGCCATCGTGCCGTCCACCAAGAAGGTCGGCGCGCCGTCCACCGCGCTCGACGTGCCGCTCACGCACGTCAACGCGAGCTACGTGCGCAGCCATTTCGACGCGATCGAAGTACGCGTGCCCGGCGCGCCCGCCGCCGATGAACTGGTGTATATCCTCGTGATGAGCACGGGGCAGCGCGTGCATGCGCGCGTCGGCGGCCTCGCGAAAGAGGCGATCGTGGGCAAGGACGGATTGCGCTGAGCGGCGCCTGGTTGGCGCAGTGAGATCACGCAGAGCAGGCATCGAAACTCGGAGAGCGAAATGGCAATCAAGCTTCGCAAGCTGGTCGTGCAAGTGGATGAAACACGCATTGAAATGGGCCAGGCCGTCGAGCCGCCGGCGCGCCGCGCGGTCGCGATCGCGGTGATCGACAATCCCTATGCCGGCCGTTACGAGGCCAAACTCGACGCGCTGATCGAAGCGGGCGAAGAGTTGGGCGCGCTGCTCGGCAACAAGTGTGTTCAAGCGCTGGGCATCGCGCCGGGCGAGGCGCAAAGCTACGGCAAGGCCGCCATCGTCGGCGAGGCGGGCGAACTGGAACATGCCGCGGCGATTTTGCATCCCAAGCTCGGCGCGCCGCTGCGGGTGGCGGTTGAGAAGGGCGCGGCGCTGGTCCCGTCGGCGAAGAAGATGGGCACGCTCGGCACCGCGATCGACGTGCCGCTCGGCCATAAAGACGCCGCCTTCGTGCGCAGCCATTTCGATGCGATCGAAGCGCGCGTGTCGGACGCGCCGCGTGCGAACGAAATCGTCGTGGCCGTCGCGGTGACGGCGTCGGGGCGGCCGCTGCCGCGCATCGGCGGCTTGCAGGTGAGCGAGATCAAGGGCGAAGACGGTTTGCGCTGAGTTTGCGTGAGGCGATTTCTTCGGCGCTCCGAATGACCTAAGGGACTTTCTTCGGGGCGTATTGTATTGTCCTGCCGTTGACGCGTGCGCGCATGGTGCTGCACGCGCTGCAATGTCTGCCGATCGCGTTGAAGGCGCCAAAGCCGCGCCTTCGCCGTTCAGCAAACTGCCAAGGGTCGCGATGCTTTCGAATTTGCTGGTACAGCTGGTCAACGGGCTCGCCGATGCGTCGACGCTGTTTCTCGTCGCCGCCGGTTTGTCGCTGATCTTCGGCGTGACGCGTATCGTCAACTTTGCGCACGGCTCGTTCTATATGTTCGGCATCTATGTCGCGTACAGCATAGCGAGCCGTTTCGGACATACGGCGGGCGGCTTCTGGTTGTCGGTGCTGGCAGCGGCGCTGGTGGTCGCGGTACTGGGCGCGCTGGTCGAGCTGGTCGTCCTGCGGCGCATCTACCAGGCGCCCGAGCTGTTTCATCTGCTCGCCACATTCGCGCTGGTGCTGATCTTTCGCGATGCCGCGCTGTGGCTGTGGGGCCCGGAAGACCTGTTCGGACCGCGTGCGCCGCATCTGGCGGGCGCGGTCGATTTCCTCGGCCATCCGCTGCCCACCTACGACATCGCGTTGATCGTGATCGGCCCGGTGGTGTTGCTGCTGCTCTGGTATGCGCTGACACGCACGCGTTGGGGCACGCTGGTGCGCGCCGCGACGCAGGACCGCGAGATGCTCGGCGCGCTCGGCATCAATCAGGCGTGGCTGTTTACCGGTGTGTTTTTCGTCGGCGCGTTTCTCGCTGGGTTAGGCGGCGCGCTGCAAGGGCCGCGCATGTCGGCGAATCTGTCGCTGGATCTGGAGACGATCGGCAACGCGTTCGTGGTGGTGGTGGTCGGCGGCATGGGCTCGATCCCGGGTGCGTTCATTGCCGCGCTGATCATCGCGGAGATCAAGGCGCTGTGCATCGGCATCGGGCATGTGACGATCTTCGGCGTCGGGTTGTCGCTGAGCCGGTTTACGCTCGTCGCCGAGTTTGTCGTGATGGCGGTCGTGCTGGTGGTGCGTCCTTGGGGTTTGCTCGGCCGCGCGAGCGCCGCGGTGCGCGGCATGGCGGCGCCGGAAACTCCTTTGCGGCCGGCGGGCAAACGGCTCAAGTGGCTGGCCGCCATCGCCTTGCTCGTTCTTGTGCTGGCGCCGTTGGCGGCCAACGCGTTTCCGTACATGCCCGTGCTGCTGGTCGAAATCCTGATCGCCGTGCTGTTTGCAACGAGCCTGCATTTCATCATGGGACCGGGCGGCATGCATTCGTTCGGCCACGCCGCGTACTTCGGATTGGGCGCATACGGCGCCGCGCTGTTCCTCAAAGTGCTGAATCTGCCGATGGAAGCCGCCTTGCTGCTCGGACCGCTATTGGCGGTGGCCGGCGCGCTGGTGTTCGGCTGGTTCTGCGTGCGGCTCTCCGGCGTCTATCTCGCGATGCTGACGCTCGCGTTCGCGCAGATCGTCTGGTCGGTCGTGTTCCAGTGGGACGACGTGACGGGCGGCAGCAACGGCATTCTCGGGTTGTGGCCGTCGAACTGGTTGTCCTCGCCGGTGGCCTTCTATTACGTGACGCTCGTCTGCGCCGTGATCGGCGTGTGGTTGTTGCGCAAGATGCTATTTTCGCCGCTCGGCTACGCGATGCGCGCGTCGCGTGACTCCGTGCTGCGCGCCGAAGCGATCGGCATCGACGTGAAGCGCGTGCAATGGGCCGCGTTCGTGATCGCATCTCTGTTCTGCGGGCTCGCCGGATCGCTGTATGCGTTTTCCAAGGGCACGATCTCGCCGGAAGTGATCAGCGTGAGCCGTTCCGTGGACGGCCTCGTCATGGTGCTGCTCGGCGGCTTGCAGACACTCACCGGGCCCATTGTGGGCGCGGCCGTGTTCACGTGGCTGCAAGACACGGTCGCGCGGCAAACCGATTATTGGCAGGCGCTGCTGGGCTTCGCGATCCTGCTGCTGGTGATCGCGTTTCCGCAGGGAATCGTCGGCTTTATTCGCGAGCGTTTCGGCGACGACAGCGCCGACCAGGCGGAACAGACCGCCGTCTCGCCTTCCCAACGTACCGCGATCAAGGAGGGGCTATGAGCTTGCTGCGCGTTGCCGGTCTCTCCAAATCGTTCGGCGGCCTCAAGGCGGTCGACGATGTCTCGTTCGATCTCGAAGCCGGTCAATTGCTGGCCTTGCTCGGACCGAACGGCGCGGGCAAATCGACCTGTTTCAACATGGTCAACGGGCAGTTGCCGCCTTCGTCCGGATCGATTCGTCTCGACGGTCAAGAGCTGGTCGGCATGCGTCCGCGCGACATCTGGCGGCTGGGCGTGGGCCGCACGTTTCAGATCGCCGCGACCTTCAATTCCATGACCGTGATCGAGAACGTGCAGATGGCGTTGGTCTCGCGCGAACGCAAAACCTTCGGTCTATGGCAATCCGCGGGCTCGCGCTATGCCGATGAAGCCCTCGCGCTGCTCGACCAGGTTGGCATGGCCGCGGATGCAAACCGCGCTTGCGGCGTGCTCGCGTACGGCGACGTGAAGCGCGTCGAACTCGCGATCGCGCTCGCCAATCGCCCGAAGCTGCTGCTGATGGATGAACCCACCGCCGGCATGGCGCCGAAGGAGCGCAATGAATTGATGGCGCTGACCAAGCGTCTTGTCACCGAACACAAGATCGGCGTGCTGTTTACCGAGCACAGCATGGACGTCGTATTCGCGTACGCCGATCGCCTGATCGTGCTCGCGCGCGGCAAGCTGATCGCCGAGGGCGACGCCGACACGATCCGCAACGACCCGTGCGTACAGGAAGTCTATTTCGGCACCGGCAAGACGTTCCAGCCGCACGCGCCGCTGCACGAGGCGGCGGGCGGCCATCAAGGTCAAGGAGCGCTGCAATGAGCGAGCCGATGCTGAAAGTCTCCGGCCTCAACGCGTTCTACGGCCGTGCGCACATTCTGTTCGACGTCGGCCTCGAAGTGGGGCGAGGCGAAGTCGTGGCGTTGATGGGCCGCAACGGTGCAGGCAAATCCACCACGATGAAAGCGGTGATGGGTTTGCTGCCGCGCCGTCAGGGCGAAGTGAATTTTCGTGGGCAGAACATTACGGCGTTGCCGCCGTACAAGATCGCACGCATGGGCATGGGTTTCGTGCCCGAAGATCGGCGCGTGTTCGCGGATCTGACTGTGATGGAAAATCTCGACACGGGCCGCCAGCCGCCGCGCGACGGCGCGCCGCAATGGACGCCGGAAAAATTGTTTCGCCTCTTTCCCAATCTCGGCGAAATGCCGCAACGTCCGGGCGGCCAGATGAGCGGCGGCGAGCAGCAGATGCTCACCGTGTCGCGCACGCTGATGGGCAATCCGTATCTGGTGCTGCTCGACGAACCGTCCGAAGGCGTGGCGCCGGTGATCGTCGAACAGATGGCGAACATGATTCTCGAACTCAAGCGCGAAGGGCTGTCGATTCTGTTGTCCGAACAAAACCTGCACTTCGCCGAGTTGGTCAGCGACCGCGCGTATGTGCTCGAAAAAGGGCAGATCCGCTTTAGCGGCACGATCGGCGAACTCGCACAGAACGAAACAGTGAGGCGCGCTTATCTGAGCGTGTGATTCCACCGGACAGCGCAGCGCGCACTGAGTGGCGCGCTTCGCGGCGCCGGGTAGTCGTTCCAAACTCGCGTTGTGAAAGGAGAGGCAGATGGCAGCAGAGACGTTGACAGGCTTGTCGGGCAAGGTCGCAATAACGAACATCGGGCTGCTGTTATCGGGCGACATCGATCAGCCGATTCTCGACGCGGACACGCTTGTGATCGACGACGGCGTGATCGTCGCGGTCGGCCGCGAGAAGGACTGCGACCTCGAAGGCGCGCGCACGACGGTCGATTGCAAAGGCACGACGGTCGCGCCCGGTTTGATCGACTCGCATGTGCATCCCGTGTTCGGCGACTGGACGCCGCGCCAGAATCAGATGGGCTGGATCGAATCCAATCTGAACGGCGGCGTCACCACGATGATTTCCGCCGGCGAAGTGCATTTGCCCGGCCGCCCGAAAGACGTGGTCGGCGTGAAAGCGCTGGCGATTACCGCGCAACGTTCGTTCGAAGGGATGCGCGGCGCGGGTGTCGGCGGCGGCGTCAAGGTGATGGCGGGCGCGCCGGTGATCGAAAAGGGCATGGTCGAAGAGGACTTCAAGGAACTCTCGGAAGCGGGCGTGAAGCTGCTCGGCGAAGTCGGCCTCGGCAGCGTGAAGGGCGGCGAGGAAGCGGCGCAGATGGTCGCGTGGGCGCGCAAGTACGGCATTCAGAGCACGATTCACACCGGCGGTCCGTCGATTCCCGGCTCGGGCCTGATCGATCGCGACGTGGTGCTCGCCGCTGACGCCGACGTGATCGGCCACATCAACGGCGGGCACACGTCGCTCTCCTACCGGCATGTTTGCGACCTGTGCGAGCAGTCGAGCCGCGCGCTGGAAATCGTCCACAACGGCAACGAACGAATCGCCTTGCTGACCGCGCGTCACGCGATCGAATTGAAGTGTCCGCACCGGATCATTCTCGGCACCGATAGTCCTGCGGGATCCGGAGTGCAACCGCTCGGCATCTTGCGGATGATCGCGCTGATTTCGAGTCTCGCCGACGTGCCCGCGGAAATCGCTTTCTGTTTCGCGACCGGCAACACCGCGCGTCAGCGCAATCTGCGCCAGGGGCTGATCGAAGTGGGCCGTCCCGCCGACCTCGTGTTCATGGATCGCGCGCAGCACACGGCGGCCGATACGCTGCTCGAAAGCGTGCAGCTCGGCGATATTCCGGGCGTGGGCATGGTGATGATCGACGGCTTGATCCGCTGCCGGCGCAGCCGCAATACGCCACCGGCCACGGAAGTGCCGGTGGTGCTGTGAACACGTATCGCACAGCGAGGCCGGCACGAACATGAACCGCCCGGCGCCTCTTACGCTGAACGTGAACGGCGCGACGCACCTCGTCAGCGCCGCCGCCGACACACCCTTGCTCTACCTGCTGCGCAACGACCTCGCGCTGAACGGTCCGAAGTTCGGCTGCGGCCTCGGCGAATGCGGCGCGTGCACGGTGTTGCTCGACGGCATGCCGACGCGCGCGTGCGTCACCACCGCGAAGGTCGCGTTGGGCCGCGAGATCACCACACTCGAAGGACTGGGCACGCGCGCCGCGTTGCATCCGGTGCAGCAGGCGTTCATCGAAGAACAGGCCGCGCAATGCGGCTATTGCCTGAATGGCATGATCATGACAGCCAAGGCGCTGCTCGATCGCGATCCGCATCCGAGCGTCGAGACGATCCGGCGCGAGCTGTCGCGCAATCTGTGCCGCTGCGGCACGCATGTCGAGATCGTGCGCGCGGTGCAGCGCGCCGCTGAATTGCTCGCCGCTCAAGCGGCGGCGCAATCAGCCGTGCACGATGGAGTGCGCGCATGACCGGACCGGATTTCAGCGTCGATCGACGCAACGCGCCGCCGTCGCGTCAGCAACTCTACGACGCGCAGAGCGTGCTGATCGTCACGCGGCCGCCGCAAGCGCCGGTGAAGCCGGCAATCGGTCAGCCGGGCTCGCGTTCATCGTTCGTGCCGACCGAAGCGGACATGTTCCTCGTGGTGCGCGACGACGGCAGCGTGGTCGCGTTCAATGGTCACGTCGACCTCGGCACCGGCATCGGCACGGCGCTCGCGCAGATCGTCGCGGAAGAACTGGATGTGCCGTTGACGCGCGTGTCGATCGTCCTCGGCCATACGCGTGAAGCGCCGAATCAGGGGCCGACGATCGCTAGCGCGACGATTCAGATATCGGCGGTGCCATTAAGGCACGCTGCGGCGCAGGCGCGGCAGTTTCTGCTCAAGGAAGCGGCGGCGCGCTTCAATGTGAGCGTCGAGCAACTCGACGTGCGTGATGGTGTCGTCTATCAAAGCGACAGCAGCACGGCGACGAAAGGCATTGGCTACGGCGAGCTGATCAGCGGAAAACGTGTCGAATTGCAGCTCGCCACGGACGCGCCTTTGAAATCGCCGGACGCGTACAAGATCGTCGGCAAGAGCGCGCCGCGCGTCGATATTCCCGCGAAGGCCACCGGCGAATTGAGTTTCGTACACGACGTGCGCGTGCCGGGCATGTTGCATGGCCGCGTGGTGCGGCCGCCGTACGCCGGCGTTGCGCAGGGCGACTTCATGGGCAACAGTCTGCTGCGGGTGGATGAAGACTCCGTCAGCGATTTGCCCGGCATCGTCAAGGTGGTGGTGATTCGCGATTTCGTCGGCCTCGTGGCGGAGCGTGAGGAAGTTGTGCAGCAGGCCGTGAAGCGGCTTCGCGTGCAATGGAAAACGGTCGACGTTTTGCCGTCGCTCGAAACCAGCGAAGAAGTGGAAGCGGCGCTGCGCGCGAATACCGCGAAGCGACGCGATCTGGTGATCGACGGCGATGTGGATGCAGCACTGGCGCAAGATCCCGCTCGCACATTGGAACGCACCTACGTATGGCCGTTTCAGATGCATGCGTCGATTGGACCGTCGTGCGCGGTGGCCGATTATCGCGAGGGCGCGTTGAAGGTCTGGTCGGGCACGCAGAATCCGCATTCGCTGCGCGCCGATCTCGCGCTGCTGATGGGCATGGACGAAGCGAACATCGACATCGTGCGGATGGAGGCGGCGGGCTGCTACGGCCGCAATTGCGCGGACGATGTCGCCGCCGACGCCGCGCTGCTCTCGCGCGCCGCCGGCAGTCCGGTGCGTGTGCAACTCTCGCGCGAGGACGAGCACGCGTGGGAGCCGAAAGGCGCCGCGCAATTGATGGACGTGCGCGGCGCGTTGAATGCCGAGGGCGAACTGGCCGCGTACGACTTTGCGACGCGCTATCCGTCGAACGATGCGCCGACGCTGGCGCTGCTCCTGACCGGCACGATCTCCGCGCAGCCACAAGTGTTCGAAATGGGCGACCGCACGGCCGTGCCGCCGTACGACTACCGCACCATGCGCATCGTCTGCGACGACACGCCGCCGATCGTGCGGGCGTCGTGGCTGCGCGGGGTGTCCGCGTTGCCGAACACGTTCGCGCACGAGTCCTTCATCGACGAACTCGCGGCGGAAGCGGGCGTCGATCCGGTCGAGTTTCGGCTGAAGCATTTGACCGATCCACGCGCGATTGAACTCGTGAAAGCGGTGGTGGAAAAGGCCGGTTGGGAACCGCGCAACGCCGAGCGTAAAGATGATGAAGGCGACATCGCACGCGGGCGCGGCATCGCATATGCCCGCTACGTGCATAGCAAATTCCCCGGCTTCGGCGCGGCATGGTCCGCGTGGGTGGCCGATGTCGAAGTCAACCGCAGGAGCGGCGAACTCGCGGTGACGCGCGTGGTGGTCGGCCAGGATACGGGCACGATGGTGAATCCCGACGGCGTGCGTCATCAGATTCACGGCAACGTGATCCAGACGACCAGCCGTGCGCTGAAAGAGCGCGTGACGTTCGGCGAGAACGCGGTGACGAGCCAGGAGTGGGGCGCGTATCCGATCCTGACCTTCCGTGAAGTGCCGGTGATCGACGTGGTGATGATGCCGCGCCACGGCGAGCCGCCGATGGGCGCGGGCGAATCCGCGTCGCTGCCCGGCGCGGCGGCGATTGCCAATGCGCTCTTCGATGCCACGGGCGTGCGGTTTCGGCGGCCGCCGTTCACGCCGGAAACGATCCGCGCTGCGCTTGCCGATGCTCAAGCCGAAGAGGCGGCGGCTCGCAAGAAAAAGCGCTGGCGGATTGGTTTTCTCGGCGTTTTGGCAGCGGGCGCGGCGGGTTGGCTCGGCGCGTTGTCGCTCGCGCCTCACGCTATCGCACCGATCACGCCGCCGCTCGCGAGCGCGTTTGCGCCGGATCTCGTGGCGCGCGGCAAATTGCTGGCGTCGCTCGGCAATTGCGCGGTTTGCCATACCGCGCACAATGGCGTGCCGAACGCCGGCGGCAAACCGCTCGACACGCCTTTCGGCACCGTGTACAGCACCAACATCACGCCGGACGGCCAGACCGGCATCGGCAGCTGGTCGCTCGAAGCCTTCGTGCGGGCGATGCGGCAAGGCATCAGCCGCGATGGCCATCGTCTCTATCCGGCCTTTCCGTACACATCGTTTCAGAACACCTCCGACGACGATCTGAAGGCGCTCTACGCCTACCTGATGGCGCAAACGCCGGTGCGCGCGCGTCCGCCGGAAACGAAGCTGGCCTATCCGTTCAGCGTGCGTCCGTTGATGTCTGCCTGGAACGCTTTGTTTCTCGGACGCACGACCTTCACTGCCAGCGCGACGCAAAGCGCGCAATGGAATCGCGGCGCGTACCTGGTGAACGGACTCGGCCACTGCAGCGCGTGCCACACGCCGCGCAACGCCTTCGGCGCCGAGAAATCCGGCGCGGCGTTCATGGGCGGCGGCACGGCGGACGGCTGGGAAGCGCCCGCGTTGTCGACACTCTCGAACGCGCCCGTGCCCTGGAGCGAGGACGAACTCTTCAGCTATCTGCGCAACGGCCACGCGCCGCTGCACGGCGTCGCGGCAGGGCCGATGGCGCCGGTAGTCGGCGATCTGGCGGCGCTGCCCGACAGTGATATTCGGGCGATGGCCACGTATCTCGCGTCGCTCAATCCGTTGGAGCCGAACGCCGATCCGGCAGCAGTGGCGCGTCAGTACGAACAGGCCAGCGCGATCTCGGGCGCGCCTGCCGGGCTCGGCGCGCGGCTTTTCGACGGCGCGTGCGCTGCTTGTCATCACACGGGCAGCGGGCCGCAACTGTTCGGCGCGCATCCTTCGCTGGCGCTTAACACGAATCTGCACAGCGCGACGCCCGATAACCTGATTCGCGTGATTCTCGACGGCATCGGCTCGCCTGCGCGGCCCGAACTCGGTACGATGCCGGCTTACCGCGACAGTTTCAACGACGCCCAGGTCGCCGAACTCGTGTCGTACCTGCGTCAGCAATTCGCCGGTGGCGAGCCGGCATGGCAGGACGTCACGGCGAGCGTCGCGCGGATTCGCGCAACGCCGCGGGCCGACTGAATCGCGAACCGCTCGAACGCTCGATAACAATGACCGCATTCCCGCAATCCTTTTGATAACGGAGAAACGCATGACCACGCGCGCAGGATGGATCTCTCGCCTCATGGTGCCGACGCTGTTCTCGCTCGCCGCCTTGAGCGCGAGCGCACAGCAGACCATCAAGATTGGCGAGATCAACAGCTACAAGGCGCAGCCCGCCTTTCTCGGGCCTTACAAGAACGGCTGGAATCTCGCGCTCGAGCAGGTGAACGCCGCCGGCGGCGTGCTCGGCAAACAGCTCGAAGTGGTGTCGCGCGACGACAACGGCAATCCTGGCGACACGATCCGCGTCGCGCAGGAACTGATTGCGCGCGAGCAGGTGCAGTTGCTGTTCGGCGGCTTCCTCTCGAACACCGGTCTTGCGCTGACCGACTTCGCGAAGCAGAAGAAGATTTTCTTCCTCGCCGCTGAACCGCTGACCGACAAGATCGTGTGGGCCGATGGCAACAAATACACGTACCGTCTGCGGCCTTCCACGTATATGCAGGTGGCGATGCTGGTGCCGGAAGCGGCCAAGCTGCATAAGAAGCGCTGGGCGCTGGTGTATCCGAACTACGAGTACGGACAATCGGCCGTGGCGACCTTCAAGAAGCTGCTGACGGCGGCGCAGCCCGACGTGCAGTTCGTCGCCGAGCAGGCCACACCGCTCGGCAACGTCGATGCAGGCGCCGTGACGCAGGCAATCGCCGACGCCAAGCCGGATGCGATCTTCAACGTGCTGTTCGGCGCGGACCTCGGCAAGTTCGTGCGTGAGGGTAATACGCGCGGGCTCTTCAAGGATCGCAGCGTGGTGTCGTTGCTGACGGGCGAGCCGGATTATCTCGACCCGCTGGGCGCTGAAGCGCCGACCGGCTGGATCGTGACGGGCTATCCGTGGTATTCGATCGATACGGCGGCCAACAAGAAGTTCGTCGATGCGTATCAGGCCAAGTATCACGACTATCCGCGGCTCGGCTCGGTGGTGGGCTATTCGGCGTTGATGTCGATTGCCGCCGGCATCAAGAAGGCCGGGTCGGTCGATCCGGACAAACTCGCCGCCGCGTTCAAGGGCCTTGGTGTGGATACACCGTTTGGGCCGATCAGCTATCGCGCGCAGGACAATCAGTCGACCATGGGCGCATATGTCGGCGTGACGGGTTTGAAGGACGGCAAGGGCGTGATGACGTCGTACCGGTATATCGATGGCGCGAGTGTTCAGCCGTCGGATGCCGAGGTCAAGAAGCTGCGGCCTGCCGAGTAAGGTCTTGACGCCTGCGGCGCGCGCCGCCGCAGGCATGTGGAGAGCAACATACGCCGCCGCTGCACGGCAACGCACGGCAACGCACGGCGATAGGCGGAGAATTACTCCTCCGCGTCGTGCTCGATCACGAACCGTTTCAGATAAGCCAGCACGGCGGCTTCGACCGCGCGATGATCCGCGGTGCTTTTGGAGCCCGCATTCTCCTCGTCGCCGAACAGAGTGGACGGTGCGTTGTGCACATCCACTTCCTGGCCTTCGCGAAAGACGCGAATCTCATGAACGTCTTCGGCGTACTCGGCGATCCAGTGCACGCCTTCGATATGCGCGCCGGCACGTACGGTAGGTATCTTCATGGACGTCTCCCGTCGGGCCGGACCACACGCCAACCCTTACCAATACCATACGCCGTCCAGATGTGCGGCGCGAGTCCTGTTGCACAGTTGCTCGAGGAAAGATTTTTCGCGCGCGCCACAATATTCACGCGCCTGAAACGTCTTCAGGCGCATGGAACCGCCACTCACTTCGCACACGATGACCGAACGAGACACCGACATCACCGCGACCGTGGTGCGTGAGCGCACGAGGCTCGTCAATTTTATCCGGCGTCGAATACGCGACCCGGACGATGCCGAGGACATCCTGCAGGATGTGTTCCACGAATTCGTGCAGGCTTACCGGCTTCCCGCTCCGATCGAACAAGCGAGCGCGTGGCTGTTCCGTGCCGCGCGCAATCGCATCGTCGATCGTTTCCGCAAGAAGAAAGAGCAGCCGCTGGCAGATCTGTCCGCGGCTGGCGACGACGCCGACAGTGAGTATCGCCTCGACCTCGACCTGCCGGCGCACGATGCGGGTCCCGAAGCCCTCTACGCGCGCGCTCTATTGCTCAAGGCCTTGCAGGATGCGCTCGATGAGCTGCCGGCGAATCAACGTGAGGTATTTATCGCACACGAACTGGAGGGCCGGTCCTTCAAGGACATGGTGGCGGAAAGCGGTGTCACGCTCAATACGTTGCTCGCGCGCAAACGCTACGCGGTCTTGCATCTGCGCGCCCGGCTGCAGGCCATTTATGACGAACTGGGTATCTAGAGGAGTCGAAGGATGAATTTTCGAATCAGATGTGCGGGTAAGGCACTGCTTGTGGTGGTCGCTATCGGCGTGCTCAGCTGGGTGGTCATGACTCTATGGAATTGGGTGATTCCGGCGCTATTCGTCGGCGCCCGTGCGATCGACTTCGCGCATGCGTTGGGCTTGCTGGTTTTGAGCCGCATCCTGTTTGGCGGATTCCGCGGACACGGCGGCTGGCGCGAACGGCGTCGCTGGCGCAAATGGGAAGCGATGACGCCCGAAGAACGCGAGCATTTCCAGACGGCGTGGCGATCGGGTCGCGCTCGGCGCACGGGAGATTGAACATGCGCGAGACATCACCGGCCGAGTGCAAACAGAAGCCGGGCGTGATTGCGCCCGTGGTCGACCTGACACGTTGCGAGGGAAAAGGCGATTGCCTCGAGGTCTGCCCAGAGAAGGTGTTTGAGATCCGGCGCATCGATGAGGTCGACTATCGCAGCCTCGATTTGATGCATCGCCTCAAGCTGCGCGTGCATGGAATGAAAGTCGCCTACACGCCCAACGCGCACGCCTGCCGGTCATGCGGTCTGTGCGTGACGGCGTGCCCGGAACGCGCGATCAAGCTGGCCAGGACGGCATAGCGCCACACGTTTTAGCTGATGGCGGAACGACAGTGCCTGCCTGAGGCAGTGGTCTGTCGTTTGATACGTCAACAGCATTTTCGGTCTCGTCGAGGAGCGCACATGGCTTCATCAACCACAGGTCTTCTGCAACGGCTTCATGAACAGAGCCAGACAGAAGTCATAGCCCGCGCACGGGCGCAGTTCCAGGGATCGAGCCAGGAGTTTCAGGATCTTGCAGAGGAATACGACATGCTCGCGCCACGTCTGCGTGGACGGTTTCTCGAAACGCTCGGGCTATCTAGCGAAGACTTCGAATCCTCGCAAGGCACACCGCTATCGTTAGCCGTGTCGGCGGAGACGGGAAGGTTTTTGAGCAATATGGTGCTCTCGCACAAACCGGCCCGAATCCTCGAACTCGGCAGTTCCTGCGGCGTGTCCACGCTGTATTTCGCCGAGGCCCTTCGCACGCTAGGCAGTGGCATGGTTGTAGCGACCGAACTCGACGCTGTTAAATGCGCACATCTTCGGGCCCACGTCAGAACGGCGGGCGTGCAAGCGTATGTCGACCTGCGGGAGGGTGATGTATTCCAGACCATTTCCGAACTGGACGGCACTTTCGACATGGTCTTTATCGACGTATGGGCCAGCACCTATCTCAATCTATTCAAGCAAATTGAACGGCTGCTACGTCCCGGATCTATCGTTCTCGCCGACAACATGTACACAGCCGAGGACGCCGTCCGGCCATACAAGCACTACCTTGCCGGCAATCCGCGCTTCTCGACAACGACGCTGGACTTTGAATCGGGGCTCGAATTTACGGTTGTCGTCTCGTAAGCTAACGAAGAGCGGTGCCGCCGTACTGGCGAAGAGCCGTCAGGACAGGCACTTCCATCACATGAGTACGGGAGAATGAGCAGCCCCCGACCGGGACTGCGGGCGGCGAACTTGACGAAACGCCACGGGCAATTGTCGAAGTCGGCTGGCTTCACACGGCATTTTTCAGCGCGATTCGCCTGCCAGACGCCGCGCGGCACACGCGTTGCTGCATGACACAGGCCACATCCAACTGGAGAACTGTCATGCCTGAAAAGAAAACGATCGAGCGTGCTAAGACCGACAAACGCGCCGGCAAAGCATCGAGCACCCAAGCAGGTGAATTCGTCAAGGAACAGGTCGATAAGGTGCGTGCCGGCAAGCACGGCGTCAGGTCGGCCAAGCAGGCGATTGCGATCGGCCTCTCGGAAGCGCGCCGTGCGGGCGTCGCCGTGAAGTCGCCGAAGAAGGGCACGGCAAGCGAGGCCACCCGCAAGAAGGCCGCTACGGATAACGCCGCTGGCCAGCACAAGAGCACCACGAAGAAGAGCACCGAGTCGACTGCGAAGCGCTCGCGCGCCGCCACTAATGCGTTGAAGCGCGAGGGCAGCGCGGGCGCATCGCCGGCAGCGCTGTCGAAGCAGACGAAGACGGCGGCAGCCAAACGCCCCGCCGCCAGCCGTTCCGCAGCGGCGAAGAAGGCTGCTGCGACTAAGGGTGCTGCTGGCCGTTCGGCGGCTGCGAAGAAAGCCGCTCATACGCGGGCTTCACGTACGCACCGTTGAGCTTCGCGGCAGTCGCGCGGCGCGACGGTCAGCTGAGCTGAGCCGGGCCGGCGGCTCGCCGCCCGCCGCGCCCGGCGGCGGTCGCGCCGCGTTGCGCGATGCCGCCATCCTCGGCGTGCGTTGCTTGAGCGTGTGACGCACATAGCGCATTCGAAAAAAAGGCGGCGCAAATAACGCGCCGCCTGCTTTCTGCTGCCTGTCGCGAGCTGATTACTGCACCGTAGCCAGCACGTCGCCCACGGTCTTGAAGATGTGCGCGATCTGCTCTTCGTTGATGATGAGCGGCGGCGAGAACGCGAGAATATCGCCCGTGAAGCGCACCAGCACGCCCGCTTCGAAGCACTTGACGAACGCTTCGTAAGCCCGCGCGCCCGGCGCGCCGTCGCGCGATTCGAGTTCCACGCCGGCGATCATGCCGAGGTTGCGCACGTCCTTCACGTGCTTCGCGCCACGCAGCGAGTGAGCCGCCGCTTCGAACGTCGGCGCAAGCGTCGCGGCCCGTTCGAACAGACCTTCGCGCTTATACAGATCGAGCGTGGCGACTGCGGCTGCCGTCGCGACCGGGTGGGCCGAATACGTGTAGCCGTGGAACAGCTCGATCGCGCCTTGCGCGCCGCTGTTCACGATCGTGTCGTGGATCGTGCGGCTCGCGGCCACCGCGCCCATCGGAATCGCGGCATTGTTGATCGCCTTCGCCATCGTGATCAGGTCCGGCGTCACGCCGAAGTATTCGCTCGCCGTGGCCTTGCCGACGCGGCCGAAAGCGGTGATCACTTCGTCGAAAATCAGCAGGATGCCGTGCTTCGTGCAGATCTCGCGCAGCTTTTGCAGATAGCCTTGCGGCGGAATCAGCACGCCCGTCGAGCCGGCCACCGGTTCGACGATCACCGCGGCGATGGTCGACACATCGTGCAGCGTGACGATGCGTTCCAGTTCCTCGGCGAGGTGCGCGCCCCAGGCCGGCTGGCCTTTCGAGAACGCGTTGTGTTCGAGGTTATGCGTGTGCGGCAGATGATCGACCGCCGGCAGCAGCGCGCCCGAGAAGGTCTTGCGGTTCGGCGCGATGCCGCCGACCGAGATGCCGCCGAAGCCCACGCCGTGATAGCCGCGCTCGCGCCCGATCAGGCGTGTGCGTTGGCCTTCGCCGCGCGAACGGTGGTACGCGAGCGCGATTTTCAGCGCGGTGTCGACCGATTCCGAACCCGAGTTCGTGAAGAAGATGCGGTCGAGGCCTTCCGGCATCAGTTCGGCGACCTTGGTGGCCGCTTCGAACGCGAGCGGGTGGCCCATCTGGAAGGTCGGCGCGAAGTCGAGCTTCGAGAGTTGCTGGGTGATCGCCGCGACGATTTCTTCGCGGCCGTGACCGGCGTTCACGCACCAGAGACCCGCGCAACCGTCGAGCACTTCACGCCCGTCCGTGCTGCGGTAGTACATGCCCTTGGCCGATTCCAGCAGGCGCGGCGCGGCCTTGAACTGGCGGTTGGCGGTAAAGGGCATCCAGAAAGACGACAGATCGTCGATGACGGGGCGCGAAGTCATGGGTATCTCCTCGAAGTGGTCGCCCAAGGGTTTCCATTGGGGCATGGCGAAACTGTAGCGTTCGCGGTTTAATGGCGGCATAAACAGTTGACGCAGTGTGGCGCTAACTGTGTTGGTGGATTCGCAGCAACTGTGTCGAAGCTTGCCGTAGCAGGCCGGCAAACTCGCCGGCGCCGCATTTCGAACGTACTCATATGCTCAGCCGCCTTGCGCGGCCCGCTTTTTCGTCCTGATCATGATCGAACTACAACTCGAGCGCGACCGGCGCGCCGCTCCCACGCTCGTCGAGCAGGTGGTGCAAGGCTTTGCGCGCGCCATCGAAGGGCAATCGCTGCGCGCGGGCGCGCTGCTGCCGTCGGTGCGGCAACTGGCGCAAAGCCACGACCTGAGCACCTTCACGGTCACGGAGGCGTACAACCGGCTGGTGTCGATGGGCCTCGTGGTCGCGCGGCGCGGTTCCGGCTATCGCGTGGCGGCGCGCTCGCAGTCCGCGCGGGTCGCCGCCGCCGAATGGCAGCCGCCGAGCCTCACCGCGACCTGGCTCCTGTCCGACGTGTTCGCCGATCATTCGGTGCCGATCAAGGCGGGCGGCGGCTGGCTGCCGAACGAGTGGATCAACGAGACGGGTTTGCAACATGCGCTGCGCGCCATGAGCCGGGTGCCGGCGGCGCGCCTCGGAGACTACGGACATCCGTACGGATTCGCGCCGTTGCGCGAGCGGATCGCCGAGCAACTCGACCGGCGCGGTCTGCCGGTGGATGTCTCCAACATCCTGCTCACGCAAGGCGCGACGCAAGGGCTGGATCTGATCGTGCGCACGCTGCTGCGCGCGGGCGACGCCGTGATCGTCGAAGATCCCGGCTATTGCAATCTGCTGCAGATTCTGAAGCTGGCCGGACTGGTGGTGCATGGCGTGCCGCGCACGCCGGCGGGCGTCGATACGGACGTGCTCGAAGCGCTGGTCGTCGAGCACAAGCCGAAGGCGATCTTCGTCAACACGACGCTGCAGAATCCGACCGGCGCGACCTTCGGCATGTCGGCGGCGTTCCGCCTGCTGCAGATCGCCGAGCGTCAGCGCATGTGGGTGATCGAAGACGATGTGAGCCGCGAACTCGCGCCGTCCGGCGCGCCGTTGTTCGCGGCGATGGAAGGCTTGCAGCGGGTGCTTTACGTCGGCGGTTTTTCGAAGACGGTGACGCCGGGGCTGCGTTGCGGCTACGTGGTCGCCGAGCGCGCGGTGCTGCGCGAATTGGCGCGCACGAAGATGGCGGTGGGATTGACGTCGTCGGAGGCGATCGAGCGGATCGTCGACAAGGTGTTGCTGGAGGGGCGCTATGCGCGTCACGTGGAAGCCGTCAACGAACGTCTCAAGCTCGCGCACGCGACCGTCGAAGAGCGGCTCGATTCGCTCGGCCTCGAGCTGTTTCACCGGCCGCGCGCCGGGTTGTTCCTGTGGGCGCGCTTGCCGATCGAAGCAGAGCGGGCCGGCGAAGTGGCGACGGCCGCCCTCACTCACGGTATCTGGCTCGCGCCGGGCTCCTACTTCCGTCCCGACGATGCCCCGAGCGCCTGGTTCCGCTTCAACGCACCGTATTCGACGGACGATGCGTTGTGGCGGTTTATCGAGCGAGTCGGGCAGGGCGCGTTATAGCGGCCGGGTTCAGGCCGACTGTCCGATCAGCTTCAGGGCGATCGGATACAGCGACAGCACCAGCAGCAGCGCCATCGCCACATTGAAAACGCGCAACCGCTTCGGGTCCGACAACACCTGCCGCATGGCGGTGCCGAAACCCGCCCACAGGCAGATGCACGGAAAGCCGATCACGTAGAAGATCACCGCCATCGCAATGGCGTTCATGCTGTAGCTCTCGCTGAGGTGGATCGTCGTGGCGGCGGTCAGCACCATCATCCATGCCTTCGGATTGACCCACTGGAAGGCGATCGCTTCGTAGAACTTCATGGGCCGGCGCTCGCCTTTTTTTACCTTCAACTCGCCCGAAGTGCCGATCTTCCACGCGAGATACAGCAGATACGCGACGCTCGCGACCTCGAGCACCGTGTAGAGCACGGGGAAATGCACGAAGGCTTCGCCCAGACCGATCCCGACCGACAGCATCAATAGCACGACGCCGGCGCTAATGCCGGACAGATGCGGCAACGTGCGGCGGAACCCGAAATTGACGCCCGAGGCCAGCAGCATCGTGTTGTTCGGACCGGGCGTGATGGTGGTGACGAGCGCGAACAGGATGCCGGCGGGCAGCGCGCTGAGACTGAGAAATGACATGGCAAGCTCCGGTGTCGGGCGGAAGAACATTGGAGCATTCTAGCGAGCGTTGCCGGTACAGTACCGGTACGGTTTGTGAGATGGTGTCCGGTACGGGTGGCGGTGGATTGCCTGCGTGCGGCGGTCCGCGGATCGATATAAGACGACCGTAGTACTGAGATTGATATCGCAGCGGAAGGTGTCGCCGGAGAACTGGCCAATCGTTCCAAAAGACCGGCGGCGCAGCGTGCGCTGCGCCACCCACGCTGCGTCCAACACCGACGCCTGTCAGTCGATATAACGCAGCCCCAGCTTCGCGAGCGGCTCACGCATCTGGTACATGTCGAGCCCCAACACGCCCGAGGCGAGTTTCGCGCGCTTCTGCGCTTCGTTCGCCTCGCGTGCGCTCGCGTTCTCGAGCGTTCGCGCCGCCATTGCTTGCGGTACGACGACCACGCCATCCTGATCCGCGACGATGACGTCGCCCGGCGTGACGAGCGCGCCCGCGCATACCACCGGCACGTTGACCGAGCCTAAGGTCGCCTTGATCGTGCCTTTCGACGAGATCGCCTTGCTCCACACGGGGAAGTTCATTTCGGCGAGCACGCTGACGTCGCGTACGCCCGCATCGATGACCAGTCCGCGCGCGCCGCGCGCCTTGAAACTGGTGGCGAGCAGATCGCCGAAATAGCCATCCGTGCAATCGGCGGTGATGGCGGCAACCACCAGGTCGCCGGGTTGAATCTGTTCGGCGGCCACGTGCAGCATCCAGTTGTCGCCGGGATGCAATAGCACGGTGACGGCGGTGCCCGATGCATTCGCACCGGCATAGATCGGGCGCATATACGGCTTGAGCAGACCGGTGCGGCCCATTGCTTCATGCACGGTAGCGCTGCCGAGGACGCCGAGTGCGTCCGCGACGCCGCTGTCCGCGCGCGTGATGTTGCGATAAACGACTCCGAGTTCGTACATGATCAACGTCCTTGCGCGGCGAGGGCGGCATCCAGACGCGGATAGACGCGGCGTGCATTACCTTCGTAAATCTTGAAGCGCTGTTCGGGGTGCATGTCGGCGGCCTCGATGTAGCGTTTCGTATCGTCGAAATAGTGCTGCGTGTACGGATCGATACCGCGCACCGCGCCGATCATCTCGCTCGCGAACAGAATGTTGTCGACGGGAATCACTTCGGTCAGCAGATTGATGCCGGGCTGGTGATACACGCAGGTGTCGAAGAAGATGTTGTGGAGCAGGTGCTCTTCCAGTGGCGGCTTTTTCATCTCCTGCGCGAGACCGCGGAAACGGCCCCAGTGATACGGCACCGCGCCGCCGCCATGCGGAATCACGAAACGCAGCGTGGGGAAATCATGGAACAGGTCCGACGTCAGGCACTGCATGAAGGCAGTCGTATCCGCGTTCAGGTAGTGCGCGCCGGTCGTATGGAAACACGCGTTGCAGCTCGTGCTCACGTGAATCATTGCCGGAATGTCGTACTCGACCATCTTTTCGTAGATGGGATACCAGTAGCGGTCGGAGAGCGGCGGGCTCGTCCAGTGGCCGCCGGACGGATCGGGATTCAGATTGATCGCGACGTTGCCGTACTCTTCGACGCATTTCACCAGTTCGGGAATGCAGCTCGCCGTATCGACGCCCGGACTCTGCGGCAGCATCGCCGCGGGAATGAAATGCTGCGGAAACAACTGGCTCACGCGGTAGCACAACTCGTTGCAAATCGCCGCCCAGGTGCTCGACACCTCGAAGTCGCCGATGTGATGCGCCATGAAGCTCGCACGTGGACTGAACACGGTGAGATCGAGCCCGCGTTCGCGCATCAGTCGCAACTGGTTGGTCTCGATCGAGTCGCGCAGTTCGTCGTCGCTGATGTTCAGTTCGGACGGCTTGGGGCGGCTCGCCGGCTGGCCGATTGCCGCGATCTGGCGGTTGCGCCAGGTCTCCAGCGCTTTGGGCGCGGTCGTGTAGTGCCCGTGGATGTCGATGATCATGGTTGGCTCCTGGGAAATTCGGCGCGTGCATCGATCACGCGCATCGGGATGTGAGTTCGACGTACTAGAACAGCACGTCGATGCCGACGGTGACGGCCGTCTGACTCGACGCGCCGGCTGGGTTCAGCGTGCTGACCACCGCGTGCTTGTACGAGGTGTAATCGACTTCGCCGTAGAGCGTGGTGCGCTTGGACAGCAGATAGGCGAGCGAAACGATCGACAGGCCGCGGCGGCTGGCCTTGTCGTTCGACACGGTGGTCTGGTAGTAGCCGCCGTCGAAAATCATGTCCGGCCTGATGGTCCATGAAATGCCGCCGAAGGCGTTGTTGGTCACCTGGTGCGGTGCGGCCGGATTCTGCAGGTCTTCGGACATGAAGCCGCCCGACACCCGCACCGGGCCGATTTTGTAGGCGGCACCGGCCATGTAATAGCTGTCGCCGATGTAGGTCGTCCCGGTCAGTATGTTGCGATGCCCGTACACGCCGCCGAGGCTCGCCGGACCGGCGCTATAGCTCATGCCGACTGAACGCGTCGCTCCACTGCTGAAATTTCCCGGCACACCGCCGAACGAGTTGTCCACTTCGAACAGCAATGGCCCGAAAACATTCTTGTACTTGACGGCGTTGTTGTTGCGCGTGCCGTCCGAGGCCGTGGTCAACGGCAGGATCGGCGTGAAGTGAAAACCGAACGGATCGTAGATACTGATGATGTCGTGCGAAATCGTGTATTGGCGGCCGAGGTCGATCGACCCGTACTTCGAATTGCCAATGCCGACGAATGCCTGCCGGTTGAATTCGACGCCGGTGGTATTGTCGAACTGCCCGTTGCCGAGATTGAAGCCGTTCTCCAACTGGAAGTGCGCGTTCCAGCCGTCACCCAGGTCTTCCTTTCCCAGGAAGCCGAGTTTGTTCGAACTGTAGTAGCCGTTCGAATTCATGGTCACCACCGTGCCGCCGCCTTTTGCCGCGTTCGTCTGGTAACGCACGCCACCGTCTACCGTGCCGTATAGCTGGACGCTCGATTGCGCGTGTGCGGACATTGCGCCCAGCGTGCCGGCCGCTGCCGACAGTCCAACCCCAATGGTTCTCCAAACCTTTGTTTTCATAGTACGTCTCCGATCTAATGTCGTTGTGTGGAACCGCTGGCAATGGCAGGGCCGCGCCATACGATTCGTATGACTAAATAAAAGCTATGCTTTCAGATCCGATTTTCAATTTCATCGGGCCGGCGGAGCTCACTCATCGGTGCCACCGGCCTTGCGGACATTCGTGGCTAGTTGCCTGCCCGACCGCTGCTCGTCTGATTGAGGCGCCCCGGCGAAGGCGGAACCGGCTTGAAGCCGGTTTTCAGTTCACGGCGCAGCGCGCCGCGGTCGAGTGCCTTCTCCCAGTTCGCCACCACGATGGTCGCCACGCTATTGCCGACGATGTTGGTGAACACGAATCCGCTGGACATGGCCTTGTGAATGCCGAGAATCAGGGCGATCGATTCGACCGGAATCGTGTTCGATGCGGCGAGCGTCGCTGCCAGCACGGCAATCGCCGCACCGGATACGCCTGCCGCGCCCTTCGACGTGAGCAGCAAGACGGCGAGCAGTACCAGTTGATCGTGCCAATTCATTGGCGTGTTGGTAGCTTGGGCGAGAAACACGGCGGCTGCGGCGAAATACAGGCACGTGCCGTCGTGATTGAACGAGTACGCCGTCGGCAGGACCAGACCGACCACCGATTTTTCGCAGCCGAGCCGTTCGAGTTTGTCGATCAATTGCGGGAAGACCGTCTCCGACGAACTCGTACCGATCACCAGCAGCAACTCCGCGCCGATATAGCGCATCAAACGCAGCAGGCTGAAGCCGTTGACTTTCGCGATCGGCCAGAGAATCAGCAAGAAGAACAGCGCGCAGGTCAGATAGAACTCGAGCACGAGTTTGCCGAGCGAGATCAGCGTGCCGAAGCCGAATTTGCTGACCGTGAAGGCGATCGCGCCGAACGCGGCGAGCGGCGCGATTTTCATCGTCAAGCCGATGATCCAGAAGAGCGAGCCCGACACCGAGTCGATCAGATTCAACGCCGGCTGCGCACGCTCGCCGATTGCGGCGAGGCCGAATGCGAACAGTACCGAGAAGAACAGCACCTGCAGCACGTCACCGCCCGCGAACGCGCTGATCGCCGTGTGCGGAATCACGTTCAGCAGGAATTCGCTCGTCGTGACGACGTGATGCGCGTTGGCGACGTACGTATCGACGGCGGCGGAGTGCACGCTATGCATGTCCACGTTCATGCCGACACCGGGCTTGAGCACATTGATGACCACGAGGCCGAGCACCAGGGCGAGCGAGGTCACCACTTCAAAGTAGAAGAGCGCCTTGATCGCCACGCGGCCAACTTTCTTGAAGTCGTTGACGCCCGCGATGCCGCTGCATACGGTGCAGAAAATGATCGGACCGATCAGCATCTGGATGATGCGGATAAAGGCGTCGCCCACGGGTTGCAGATCGATGCCGAACTTCGGAAAGAAGTAACCCGTGGCGATACCTAGCGCCATGCCGGCCAACACCTGGAACGACAGGTCGAGATAGAACGGCTGACGTTCCCTGGGTTTCGCGGCGGTGGACTTGCCGGGCAAGCTCATGGTGTCTCCTTAACAAACTGCGGCGAACTTGGGTTCGCTCAAAAATCGTGAAACGGACGAATGCTGTGTCAGCGTGCGGCGTCGCCCAAAATGTCGAGGCTGTCGGCGAAGATCTCGTCGACGGTCAGCTTGCGTGGCAACAGCTGTTGCTGCTCGCAGAACGCAAGGGTTTCTTCAAGCGGCCCGCGCAGTGCGTCG
The DNA here is from genome assembly GCF_046027915.1 of Paraburkholderia sp. RL17-347-BIC-D. Lineage (NCBI taxonomy): Bacteria > Pseudomonadati > Pseudomonadota > Betaproteobacteria > Burkholderiales > Burkholderiaceae > Paraburkholderia > Paraburkholderia sp. RL17-347-BIC-D. Next base: position 196,808 of record NZ_JARESS010000002.1, read on the forward strand.
TAGCCGAATAGCAGCTTGTCCGGCTTGTTGGCGTTTTCCGCGGCGTTCTCTGCGGCGGCCAATGCCTTGCCGCGGCTCAGCAGGTCGTACACGGCACGCACGGCTTGCGGATTCGAATCGGCCAGCGCTTGCGTCACCACCACGACGTGATTGATCGGCACGTAACGATGAAGCGTGTACCACTCGCGGTCGGCGGCGGCCGCATTGTCGATCAGCGGTTTGAATTCAGGCTCGTCCGGCAGATCGTTGCCGAGAATGGCGGCGTCGATCTCGCCCGCGCGAAGCATCGGCAGCAGTTGCTTGCCGGGGGCGGCGCGCTGCACGAAAACGGGGTCGGCATACTCTTCCAGATGCGCGCCTTCGATTGTCACCCATTCGATCTGTTCGAGCGGCACGCCATAGGTTTGCCCGAGAATGGCGCGTACCCACATGCCGGTGGTCTGCGAGTAGGCGCGCACGCCCACCTTCTTGCCTGCGAGACTGCCGACATCGAGTTTGCCCCGCTCCGCATTATAAATAATGCAGCCTTGCTGAAAGCGCGCGGCCACGACAGTGGGCAAGAGCACCACCGGCTTGCCATAGGCCTTCGCCTGCAGATACGTGACGATCGCCAGTTCACTGACGTCATACGCCTGACGGCGCGCCATCGGCGCGAACGCACGATGAATCGGCTCGACGTCCTCGAACAGCAACTCGACGGCCGGGTCAGTCAGTTCGCCGGCTTTCAGCGCCCGCGTGTGCGGATAGGTTTTCAGCGCGGTCTTCAGGCGCAGCGGTTGTGTGGAGGTGCTCACAATCGGGTTTTCCTGTTTCGTTCGAGGTGAAGATATCAAGCGGCGAGTGCCGGATAAACCGCACGCGCGGTGCCGCCGAAAATCGCTTCGCGCGCGTCGGCGGGCAGCATCGATAAACTCTCGCGGGCCTCGGCGAGCAGTTGCGGCAGCGCGCCTTCGGCAGCGGGAAAGTTCGAGCCCCACGCAATACGATTGGCGCCGAATGCGTCGAGCACGCGCGGGAAGAATGCGGCGGGCGTCGACGCGCCACGCGAGGCTTCGACGATCGTGCGATTCGTGAGCTTCAGGAACACACCCCGATGCGACGCGAGGCTGAAGAGCGGTGCCGCTGCTTCGTACGGCGGGCCGCCAGCGAGTTCGGGACGTGCGAGGTGATCGAGCAGGACCCGGATGTCCGGAAAGCGCGAGAGCATGTTCACGAGCGCGGGAATGCCTTGCGCGGTCATCTGCAGGCAGATCGACACGTTGTGGCGCTGCGCGTAGTCCCATACCAGGAACGAGCGTTCGTCGTCGAGCCAGCCCGCCTGGCCTGGCATCGTGCTGCCGGTGGTGAAAAGACGCAGGCCCGAGAGGCCCGCGTCGAGCCAGCGCTGCATTTGCGTGACGGCGTCGCTTGCCAGCACGTCGATCGAAAATACGCCCGCGAAACGATCCGCATGGCTGCGCACCGCTTCGACCACATAACTATTGTCGTTGCCGTATACCGTCGAAGCTTGCACCACCACCGCGCGGTCGATGCCGGCTTCGTCCATCGAGGCGAGCAGACCTTCGAAACTGACCGGACGTTTCGCCGACCACTCCGATTGATGGCCGCCGACCGGCGCGAGTGGATAACGTTGTTTATCCGGGGAAATTGCGTGAGTGTGCGTGTCGATGACGACGGACATGAAGGCGCTCCTGACTGAAAACTTTCTAATGGAATGAGCGTTACTGTAAGCGCGATGTGGCCGGAGTCCTCAATATGAAGTGAGGCCCAGCCCATAGATTTACGTTAAGCTAAGGGTTTTCACATAGCCGGTTTGGAGGGTCGATGGAGGCTGTCGAACATGCATCGGCGGACGACGATCTGGCGCGATTGAGGCGTCTCTTCCTGTTCGACGCGGTGTGCGAAGCCGGTGGAATCGGGCAGGCGGCGGTCCGCGCGGGGCGCACGCAGCCGGCTGTGAGTGTCGCCATTAGCAAGCTGGAAGCGAGCTTTGGCGGCCAACTGTTCGAGCGCGGTTTCGGCGGCAGCGAATTGACGGGCGAGGGCGCGATCCTGCAGCGGCGCGTGCGCCGCATGCTCGATCAGATGGAGCGTGCCGTGACGAGCCTGAGCGGCCAATCGGCGGCAAACGCGGCCAAGATTTGCCGCCGTCTGACCGACGCGCAGGTGCGCTGTCATATCGCCATCGCCAACGCGGGGTCCGCGGCGGAGGCCGCGTTGTCGTTGGGCATTTCACAGCCGGCGGTGCATCGGGCCGCGCGGCAAATCGAGCAGAACGTCGGCGTGTCGCTTTACCGGCGGCGCGTGCACAGCGTGTCGGCGAACGCCGCGGGGATCGAATTCGCGCGCTGTCTGAGTCTCGCGCTCTACGAGATCGCGCAGGCAGGGGAGGATCTGGCATACGCCCGCGGGCAGCTCACCGGGAAGGTGGCGATCGGCGTCTTGCCGTTGCTGCCGTCGCGGCTCGTCGCGCGCGCCATTCAACGGCTGCGCGAGCGCTATCCCGCCGCGCGCGTCACGGTCGAAGAGGGTTCCCATGCGCTTTTGCTGCACGAATTGCGCAGCGGCATGATCGACATCATTGTCGGTGGTTTGCGCGAGCCTCGCCTCACGGGCTCCGTGCAGGAGACCGAACTGTTTGCCGATCCTTACGTCGTGGCTGTGCGCAAGGGGCATCGACTGGCCAAACGGAAAACCGTCGGGCTTCTCGATCTCGCCGACTACGACTGGGTCATGCCTCAGCGCAACGTGCCGCGACGCGCGGTGATCGATTCGATTTTCGGGCAGTTGCCCGTCAAGCCGCCTCTGGTGCTCGAGACCAGTTCGCTCGCGATGATGCTCGCGATGCTGATGGAGAGCGATTGCATCACGCTGCTATCCCGTGCGCAGATCCGCGACGCCTATCCGGGACGCGAGCTGGTGGCGCTGGAACTGGAGACGCCCGAGGCAAGCCGGGCGGTCGGCTATACCGTGCGCACCGACTGGCTGGGCACGGCGGTGCAGCAGGCCTTCGTTGAGGTTTTGCGCGGAGAATGCGCGGCCGAATCCAACTACGAGCCGTGACGGCCGGTGCGCTACCCGAACGGCGATTTGCGGGTAAACCCGATTAGGGAATTTGCATAAAAGTAAAATATTGACGTTAAATTAACGACCGACTACCTTTACCTCTAATGCGACGGACTACCCGGGGCGCAGCAATCGCGACGAGAGAGTTGCCATGTCACACACCCTGTTTCGACGTTTTCGAGGATTGGTCGTCAGCGCCCTGATGGGCGCAGCAGTGCTCATGTCAGCGCCGGCCTTTTCGGCCGGCGACACGTTGAGAGTTGCAACCGAGGGCACCTATCCGCCGTGGAGCTTCAAAGACGCCTCCGGCCAGCTTCAGGGCTTCGACGTGGACATTGCGAATGCCCTTTGCGCATAGATGAAGCTGAAATGCCAGATCGTTGCGCAAGCGTGGGACGGCATCATTCCTGGTCTTCAGGCCAATCGATATGACGCCATCGTCGCGTCGATGTCGACGACGCCTGCGCGACGCAAACAGGTTCTGTTCACCAACAAGTACAAGGACACGACGTCGAGCTTTATCGCGGCAAAAGACAGCGGCATCAAGGACGTCTCGCCCGCGGCACTGAAGGGCAAGCGCATCGGCGTTCAACGCGGCTCGTCGCAGCACCAGTGGCTCGTCGCCAACGGTTACGACAAGACGGCGTCACTCGTGCTGTATGACGATACCCGTCAGCCGGAACTGGATCTCGTAGCAGGTCGCGTGGACCTCATCATCGGCAACAAGGCGACCTTCTATTCCGACTTCTTCAAGCGACCAGACGCGAAGGACTTCGCGTTCATCGGACCTGAATTCAAAGGCGGTGTACTCGGGGACGGGAACGCAATTGCGGTTCGCCTCGACGACACGGAACTCTGCAATCGTATTAACGCAGCGTTGGCCGCGATCATGGCGAACGGCACCTACGACCAGATCAGAAAGAAGTATTTCCCTTTCGCTCTGATGTAATGCGGGAGCCAGCATGCTCAGCTTCACTCTGAACGGTTATGGCGGACTCATTCTGCTTGGGGCCCTGACGACTCTGCTGGTCGCACTCGCGGCCGCAGCGATCGGCTCGGTAATCGGAATACTAATGGCGGCTGCCAAGCTGTCTCCGTTGCGGCTTCTCAGGCAGTTCGCCGGGGCCTACACGACCACCATACGAGGTGTGCCGGACCTGCTGGTCATTTTCCTTGTGTATTACGGCGGCAGCGCAACCCTTTCTCATGTCCTGGGCCGGCCCATTGAAATCAATGCGTTCGGGGCGGGTGCCGTGTCGCTGGGACTGGTGTTCGGCGCCTATGCGACGGAAATCTTCCGGGGCGCAATTCTGGAAGTTCCGCGCGGCCAGTTTGAAGCCTCCGCAGCGCTGGGATTGACGGGCGCAGGGGGCTTTGTGCACGTCATTGCACCACAGGCGTGGCGCCTCGCCGTACCTGCTTTCGGGAATCAGTTGACCGTATTGCTGAAAGAAACTGCGCTTGTCTCGCTGGTCGGTCTGGAAGACCTGATGCGAAGAACAGGCTTTGCCGTCGAAGCGACAAATCGCCCGTTCTTCTTCTACCTGATTGCCGGCGTGCTGTACTTCGTTCTCAGCTTCGCTTTGACAAACGTTTTTAGCACGGTTCGTCGCAAGACATCGACCGCATTGGCGAGGTGACGCATGTTCGACTTCTCATTGCTCATTTCGAGCTTTCCGCGTCTGCTCGCTGCCTTGCCCATCACGCTCGAATTGTTTGTCGCCATCGTGGTCGTCGGCATCATTGTGGGCGTGCCCACGGCGCTTGTTGGATTGAGCTCGTCCAGGGTTCTGAGCGGTAGCGTTAAGTTTTACATCGGCGCATTCCGTGGCACGCCGGCGCTCGTGCAATTGTTCTTTCTCTACTACGGATTCGGACAGTTCTCTTTTATTCGACACTCCGTGGTCTGGCCGCTCTTGCGTGACCCATTCACCTGTGCAGTCATTGCCTTGGGCCTGAATTCGGGTGCGTACACGGCGCGCATTCTGATGGGGGCGCTGTCTGCCGTGCCGAAAGGCATTGTCGAAGCTGCCGAGGCACTCGGGTTAAGTCGAGCCTCCATACTCACTCGCATCAAAGCACCGATCGCTATTCGGATTGCAATCCCCGCCTATGCGAACGAAACGATTCTGAACCTGAAGGCGACGTCGCTGGCATCGACGGTGACCATCATGGAATTGACGGGAACGTCGAAGTTGCTGGTTAGTGAAACTTACGCGCCCTATGAGATTTTCGTCGCCGCTGGATTGATTTATCTCGCGATGACGTTTTTTCTCTCGCACGCGTTCCGGATTCTCGAACTGAACATTGCACGCAGAACAGGGAAGGACGTCAACGTCGTCAACGCTCGAAAGCCCAAGCAAGCCGCGATGCTGAAGTCTTCAGATTCTGGTGACGCTCACGCGACCTAGTCGTCATATGGCGCATCTTGATAGGCGGACTCATGCCTCCGAGTCCCTTACGAAAAGTTAATGGAGAAACGCAAATTGCTTCGGTTTCTGACACTTGGACCAAGTGGCAGCAATCACGAGTTCGTGACTGCCCGATACATTCAACATCACGGTCTGGAAGGACGGGCGTCGATGGCGCTGGTATTGAGCTTTGACGAGGCCGCACGACTGGTGATCGACGGCGAGGCCGACTATATCGTGCAGGTTGCAGTCCATCCTTCGACGGCTGACATCGTTGCGAAGTACCGCAAACAACTTTTCGTCATCGATGCATTCGTCTCTTCCAGCAAAGACATGGCCGTAGTGACCCGCGTCGACGTCGAGATACCGCGCACGCTCGCACTTCAGCCCGCCACGCGCGACTATGTCAACACAGATGGACTGACGCTCATTCCGGAGACATCGACAGCCTCGGTTGCGAATGGACTCCTCTCGGGCAAATACGAAAGCGGTCTGACCTACTCGTCCCTTGCTACCGAGAATCCCACCCGCTTCAGAATCGACGAGCGGATCGGAACTGTCGACGACCCCTGGATTGTCTACGGCCGTGAGCGGTTGTCCGACGGCCAGGTTGTCGCCTGGAAGGAGAGTCCGGCGGCTCAGGCATTCCACGCTCAGACAATCACGCGGCTTGACACCTGAGTCGCATGCCAATGCACAGGACTTTCGCTATGAATACGATCCCCAATAATGAATTCGCGATATCTATCAACGGACTCTCAAAGAGTTTCGGCGAGTTCAATGTACTCAATTCTATTTCGCTGAATGTCCGGCGAGGTGAAAAGATTGTTCTGTGCGGACCGTCCGGCTCCGGAAAATCGACACTGATTCGCTGCGTGAATCGACTGGAGAGGCATGATTCGGGAGATGTCCGCGTCGACGGAATCGAGCTCACTGACAATGTGAGACACGTACGCATGGTACGTGCCGATGTCGGCATGGTGTTTCAGCATTTCAATCTGTTCCCTCACATGACGGTGCTGGCAAACTGCACCTTGGCTCCCATGCGTGTTCGTGGTTTGAAGCGGAAGGAGGCCGAAGCACGGGCGCTTGAAATGCTCGAACGCGTTCGCGTGGCGAGTCACGCCGGGAAATACCCTTCCCAGCTTTCCGGCGGTCAACAGCAGCGGGTGGCTATCGCAAGAGCGCTCTGCATGTCGCCGACCATCATGCTGCTCGACGAACCGACGTCCGCGCTCGACCCGGAGATGGTCAGGGAGGTGCTCGACACGCTGACGCTGCTCGCGCAAGACGGCATGACCATGCTTTGCGTCACCCACGAAATGGGATTCGCGAGGGCGGTGGCCGACCGCATTCTGTTCATGGACCAGGGTGAGATCGTAGAAGACAACGAGCCTGGCCACTTCTTTGATGCGCCGAGGACTGAGCGAGCGAGGCGATTCCTCAGTCAGATGATTCACAAATGAATATGTCATGTTAGGCATGCGCGAGAACTCGAACTTTTCAAAGAGGTCGAGACGCTTCGCCCACAATAAAACGGTATCCCGCAGATCTTCAGGAGTAAAGCATGGCCACAATCAGATTTGGCACCCTTGGCCCATCCGGAACGAACCACGAGTATGTGACGCGTCGTTACATTGAATTCCACGGCCTCGAGGCGGAAGTCAAACTCTTTGATAATTTCGACGACGCGCTAGCTGCGTTTGACGCCGACGAAATCGACTATCTCATTCAGTGCGCGGTTCATCCGGATTCCCCGCGTGTGATGGGCAGTAATTTCCGTGAGCGGTTCGTTGTCGACACGTTCATCTCGCCGAGTCAGACATTGGCGATTCTCACGCGTAACGACGTGGACAAGCCGGAAACCATCTCGCTCGTTTCTCCCGCAACCGATGACTACGTCGACCTCGGCGCGTATTCCAGGCGGATTCCCGCAGTCTCGATTCCGGTGGCTTTCGAGCGACTGATGAAGGGAGAATGCGATTCCGCGCTGGTCTATCGATACTATTTCGACTCGCAACCGGAGACGCTGCGAGTGGATGCCACGATCGGTTCGCCCGATGACGCCTGGATCGTGTACGGCCGAGAGCGCGTTGGAGCGGGAGAGATTGTCGCCAGTCGAGAAAGCGCGGTGGCAAAGCAATTCGCAGAACTGCAGCGGTCGCAACGATAAACCGGTGCGTGCGATAGGGTGGTTGCGAGAGGCTACGGCCTCTATTTTCTAGCTGTATTCGCGGATGTTGAAGAACACTGCGAGAAATTTGACCGGCACGCTTTCGATTTCTTCCGGACCATGCGCCGCATTCGGGTCGAACAGCAGGCTGTCGCCGGGTTTCAGGTCGTAGAGCCGATTGGCGTAACGGTATTTCATCTTGCCTTCGAGTACGTGAAGGAACTGAATACCCGTTGTCTGGTGGGTTGACCACGGCTGGGACTTTTCGTCGAGCGTAACGACATACGGCTCCACGGAGAGATTCCCTGACAATACGTGGCCAACGAGCCGATAGATGTGGCCATACGACGAACCTTCCCTGTCGACAGTCACGCCTTGTCCCGCGGGTACGAACGAGCAGTCGTGGCGCTCGCTCTGATCGACGAAAAAGCGCGATACAGGTTTGCCCAACGCATTGGCCAGCCGCGTAAGCGTTTCTATCGACGGAGTGGCCGTTCCTTTTTCGATTCTTGAGAGCATCGAATGGGAAATGCCGGCCATTTTCGCGAGGGTGCCCGAAGCGATTCCTGCTGAGGTTCGGAAAGCATGAATCTGTGCAGCCAGAGCACGGGACACTTTCTCCACTGCAGGGTCCGTCTGCTTCTCTGCTACCTCGATGTCCGGAGATTCTTCAGCGGGTGGCTGACTCTGAGTTTTTGGCATGGTGCCTTCAATGAAGGAGCAGTTCAAAGATGACTACTTGTTGCCATTATATGAGGCATTGCCACGCATGAGTGGCAAGTCAACGGCTTTTTGGCAGTACCGCGCGAGATAGCAAAGGAGACTGCGTTGATGCATATTCGCCCTATTGCACCGACAGATGCACGTTCCGTTGCGCACCTCGTGGATGCGCTTCTTGTGGAGCTTCACCATGGCGAACTTGAACACGCGGATCGAGTGTCTATCGCTGAAGCCGTTCTGACCCAAGCGAGTCGCTGCTTCGGATATCTGGCGCTCGAAGGGGATAGTCCCGTAGGCGTACTTCTAATGACAGAAGGAATGGCAATATACGCGGGAGGGGCCTTCGGACAGATTACCGAGCTATATGTCCGACCCGAATGCCGGTCTGGTGGATTGGCCGCGGCGCTGGTCTGCGAAGCCGCGAGGTTCGGCAAGGAACGCGGATGGAAACGACTCGACGTGGGCGCTCCGGGCCAGCCCCGCTGGAGCCGGACGCTTGCGTTCTATCAGTCCGCGGGTTTTGTCGAGGTTGGACCACGGTTGCGTCTTGACTTGTGATGCGAAGCGCCTGCGATTGCCCGAAAGCGACCTCGTCGAACTGGTTTCATTCACGTGGATATCGCGTCACAGCTTGGTGATTTCAGCGCCGTGAAGGAGCGTTATATTCGTTCCGACTTTCCTGCATGGACGATTATGGTTGCGGCGCTGAGGGAATAACGCCGAAGTCTCGCGGCGTATTTTTGCCGGGTTGCAAAGGCGGGCTTCATGGGCGGCTGAAAATGTTTGTACATTACGATATGCAAGCATAACGGTTTCGGCAACGGCCGGCCGCCACCGCACCCTTGAGCGCCCACTGATGAACCACATCGTATTCTTCGAAGGCCTGCTTCTCGTACTGCTCGGCGCGTGCGTGCTATCGCTCATTGCCAGCCGTTTCAATCTGCCGTCGGCTGCCGTATTGCTGGTCGGCGGTGCGGCGATCGGCTTCGCGACCGATGCGCCCGTCGTTGCGTTCGACCCCGACGTCATCATGGTCGTGCTGATTCCGCCGCTGCTGATGTCCAGTGCGTTCTATACCGCCTGGCGAGAGTTTCGCCGCGAGACAGCGCCAATCGCGTCGCTGGCGCTCGGGTCGGTGATTTTCACGACTGCGTGCGTCGGGTGCGCCGTCCATTGGGTCGATCCACAGTTGCCGTGGGCCGCATGCGTCGCCCTCGGCGCGATCGTGTCGCCGCCCGATGCGGTGGCGGCCAAAGCCCTGCTCGGCGAGTTGCCGTTGCCGGAGCGGCTGGTCACCGTGCTCGAGGGCGAAAGCCTCGTCAACGACGCGTCAGGGCTCGTGATCTATCGCTTCGCGCTGGTTGCGCTGGCGGCGGGCACCTTCAGCGCGAGCGGCGCCGTCCTCACCTTTTCGACGCTTTCGCTCGTCGGCATCGCAACGGGCGCGCTCATCGGCTGGGCAACGATCAAGCTGCTCGGCTGGCTCGAAGACACGCATCTGGCCGTCGTGCTGACCTTCCTCGCTGCGTGGGCCGCGTATCTGCTCGGTGAACGCCTGCATGGCTCCGGTGTGCTGTCGGTGGTGGTGTGCGGCCTGATCGTTGGACTGTGCCAGCACATGACACTCGACGCGACCACGCGGCTGAAAACCACGGGCACGTGGGACGTCGTCGTCTTTGTGCTGGAAGCGCTCGTGTTCATCCTGATCGGCGTGTCGCTGCCCGGTACGCTGGCAAAGCTCGATGCGGGACACACGTTCTCGTGGTGGCTGCCCGAGCGTGTGTGGGTGGTGGCCGGCGTCACGGTCGCGGTTGTGATCGTCGCGCGGTTCGTCTGGGTGATGGCGGCGATCGCGTTGCCCGAATATCTCCTCTCGCGCGCGCGTGGCACCCAGCCCAGAACGGACCTCAAGCAGGCGACGATTCTCGGTTGGGCCGGAATGCGCGGCGTTGTGAGTCTCGCCGCTGCACTGGCGCTGCCCGAGTCGCTAGCCGATCGCGATCTGCTGATTTTCTCGACATTCGCGGTGATCTTCGTGACGGTCCTCGTGCAAGGTCTGACGCTGGCGCCGCTCGCGCGCCTGGTCGGTTTCAACGATGCTCACGCGTCCGCCGAATCGAAATATCTCACGCAATATCAGGCTCGATCCCTCACGTTTCAGGCGTCGCTGGACGCGCTGAAGCAGATCGACCTCGCGCAATGCAAAGGCAACGAAGACGTGGTGCTGCGGCTGATCGACGAATACAGCTATCGTATCGACAGCAACGTGCGTGCGCACACGGGCGGCGAAACGCTCGTGCACTTGCGGCTGACGCGGCTGAACCTCGGGCTGCGAGCGGTCCAGGCGGGCCGCGCGGCGCTGCTTCAGTTGCACGACGAGAACCGGATCAAGGACAAGACCCTGCACCGGATCGAATCGGAACTCGATTTCGAAGAGGCACGGCTGAAAAAACTGTTGGGGCCGTGAGGCGGCGATGCGCGAGGAAAACGGCACAAGTGGAAAACGCGATGCTTACTGCCGGGCTGTTCCGTCGCGCTGCTCCGCTCGGCCGCCAAAACGGATCTGGCCCGGCCCGGCAATCGCGATCGTGCCGAACAGAATCAGCAGCATCCACGCGAACTGTCCCTCCGCCAGCGACCAGTCGCGATGGACGAAGGCCAGCGCGACCACCGTGACGATGAGGATCGGCAACGCAGCGAGTCGCGTCGCGATCCCGAGGATCATCAGCGGCGGACAGATGACTTCCGCGAAAATCGCGAATGTAATCGACACGGTTCGACCCAGGTGAAACGGATCTTCGATCGCCGCTGCCTGGCTCGCGTAGTGCATGGCTTTCGGCAAGCCGTGAACCACGAGGACGAGCAGGCTCGCGGTCACTCGTAAATACAGCAGTCCAAAATCCGCGGTCGTTGCCCTTAATTTCACACGCGCCTCTTTGTTCTCGCCTGGATTGAGCGATCATAGGCTAGCGCGGACTGAACGTCCTTCCAGATTCCTTAAGTGTTCTTAAGCGTGAGGTAAAAGGTGTTCGCTTTGACCGCTAACCTCGAGCGTCGGCTGAAAAAATCTGAACGACCGGGGCTATTTCGACTTGCTAGCTCGTACTCGTCAAAGCGACGATAAAGTCAAGAAATACCCTTGCCTTGGCCGGCATGTGGTGCCGCGACGGGTGGTACGCATAGAGCGGGAAGCGCTCATCCGGCCAGTCTGGAAACAGGATGACGAGCCGGCCCTCCCGGATCAGGGGCTCGGCCCCAAGCAGCAGCATCTGCGCGACGCCGGCGCCAGCCAGACACGCGTTGAGGAGTGCGCTCGGATCATTCACCGTAAGCCGACCATTCGTTTCGACAACGAGCTTTTTGCGCTTGCGATGAAACTCCCACGGATACGGCTTTCCGGTATCCGGGTTCCGGAATTCCAAACACCTGTGCTCCCCGCGACTCAGCTCTTGAGGCTCCGCCGGCCGCCCCCGGCGAGCGAGGTACGAGGGAGATGCGACGGTGACAACCGCGGTGTCGAGGAGCTTTCGCGCAATCAGACTGGATGAGCGAGGTTCGCCGAAGCGCAAGGCCAGATCGAAGCCGTCCATGACGAGGTCGCCGAGTTGATCTCTCGCAATGAACTCGAGTTCGAGTTCAGGATGCGCATCCATGAATTCATCGAGCTTCGGACCCAGAATGATCCGCGAAAAGACCGGGTCAAGATTGATTCGCAGCTTCCCGCGCACGGCCGCGGCGCCTCCTGCCGCGGCTGCGGCGGCTTCCTCCATGCCCCTCAAGTGCGGCATGACCTGCTCGTAGAACCGCCGGCCCGCTTCAGTCAGGGACACGGCGCGGGTCGTCCGATTGAAGAGCCGTGTTTTCAACCGCCTTTCGAGTCGAGCGATTGCCCGGCTAACCCCGGGCGGCGACATACCCATCAATTCGGACGCGGCTGCGAACGTTCCCGCATCGACGACGGCGGCAAATACGCTGATACCGCTAGAGAGATTCTCGCCGGACGATCTCATGGGCGCTGCATCCTGGTCATTTAATGGTCGGAAGACGTTCAGTCGAATGCCAAGCCGCTATCGGCTGGCCCTGCACCGTGCGTCAAAAACCGCACTATGACTCATTAGTAACCAGCAGTCACTTCACAAGTGTCATTCGTGTCATTTAGTTTCTCATCGCGTTTGCCCACAATGCATCCCAACAGGTCGTTTCAACCTCAGCGATTCAAAGGAGCATTGCCATGAATACCCGTCATCTCGCGCTTGCCATCGCGGCCGCCATCGCCTTCCCTGTCGCTGGATACGCGCAGGAATCCAGCTCGACTGTCACTCGTGCGCAGGTGCGCGCAGAGCTTGTGCAACTGGAAAGCGTGGGCTACCGGCCCGGCCGCGCCAATGATCCGCATTACCCCGCCGACATTCAGGCTGCCGAAGCGGCTGTGGCGTCGCAGAAGGGCGCCGAGTCGATCATCGGCAACAGTGTGGGCGGTGTGCGCAGCGGCTCGTCCGCGTCGGGCAACCGCGTCACCGCAGCGGCGGCCCCCGCGAATGCACCGTTCGATTCGCTTTACGCACATCGCTGATTGGCACGCCACACCCATCATTGTTCATTCCAATTTTCAGGGAGTAGGAGATGACCGTTCAACTCACCCGCCGCGATCTGTTGAAGCGAGCATCCGGCCTGCTGGCCGTCGCCGCAGTGGGCGGATTGACCAGCATCGATACCGAGGCCACGGAGGTGCATCAGGCGCGCAATCGCGTTCTGGTCCGCAACCCTGCCTTTGCCTCGATTGACCTTTCCTTGCGGCAGGCCGTCGACAACGGCACCGTAGCCGGTGTGGTGGCGATGGGCGCCACGCAGCGCGGCCTCGTCTACGAAGGCGCATCAGGCCATGCCAATCCCCAGGCCGGTACGGCAATGACGCCCGACACGGTGTTCTGGCTGCTATCGATGACCAAGGCGATCACCGCCACGGCCTGCATGCAACTCATCGAGCAGGGCCGGCTTCGCCTCGACCAGCCCGCAGGCGAGATTCTTCCGGAACTGAAGTCGCCGCAAGTGCTGGACGGCTTCGATGCATCGGGACAGCCGAAACTGCGTCCTGCACGAAACGCGATAACCGTGCGTCATCTGCTGACTCACACGTCTGGCTTCACGTACGGCATCTGGAGCGAAAACATCAGCCGGTACGAAAAGGCGACCGGCATGCCGGATATCGGTTACTCGATGAACGGCGCGTTCAAGGCACCGCTGGAGTTCGAACCCGGCGAACGCTGGCAGTACGGCATCGGCATGGACTGGGTGGGCAAGCTGGTCGAGGCAGTGACGGATCAGTCGCTGGAGGTCTACTTCCGGGAGCACATTTTCGCGCCGCTCGGCATGAGCAATTCGGGATTTCTGATCAGCGGCGCACAGAAGCAGCGCGTGGCGACAATGCACAACCGGCAACCCGACGGATCGCTCAAGCCCGCGCCGTTCGAGATCAACCAGCGGCCCGAGTTCTTCATGGGCGGCGGCGGTGCATTCAGCACGCCGCGCGATTACATGGCGCTTCTCCAGATGCTGATGAACGATGGGACGTACCGCGGCGAGCGAATCCTGCGTGCCGACACCGTGGCGACGATGTTCCAGAATCAGATCGGAGATCTTCAGGTAACCGAAATGAAAACGGCGCAGCCCGCATGGTCTAACAGCTTCGATCAGTTTCCCGGGACGCCTCACAAGTGGGGGCTCTCCTTCGACATCAACACACAGCCGGGTCCGCATGGCCGCAGCGCGGGCAGCATCAGCTGGGCGGGCCTGCTGAACAGCTATTTCTGGGTCGATCCGGTCAGGAAGGTAGCCGGCACGCTCTTCACGCAGATTCTGCCGTTCTACGACCCTCGTGTGGTAGATCTGTACGGTCAGTTCGAGCAGGGGCTGTATCACGGTTTGCAACGCGCGTGAGCCCCGCTCACGGAGCGGCACACATCTATCTATGCAAGGAGAAGCTGCAATGTATGCAATCACAGGGATAACAGGAAAGGTCGGCGGCGCGGTGGCGCGCACGTTGCTCGCCGCGGGCCAGCCGGTACGCGCGGTGGTACGCGATGCCGCCCGGGCACGTTCGTGGGCTGAGCGCGGGTGTGAAGTGGTGACAGCCGAGATGGACGACGCGGCGTCCCTTACCGCCGCTTTCGAGGGCACGCAAGGCGTGTTCATTCTGCCGCCGTCCGAGTTCGATCCGTTGCCGGGCTTTCCCGAGGCACGTGCTGTCATTGACGCCGTGCGCGAAGCGCTTCAGTCGGCGGCACCGGGCAAGGTGGTCTGCCTGTCGACGATCGGCGCGCAGGCCACCGAGACCAATCTGCTCACGCAACGTACGCTGATGGAGCAGGCGCTTCGCGATTTACCGATGCCCGTGACATTCCTGCGTCCCGGCTGGTTCATGGAAAACGCCGCGTGGGACGTCGCGCCGGCCCGCGACAACGGGATCATCTCCAGCTTTTTGCAGCCGCTCGACAAGGCCGTGCCGATGGTCGCGACCGCGGACGTTGGTCGCGTTGCCGCGCAACTGCTTCAGCAAACGTGGCGCGGCGCGCGTGTCGTCGAATTGGAAGGGCCGCAGCGTGTGAGCCCGAACGGTCTGGCCGAGGCGTTTGCCCGGGTGCTGGGTCGTCCGGTTCGGGCGGAGGTGGTGCCGCGCAAAACATGGGGCGAGCTGTTCCGCTCCCAAGGTACGAAGGACCCGTTGCCGCGTATGCGCATGCTCGACGGGTTCAATGAAGGTTGGATCGCCTTCGAAGGCGATCCAACCGACGTCGTCAAGGGCGAGGTGGAACTGGAAACCGTTCTGCGCGACCTCGTCTCGCAGGCGGGCTAACGCGGGCGCATCCGGTGACGCGAGCAGCATGCCGCGTCGCCGGGTGCTCCGCGCTCATCGTTCATCGAGGGATTCATATCAAGGGATTCGCTATGGAATACAGCACACTCGGCAGGTCTGGGCTGCGCATTTCGCGTCTTTGTCTTGGCGCCATGACGTTTGGCGCCGGTACCGGCATCTGGGGCGAAATTGCCGGCCTCGACCGTGCCCAGGCCACCCGGCTTGTCGCGATGGCCGTCGAGCGCGGTATCAATCTGATCGATACCGCTGACGCCTATTCGCAAGGGCAATCTGAAGCGGTCGTCGGTCAGGCGCTGTCCGACCTTGGACTCGACGAATCGCGCATGCTGGTCGCGACCAAAGTCCGGCTGCGCACAGGAGCCGGCCACAACGACGTCGGGCTCGGCCGCTCGCACATCATGCGGTCGGTGGAAACGAGTCTTCGGCGTATCGGCCGGGATCATATCGATCTGTTTCAATTGCACGACCGCGATGAACTCGTTCCGCTGGAAGAAACGCTCCGAGCTCTCGACGACCTGGTGAGGCAGGGCAAGGTGCGCCACCTCGGGGTCTGCAACTTCAGCGCGGGCGACCTGGAGCGTGCACAGGGCATTACCGCCCGCACGCACTGGGCCCGCGTTGTCAGCAATCAGGTTCACTATGCGCTGACGAGCCGCGACGCCGAGCATGAGATCGCGCCCGTGGCAAAGGCGAACGATGTTGCGCTTATGGTGTGGAGTCCGCTCGCGGGCGGATACCTGAGCGGTAAGTACACGCAGGGAAGCAGCGGCGAAACCGGGCGTCGGACCAGGCTGAATTTTCCGCCGATCGATCCCGCAAAGGCGGATCCTATCGTTCGCGTAGTGTGCGACATCGCTGCGGAGTTGAACGCGTCGCCCGCTCAGGTGGCATTGGCGTGGATTCTGGCACGCCGTGAAGTCTGTTCTGTCATTGTGGGCGCGCGCACGCCAGAGCAACTCGCCGCTAACCTCGACGCTCAGCAGATCGCGTTGAACGCGGCGCAGACCGAACGTCTGAATCAGGTTTCGCAGCCGCACCTGCCTTATCCTTACTGGATGCAGCAGTTCCACGACAAGGATCGGGTGGTGGTCTGATTGCTTGGCGAGCGACAATTCTGTCACCCGATCGAGGGCGACGAAAGAATGCAGCGGATGCCGTGCCGCTCTACGCGACACGGCATCCGCTGCTTGCACAAAAAAGCGCGTGTTGACGTACCGCTTAGACCAGCGTCAGTTTGACGTCGATGTTGTTGCGCGTCGCGTTCGAATAAGGACAGACCACATGTGCCTTGTCGATCAGCGCTTGCGCCTCTGCGCGGTCCATGCCCGGCAGCGAGATTTTCAGTTCGACTTCGATGCCGAAGCCATTGGGAATCTGTCCGATGCCGACGCTGCCGTCAATGGCGACGTCCTTCGGCAAGGCGATCTTCTCGCGCGCGCTGACCGCCCTCAACGCGCCGATGAAGCACGCGCTATATCCCGCCGCGAAGAGTTGCTCGGGGTTGGTTCCGTCGCCGCCTCCGCCGCCGAGCTCCTTCGGCGTGGTCAGCTTGAGATCGAGGTTGCTCTCGGGAACCGTCGCACGCCCGTCGCGCCCGCCGGTGACGTGCGCATGAGCACGGTACAAGACTTTTTCAATCGACATTCGAGACTCCTTTACGTGTCAGGGTGGTCGAAGACTTCCCGGTGCGTCAGCAAGTTGAAGGCCGCGCCGTGAAGCGTCATGCACAAGCATACTCAAAGCGACGCGAACGCGCTCGGTGCGAGCCGGGCCGCTCGATCAAGCGACGTGTGCATGCTTGATCAAGACGATAGTACGAACGCAACAGTCGTGTCGACCGGACAATCACGAAGCAACCCCAACCGGTCGTCTACCCCGACAGCGCAAGCATCTCCTGGAAGCGAGGTAGTCGCAGCAACCGGCACGAAACGCGAGCAAGCCACGCACACGCTAGCATCGCACAGCCGGAAACGCCCGTGGCGCGGCCCTGCGCGACCCATGGCACGAGCACGGTGATGCGAGTATTGAATGTGAGCTTTTACTCGTAATATCCTCCGTACGGAACGCAACGAGCGATCCGATTCAACGGAGATCGACATGACCGATATCACGACCGCCATGAAGCTCAATCACGTGAGCTTCCCTTCATCCGATGTGAGCGCCACCGCCACCTTCTTCGAGGACCATCTAGGCTGTACGGTTGCCGCGCGAGGAACGAGCTGGTTTCTGAAACGCCCCGGATTCGACATCGTGATCGATGATGCCGCCGACCATCCGGTGCAATGGCCTCACAACTTTCACATCGGCTTCGAACTGGCGTCCCTCGACGAGGTTCGCGGGCTTTACGAGCGGATGGCCGCCGCGGGTGTCGTGATGAAAACCGGCGTCTTCAAGCATGAACGCGGCTCGCGATTTTTCTGCGAGGTACCCGGCGGCGTGCTCGTCGAAATCAATACGCGTTCGGATGCCGACGAGCAATATCGCGGCACCTTCGACCTCTGACCTTCTCGGCGATCTTGCCGCGAATGCTGAATGCCGAATGCTGAACCGAAACGCCGGAATCAGAAGCTGACGAATGCCTGCACGAGCCGGTTAAAAGCGCCGGCGTTCGACACATTCATGCCGTGCGACGCGCCGGCGATGGTTTGCCGCTCCGCATAGTCGATCCATTCCGCGAGCTTTTCGACGTTGTTGCGGAACATGCGCGGGCTGCGCTGCCCGTCGATCAGCAGCGTCCTGCACTTCACGCCGCGCGCGGTTTCGCGGGAATAGGCGGGCAATGGATCGCGGAGCTGCTTGGGCAGCGTGCCCGCGTTGTCGATCGCCATGGTGCGGAATGCAACCGGGCTCTTGCGCCACGATCCGGGCACGCTCACCGAATCGACGAAAAGCTCCAGACCCGCATCGATCTGCTGGCTCTCGATGAGTTCGGCGACGCGCGCACGCAGCACATTGGTCGTGGCCGGCAGCATCGCGTCCGGCATGCCGTCGATCTGCAGCGGACCGCCCGGGTCCGCGAGCGTCAGCGTCTTCACGAGCCGCGGATAGTCGCGCGCGACATGAAACGCCACGCAGCCGCCGCGCGAATGGCCGACCAGATGGACGGGCCCGAGGTCGATCGCCTCGATGAACTCGGCCAGCTCGGCGACGTGCGTCTGCCAGCCGAACTCGCCCTGGATGCACGCCTCGCTCGCCGGCCAGTAGTGGCTCAGGCTCACCGAGATGCAACGGAAATGCTGCGAGAGCGCTGCGGTCTGGGCATTCCAGTAGCGATAGTCGCACAGCGAGCCGTGCACGAACACGAGCGGCTCGCCTTCTCCGCACTCGACGTACGGCACGCAGATGCCCGATGCGATGGTCGCAAACGACAGTTCGGGTACGGCAAGCACTGAGAGGTCGGTACGGGCGTTCATGGACTGGCTCCTTTGCGGCCACTATGCCCCATGTCGCTACTTTAGAAAATCGCGTAATATTGATCGAATCTATCTACTTTTCTGATACCAGACCCATTGAAAGCCCTCGACCTGGACGTGATGACCATGATCGTCGCCGTCGCCGACACCGGCAACATCAGCCGGGCGGCGGAAGTCGTGCATCGTTCGCAATCGGCGGTGAGCATGCAGATCAAGACGCTCGAGACCGCGCTGGGCAAGCCGCTGTTCGTGCGCAAGCCGAGAAACGTGGTCCCGACGCAGGACGGCGAAGTGCTGCTGACGTACGCTCGCCGCATGCTCGCATTGCGCGACGAGGCGTGGGCGGCGGTGGTCCGGCCGGACGTGACCGGGCGCGTGAGCATCGGCGTGCCGGACGACTACGCGTCGTCGCTGCTGCCGCCGATCCTCAAGAAGTTTTCCGCGACCTATCCGAAGGTGGAGATTCAGGTCGTCGGTTTGCCGAGCGTGGCACTCGCGCCGATGGTGAAAGACGGCTCGGTCGATCTCGTGTGCGCGACGCGAGTCAAGGGCTTGTCAGGCGAATTCATCCGGCTCGAGCCGATGGAATGGGCGGCGGCGCCGAGTGCCGATGAAATATGGCGCGAGCGGCCGTTACCGATCGCCGTGTTCCTGCCGGGCAGCGTCGCGCGCGAGAACGCAATTCGCAGCCTGGAGCGGGCGAAGATTCCCTACCGCACCTCGTATGAAAGTCCGAGTCTGCTGGGCCTGCTATCGATGGCCGAAGCGGGGTTGGCGATTGTTCCGCTCGCGCGATGCGCGGTGCCGGCACACTTCACGCTGCTTGGACGTGCGCACGGCTTGCCCGAGATCACCGCGTTGGAAATGGTGCTGGCGCGCAGTACGGCTTCGAATCGTCCGCCGTGCGATTTTCTGGCGGAGAAGATCGTTTCGGAGTTGAGGCGCTAGCTTTCCGGCATTCGGGTCAGTGGCCCGAGATCATTGCCCGATTTCAGCGGCCTTGAGCGCCGCTCGCGCGTGCAACTCGTCTTGGCGATCGAACATGCCGATCAGAACGATCTGCGATTCCGCGCAAGCGCGGGCCGACGACACGCTGAGCACGACGCGATTGCCGACCACATGCAACTCATGCAACGCGCCGTCGCTTTCCAGGCGCACGAAGCCTTTCGCGCGCAGCAGCTTCGCCGAAAAACTCCGCAGCGCTTCCTTCAGCTTCTTGCGGCTCAGGCACGCGTTGGTGGTAAACGAAAAGCTGCACAAATCGCGCGGCGTGGGAGAGGCGGAGAGCGGCAGTGCGCCGGTGTTGCGCGCGGGCAGCACATGCCGGTCGAAGATCAGACCGAGCGGCACGGCTGCGTGCGTCGCTTGCACGATGACACGGCTATTCGCAAGCGCTTCGACGCGCGCTTTGACAGCCTCGCGCGAAGGCTCGCTGAGCAGATCCATCTTGTTCAGCACGATGGCCGTGGCACCCGCAATCTGCCGCTGCGCGATGTCGCCGACATAAGGATCGGCCAGCGTCTCTTCGACGCGCTCCGCGTCCACCAGCACGACGATGCCGTCCAGACGAAACGCGCGGTCGAGCAAGCCGATCTGCGCGATACGCACCGGGTCGGACACGCCGCTCGCCTCGATGATCAGCAGATCGGGCGCGTCGCTGCGCGAACTCACGGCAAGCAGCGCTTCGACCAGCCGGCCGCCGATCGAGCAGCACACGCAGCCATTTTCCAGATTGATCACGTCGTCGGTGCGCTGGCGAATCAGCGAAGCATCGATATTGATCGAGCCGAAGTCGTTGACGAGCACGGTGATGCGCCGCGATCCGGCGTTGCTCAGAATATGGTTGAGCAGTGTCGTCTTTCCCGCGCCGAGATAGCCGCCAATGACGACGAGCGAAATCGCACTCATCCCACCGGCGCCTGGAAGATGCGTCCGCCGAGCACCGTGCCCCACACTTCCAGATCCCTGAGACGCTGCGGCGCGACCTCGGCCGGGTCTTCGGCGAGCACCGCGAAGTCCGCGAATTTGCCGACTTCGATACTGCCCACCAGATGGTCCATCTTGAGCGTGTAGGCGGCGCCGAGCGTGATCGCGCGCAACGCGTCGGCAACCGGCACGCGTTCATTCGCGCCGAGCACGCGGCCCGACGCGGTCTCGCGCTGCGACGCGCACCATGCGGTGAAGAGCGGATTGAGCGGCGTGATGGGCGCATCGGAATGAAAGGCGAACGGAATGCCCAGGCGGCGCGCCGACTCCGCCGCGTTCATGCGATTCGCGCGATCCGCGCCCATGGTTTGCGTATAGTGCGCGTCGCCCCAGTAGTAGATGTGGTTCGAAAAGAAATTGATGCACAGCCCGAGGCTCGCCGCCCGGGCGAGCTGGCTGGCGTCCGCCATCTGGCAGTGCTGCAGCGTATGCCGATGATCGCGTCGCGGATGAAGCGTGAGAAGCCGCTCGAAGGCATCGAGCACGAGTTCGGTCGCCTCGTTGCCGTTGGTGTGCACGTGCAGTTGCAGGCCGGCTTCGTGAAACGGCGTGAACACGTCGACGAACTGGCTCGGCGGAATCAGCCACAAGCCATTGGGCTTGCCGTTCAGATAGCCGGGCCATTTCAGGCGCGCGGTGAAGCCCTGAATCGATCCGTCGACGATGAACTTGACGGGCCCGAAGTGCAGCTTCGGTGTCGCGGTTTCCATCGCGGAGAGCACTTGTTGCGCGCCGCCTTCCGGACTGCGTTGCGGTGCGAAGGCGGGCACGATGCGCACCGGAAAATCCTCGTTGGCGGTGACTTCGCGCAGGTTGCGGTTGCCCAGTTCGGAGAAGTCATTGACCAGGTCGGTCGCGGTCGTCACGCCGGCGAGTTGCGCGACCCGGCCGAAATTCCAGATGGCCTTCGTGCTTTCGCTCGCGGCGATCGAGAGACCGGCGCCGATCACGCGGTAGGCCGGGAACATCGCGGCGAACTCCTGCAACTCGCCGGTCGGCTGTCCGCTCTCGTCCTTGTCGATGCCGTCGATATCCGTTTCCTCGTCGATGCCTGCAAGAGACAGCATCGCCGAATTGACGTTCATCAGGTGCACGCTCGCATGCAGGATCACGATGGGCCGCCTGGCCGACACCGTGTCCAGCTCGCGCACGCTCAGGCGTTGGGTGCCGAAGAAGATCGGATCGAAGCCCCACGCGAGCAACGGAGCATCGGCCGAGGTCATCTCCGCCTGGGCCGCCTTCAGCCGCTCGATCACGGCGTCCAGCGTCGTCAGGCCGGGCCAGCGCCGGCCGTCGGGGCCGCGGCGGTCGTAGTAGCCGACATAGACTGCGTCCCACATCGCGCCTTCCATGAGATGGCAATGGCCTTCGACAAACCCGGGCAACAGCACTTTGTCGCTGAACGTATCGACGATTTCCGCGTCGCCCCATTGCTTCACGTCGTCAGCGCCGCCTACCGAGAGGATCTTGCCGTCGCGAATCGCGACGTGCGTCGCATAGGGTTGCATGGGATTCATCGTCACGATCTTCTTCGCAACGAACACTTGTGTCGGGTGCTGCTCTTCTCGTCGAGTCATAGTGCAGTGATTGAAATTCGTTCAGCTCGGTTTCAACCGAGCGCGTGCGCGCGGCTCGGTTTCGCGGTGAGGTTCACCGCCGTCAGCACCAGCAGATTCACGCCGAGGCATACCAGTCCCAGATTGAAGCCGCCGAGGTCGATCTGCAATACGTACAGGATGATCGCGAGAACCTGCCCGGTCAACATGCCAGACGCAATGGCGGACGACCGCACGCGCAATCCGAACAGCACGACCATCACGCCGGGGAAAAACTGCGTCACGCCGTAATACGTGGTGTTGATCAGCGTGAGCATCAGATTCGGCGTGAGCAGCGTCATCACGATCGACACCAGCAGGTACAGCACGATCACCACTTTCGCGCTCGTCTTCTGGCGGGCTTCCGGCATGCCCGGCAGGAGATTGCGTGTGACGATCGGGCCGATTGCGAGACAGATGCCGGCCAGCACGAGCAAGCCGGAGAGCGACGCGCCGGCGGCGACGAGTCCGAGCAGCCAGCCCGGCAACAGCCGGATCGCGGCAGCGAAGAATGCTTCATTGGGCGACGCGAGATGCAGGTTCTGACTGATCGCATAGTACGACGCGACCACGAGAAACGGATACATCAGCATGTAAAGCGGCATGGCGACCTGCGTGCGGCGAATGGTGTTCGCGCTTTTCGCGGTAAAGAAGTTCTGCACCGCGAACGGCATGACGTAGAAGCCGAGCGACTGGAACAGCATGGTGCTCATCGAGAAGGTCAACTGGTGCGAATTCATCCGGTTGCTCACATGCAGGCTGGCCGCATGAAACACATCGGTCACGCCGACTTCCATCGAGACAGCGACACCGGTGACGACGATCGCGACGACCATCAGGATATCCTTCAGCACGGCGATATACGCCGATGCGCGCACGCCGGCGATCGCGATATAGGTGAACGCAAGCAACGCCGCAAACAGGATCAGATACAGCGGTTTGAAGTTCCAGCCGAGACCGTTCAATGCGGCCACGAGTCCGGTGAACTGCAACTGCCCCCACGGAAGCAGAAAGACGATCGCCGAGCCCGCGACGATCAGTTCGAGCGAGCGGCTTTGGAAATGTCCTTTGAACAGATCGGGCAGGGTGATCGCGTTATAGCGCTTGCCGGCTTGCCAGATCTTCGGACCGATGAAATACCCGACGGGATAGGCCAGCAGAATGTAGCCGAGAAACCAGACGCCGTAGGTCGGTCCTTTGGCATAGATGCCGCCCGGAAAGCCGACCATCGTGCCGATGCTGTAGATCTCGCCGGCCGCGAGGAAGAACACGAGGTAGGCGCCGAATTGCCGCGACGCCACGAAGAAGTCATGCACGCTTTGCGGACCACGTCCCTTGTTCGAACGGATCGCCAGGTAGAGCGAGAAAGCGAGAAAGCCGAGAAAGACTGCGGTGGCCATCCGGACACTCCTTTAGCGGTTTTGCGGGTGGGACTCGTCGTGGCGGCAGTCGAACACGCGCCAGCAGATCATCAGGCACCCGGAGGTGAGGATGAACCACGCGAAGATCCAGGCGTAGATGAACGGCACGCCCAATACGAAGCGGTCGACGGACGCCACCCACGGCAGCAGGCCGACCACGCCCAGATAGGGAATGCCGAGTCCGATAAACAGTTTGAGCACCTTAACTCCTCGCAGCGTGAAGTCGTGGACAGGCGCGGCCAACAGCTCTGGCAGTCGCGCAAGGACAGGCAATCGGTGAAGATAACGGCCAGTACCCTCAGTGTTGCCGAACAAAAAAATAGAACCATAGAGCCAGTTGCCGGGAGTCTATGAGTCCAATTCAGCAAATGCCGTGGATACGGCGAAACCCGCGTCCGTACTCGCTGCACCAGGCGAAAGCACCGCACTGGACCTACCCGTCGGACAGACCCCCTGCCTACAATTTCCTCACGGATCGCCAGCCGCCGGCTGCGTCTCATGCCTTATCGAAACGAAAGCGAAAGTCATCCAGGAGGAGAAAGCAATGGCTCAAACACAGACCCCGCTGCAGCACGTCACGGCCGAGACGCTGGCCGCGTTTTCCGATGCGTTCAATCGTCATGACGCGGATGCGTTGATGACCTTCATGACCGACGATTGCGTGTTCGATGCAGCAGGCGGTCCGGAAGTCTTCGGCACGCGCTTCGTGGGCCGCGACGCGACCCGCGCGGCGTTTGAAGCGGTCTTCAAGACCTTTCCCGACGCGCATTGGGGCAAGGGCCGCCACTACGTGAGCGGCGAACACGGCGTGTCCGAGTGGGTGTTCACCGGAACGCACGCGGAAGGCTGGCGTATCGAGGCGGAAGGTTGTGACCTGTTCGAGTTCCGCGACGGCCTCATCGCGGTCAAGCGGGCCTTCCGCAAGGAACGTCCGAAGCAGAACCTCGCACGCTGATCGGGAGCTTCACATGGAGCACAGTGAAATCGAACGCGTCGCGCAAGGCATGCCGTCCGGCCGCGAAGACGATACGCGCTACGATCCGGCGTACGACCCGCTGGTGTCGCCGGGACCGGGCTGGGGCAAGCAATACGCGCCGACCTACTGGGTCGCGACCGCGGGCACACCGCCCGAAGACGATGGTCCGATCACGGCGGATGTCGACGTGGATGTGGCGATCATCGGCGGCGGCTATACCGGGCTCGCCACGGCGCTTTGTCTCGCGCGGGAGCACGGCATCAAGGCGGTCGTGCTGGAAGCCAACAAGACGAGCTGGGGCTGCAGCAGCCGCAACGGCGGGCAAGGTCAGAATGCCTCGGGCCGGTTGTCGCGTTCCCAATGGATCGAACGTTGGGGTAAAGACGTCGCGTTGAAAATGCACGACGAGATTCAGGAAGGTTTCGATAACTTCAAGTCGCTGATCGCGGAGATCGATTGCGATCCGCAACCCGGCGGCCACTTTCTGATCGCGCACCGTCCGCGCATCATGCAGAAGCTGGCGGCCGAGGCCAAGGTCTGGAAAGACGTGTTCGGCTATCCGTCCGAGCTGATCGACAAGCAGACCTTCCAGCGCGAGTACGTCAACGATCACGAAGCGGCCGGCGCGCTGCACGAGCCGGAAGGCATCGGCATTCATGCATTGAAGCTCGCCTTCGGCTATCTGCGGCTGGCCCGCGAAGCGGGCGCCAAGGTGCATCCGGCGAGCCCCGTGCTCGGCTGGGAAACGATCAACGGCGTGCATCATTTGCGCACACCTGGCGGTATCGTGCGGGCGCGCGCGGTCGGCATTGCAACGGGCGCGTATACGGCGCAAACGCTGCACAATTCGCTGCGCAGCCGCATCATGCCGATCCTGTCGAATTCAATGGTCACGCGACCGCTCACGAAGCAGGAAATCGACGCGTGCAACTTTCGCACGACCCAGGTGCTCACCGATACACGCACGCTGCGCTTCTACTATCGCTTCCTGCCTGACAACCGCTTGCAGATCGGCAGCCGTTCCGCGATCACCGGCGCCGACGCGCCCAATTCGCGCCACTACGATCTGCTGGTGGAAGGCATGTTGCGCAAATTTCCGGCCTTGCGCGGCGTCGCGATCGATTATTCATGGTGGGGCTGGGTGGACGTCAGCCACGACATGATGCCGCGCGTGTATCAACCGGATCCGATGCAGACGGTGTACTACGCGCTCGGCTACGGCGGCAACGGCGTGTCGTATTCGCAGCAGGCCGGGCGGCGGCTCGCCGAACGCATCGCGGGAAAGGGCGCGAAACAGACGCTGCCGATCTTCACGTCGCCCTTGCCGGGGCACCCGTTTGCGCCATTCCGGCGAATCGGCCAGCGGATGCTGTATCAGCTTTATTTCCGCCGCGACGAAAAGCCCTGATGCCGCGGGCGAAGATTCGCCCGCGCGCATGCGGCGCTGAACTCGCAACTTGCCGCGCGCACGGCGCAAACGGCGCACACTTGCACCATGCGCCCAGGCTACGCGGTGCTTCATAAAAAATCATAGGGCGAGACGCATGGGCGTCCTCGCCTCATCCAGTCTTGAAGACGGCAGGACCTGGGCGGCTGCATGGCAGACCGGCCCGGTCCGCGATCGGATAACGGAACGTGGAGGTGACATGCAGCGATCTACAGATACAACGGAATTGAAGGCGGGCCTCAAACAGCGCCACATGACGATGATCGCGCTCGGCGGCGTGATCGGCGCGGGGCTCTTCGTCGGCAGCGGCGTGGTCGTGCAACAGGCCGGCCCCGCGGCGGTGCTGTCGTTTCTGATCACCGGCGCGCTGGTCGTGCTGGTCATGCGGATGCTCGGCGAAATGGCCTGCGCGATGCCGGCCGTCGGCTCGTTCTATGAATACGCGCGGCTGGCGTTCGGCGGCAAGCGCGCCTCCGGCAATCTCGCGGGCTTTCTGACCGGCTGGATGTACTGGTATTTCTGGGTCATCGTCGTCGCGGTGGAGGCCGTGGCGGGCGCGAAGCTCGTGCAGTTCTGGTTGCCGGATGTCCCCGCGTGGGCGATCAGTCTCGTATTGCTGGTGACGCTCACGGCGACCAACCTGGTCTCAGTCGGCAGTTACGGCGAATTCGAGTTCTGGTTCGCGTCGATCAAGGTCGCGGCGATCATGGTGTTTTTGTTTCTCGGCGGCATGTATGTGCTGGGACTGTGGCCCGCGGCGAAGCACGTCACCGCCGTGCTGCCGACGCTGCTCTCGCACGGCGGCTTGATGCCGAAGGGCATCGGACCCGTGCTGAGCGGCGCGGTCGCCGCCACGGGCTTTTACTTCGGCGCGGAGATCGTCACGATCGCGGCGGCTGAAGCGCAGGAGCCGGCCAAGGCCGTCGCCAAAGCGACGAACTCGGTGATCACGCGCGTGCTGGTTTTTTATGTCGGCTCGATCCTGCTCGTCGTCGCGCTGGTACCGTGGAACTCTCCGAAGATGGCGACGCCGTACGTCAGCGCGCTCGATGCCATGGGTATTCCGGCCGCCGCCAGCGTCATGAACGCGATCGTGCTTACCGCGGTGTTGTCGGCGCTCAATTCGGGGCTCTACGCCGCGTCGCGGATGATCTTCGCGCTGACGCGCCATGGCGACGCGCCTGCCGCGCTCGCCAAGGTCAATCGCCGCGGCGTGCCGGTGCGCGCGATTCTGATTGGCACCGTGTTCGGCTACGCGTCGGTGGTGATGTCGTATGTGTCGCCGGATACGGTGTTCGCCTTCCTCGTGAATTCGTACGGCACGGTGGCGATTTTCGTCTACGTCCTGATCGCGATATCGCAACTGAAACTGCGCGCTCGCATCGAGCGGGATACGCCAGAGAAACTGCGCGTCAGGATGTGGTGCTACCCGTATCTCACGTGGGTCGCGATCATCGGCATGGTCGGCATTCTGGTGGCGATGGCGTTCATTCCCGAGCAGCGTCAGCCGTTGTGGTTCGGGGTCGCGAGCCTCGGCGTGCTGCTTCTCGCTTATCTGCTGCGCGTCCGCAAGACGGGCGCCGGGTTCAGCGAACCGGACACGCTGGAGTACCGGCACCACCATCACTGATATGAGAATGGCGCGTCGGTTGTAAAAAACGAGATGATTTGTATCGAAAAAAGAAAGTGCGTATGATGGACCGGCGAGGCCGCGCCGCCTGCTTGCCGGGTGTCGGCCGCCGTCGTGACGAAGTGCGGAGGAGACCGTAGTGACCGATATCGTGACAGGCAAGCCGGACCGGATGGTCTCGGTGCGCACGTTGTTTGGCATCGACTCAGGCTTGATGGTGCCGGCCTTCAGCGAACGCGACGACCACGTTCCGGAAATCGACGAGGTGTACCGCTTCAATCCTGAAGTGACGCTGGCGATTCTCGCCGGCTTCATGCGCGAGCGCCGCGTGATGGTGCAGGGCTTGCACGGCACGGGCAAATCCACGCACATCGAGCAGGTTGCGGCGCGTCTGAACTGGCCCTGCGTGCGCGTGAATCTGGATGGGCATATCAGCCGTCTCGATCTGGTGGGCAAAGACGCGATCATCGTGCGCGACGACGTGCAGGTCACCGAATTCCAGGAAGGCATCGTGCCGTGGGCGCTGCAACGGCCCATGGCGTTGATCTTCGACGAATACGACGCCGGCCGTCCCGACGTGATGTTCGTGATCCAGCGCATTCTCGAGCGCGACGGCAAATTCACGCTGCTCGATCAGAACCGCGTGATTCATCCGCATCCGTATTTCCGGCTGTTCGCCACGACCAATACGGTCGGCCTCGGCAATCTGAACGGCCTTTATCACGGCACGCAGTTGTTGAATCACGCGCAGATGGACCGGTGGAACGTGGTGGCCACGCTCAACTATCTCCCGCGCGCCGAAGAGGCCAGCATCGTGCTGGCGCGCGTGCCGGAACTCGCCGACGAGACTGGCCGCTCGCTGATCGAGTCGATGATCAGCGTGGCGGAATTGACGCGCAAAGGCTTCGCCACCGGCGATCTCTCCACGCTGATGTCGCCGCGCACGGTGATCGACTGGGCGGAGAATTGCCAGATCTTCCGCGATCCGGCGATGGCGTTTCGCCTGACCTTCGTCAACAAGTGCGACGAGGCGGAACGGCCCCTCGTGGCCGAGTATTTCCAACGCTGCTTCGATAGGGAGCTGGAAAGCGCGGCGGAGCGCGAGGCGCGCTCGACGGTGCCGCAATGACGCCTGCCGAGCGGCAAGCAACACGCCGCGCCGAACAGCGTCAGAACCTGTGCGCGGCGGCGGTGCGCGCATTGACCGGAGACGCCGAGCTGCATTACCGCGCCGGCCGTCTGTACCGTGGCCTGCGCGCGCTGCCGCTGCACGCGCCGCATCTGCGCACGGACCCGCAGGTCGACGATCTGATGTCCCTGCGCGGTGCCGCGGATGGCGCTGCATTACGCCTGACGCATTCCGATGCGCAGCTCCACGCGAGGCTGTGTCCCGCCGAGCCGATCGAGCGACTCCTGTTCGAACTGTTCGAACAGTTGCGCTGCGAAGCGCTCGCACCGGCCAGCATGCCGGGGCTCGCGCAGAATCTGCGCCATCGCTTCGAGACATGGTCGCGCGCTTTCTATCGCACTGGACTGATCGACGGGCACCTGGGCATTCTGCTGTACACCGTGGCCCAGATCGTCTGGTCGCGTCTGTCCGGCTGGCCCGTACTGGAAGAGACCGAAGGTCTGATCGAAGCCACGCGTGCCGCGATCACGCCGACCTTGGGCGTGCCGCTCGCGGCACTGCGGCGGCATCGAATGGAGCAGGGCGAGTTCGCGATTCATGCGCTCGAGTTCGCCCGTCTCGTTGGCGTGATGATGCGTGAAGCGCGCGCGCAGTCCCTCGAAGAAGACGAGCAGGCACCGGAAGACGACGAAGCCGTGCGCGCCATGTTCACGCTCTGGTTCGACACCGACGAAGGCGAGCAGGTCGACATGGGCCTCGCCGCCACCGGCGATAGCCGCGTTCTCAGAGACGCCGAGCATCGCTACCTCGCGTACACCACGCGCTACGACCACGAGTTCGCGCCGGGCTCGCGCATACGCAGCGAGTTGCTGGCGGAATACCGCGACCAGCTCGATAAGCGCATCGCCGCGCAGCGCATCAACGTGCCGCGGCTCGCGTATGCGCTCAAGGCCGCGCTCGCGGTGCCGCAACGCGACGGCTGGTCGTTCGGTGAAGAGCACGGCCGCATCGATGGCCGGCGTCTCGCGCAACTGGTCAGCTCGCCGGCCGAGCGGCGTTTGTTTCTGCTTGAACGGCACAAGCCGATCGCCGATTGCGTGGTGAGTTTTCTGATCGATTGTTCGGGGTCCATGCGAACCTATATCGAGCCGGTGGCGCTGCTGGTGGACGTGCTCACGCGCGCGCTCGATCAGGCCGGTGTCGCCAGCGAGGTCTTGGGTTTCTCGACCGGCGCCTGGAACGGCGGCCGCGCGCGGCTCGACTGGCTGGCCGGCGGCCGGCCGCATCATCCGGGGCGGCTCAATGAGCTCGCCCACCTCGTCTTCAAGGATGCCGCGACGAGTTGGCGGCGCGCTCGCGCCGACATCGCCGCGTTGTTCAAGGCCGATCTGTTCCGCGAAGGCGTGGACGGCGAGGCGGTCGACTGGGCCTGCACGCGGCTGCGCGCGCGTGCCGAGGCGCGGCGGATTCTCGTCGTGATCTCGGACGGCAGTCCGATGGACAGCGCCACCGCTCAGGTCAACGACACCTACTACCTGGACAATCACCTGAAGCAAGTAGTCGCACGCAACGAAGCCGCGCATGACGTCGAATTGCTGGGCCTTGGCGTCGGACTCGATCTCAGTCCGTATTACCGCCGTTGTTTTGCGGTCGATCTGTCCACACCGCCGGATATGTCGCTGTTCGCCGAACTCGTCGGATGGATCGGCGCACGGCGGTAGGTGGACCGTGGCGTTATCAGGCGCCTTAGCGGATCAACTGCTGCAACGCATGCAGAATCAGCGAGCCGCCAATCACCACCAGAATCGCATACGCGATACGGCGCGTCATCACACCCGACAGAGGCGGCGGATACTGCCGCGCCACGATCGTCATCAGCGCGACGACCGGGACCGCGAACGCGGCCTGCATCCAGAGATCGGCGTCGAGTTGACCCTCGTACGCGCTAAACAGCGTGCGAGTGATCGACGTCACCGTAAAGATCAGAATCAACGCGTAGCGGATCTGCACGAGCGAGAGCGGCTGGCGATAGAACTGAAAAATCAACGGCGGCCCGGATACACCGAACATGCCGCTCAGCAGCCCACCGAACACCCCGCTGACGAAGAAACTCCGATTGCCTGAGCGGCAAGCGAGCGGAGCCGGCCGCAGCGCCGCGCTCAGGCCGCCATACAGCACCACGGCGCCCAGCAGCAGTTGCAACACGCCGGAAGCCGCATTGCTCAACAGATCCAGCACCAGCACGCCGGCGACCACCGACGGCAGAATGCCCAGCGTAGCGGCGCCCACCGCGCGCCAGTCGATGTGATGAAGTTTGCCGGGCAGGGCGGTCGCGCTGTTGGCGAGGGTCACGAGGCTGAGCAAAGCGGCGAGACTCGTGACCGGCGCCAGGTCGAGGCCGCTGGCGGCGCCGATGACGATCATGCTCAGACCGAAGCCGGTAATGGTTTGAAAATAGCTCGCGACGCCCATCAGTGCGAGGAGCGGCAGCAACTTCTGAACGATCATGAATGAGACGGTGTGAGGAGGGCGTCGGGATGCGTGAGCGCGGCTTGAGCCTGAACCGCGGTGACGGCGGTGACGTAGTAGATGTCGTCCGCGCTGCAGCCGCGCGACAGGTCATTGGCGGGCTTGCGCAGGCCTTGCAGCAAGGGGCCGATCGCCTTCGCGCCGCCGATCCGCTCGGCCAGCTTGTAGCCGATGTTGCCCGCCTCGAGACTCGGAAACACCAGCACGTTGGCGTGGCCCTCCACCTGCGAGTGCTTGACCTTGCGCAGCGCGATTTCGGAGACGATAGCCGCGTCGAGTTGCACGTCGCCGTCGATCGCGAGATGCGGGCGGCGTTCCTGCACGATGTGGGTGGCGTTGACCACTTTGTCGACGGCCGCATGATGAGCGCTGCCGCTCGTCGAAAACGACAGCATCGCCACGCGCGGCTCGTCCATCAGCAGGCTTTTTGCGCTGTCCGCCGCGGCCATCGCGATCTCGGCGAGTTGGGCGGCATCGGGTTCCACCACGAGCGCGCAGTCGGAAAAGATCAGGCCGCCCTTGAGCGTGTGGAACGGCTCGCACAGCATCATCAGGAAGAAGCTCGACACGAGCCTGAATGAAGGCGCGATACCGATGATCTGGATAGCGTTACGCACCACGTCGGCGGTGGTGTTGACCGCGCCGGACACGGAACCGTCGGCGTGGCCGAGGCGCACCATCAGGTTCGCGAAGCATAGCGGGTTGAGGATTTCGCTCTGCGCTTGTTGGAGCGTCATGCCTTTCTTGCTGCGCAGAGCGAACAGTTCGTCGGCATATAACGGTGCTAGCGCCGAAGTGGCGGGGTCCACCAGTTCCATACCGTTTAGATCGACGTCGAAGCGAGCGGCGGCTTCTCGGATGCGCGTGGCGTCACCGACCAGCAGAATGCGCGCAATGCCTTCGCTGCTCGCGCGCTGCGCCGCCTGCAACACGCGCGGATCCTCGGCCTCGCTCAGCACGATGCGCATCGGCGAATGGCGCGCTTGTTCAATGATGCGGTTGATGGCTTTCATAGGAGTGGCCGGTTGAAAAGGCAGCGAGACGTACAACGAAGAAGCCGGAGACAGAGCGCCCGCGCGGGCGCAACTGTTTCCGGCCTGTGAGCGCGGCGGGCTCCGTCCGCCTGAGCACGAAGTCCGCCGGCGCCCAAAACGCTCAGACGTAGTCCTTATACTTGTCGAGCATGCGCACCGGCTTGGAGAGCGCGTCGCGGCGGAACGGATCACCCAGTTCACGGGTACACATGATCTCGATGATGGTGGTCTTGCCGTGGTTCATCTGCGCGTCGATCGCGCGCTTGAGCGCCGGGCCGACATCTTCGAGACGGTCCACCACGATGCCCTCGGCGCCCATCGCGCGGGCAATGGCGGCGAAGCTCTGGTTGTCGAGTTCACCCGCGACGAAGCGGCGATTGTAGAAGTCCACCTGGTTCTTCTTCTCGGCGCCCCATTGGCGGTTATGGAACACCACCGCCGTCACCGGAATGTTGTGGCGCACGCAGGTCATGGTTTCCATCAGGCTCATGCCCCATGCGCCATCGCCCGCATACGAAACGGCCGGGCGATGCGGCGCGGCGACCTTGGCGCCGATGATGGTCGGAAACGCGTAGCCGCAATTGCCCCAGCTCATCGCCGCGAAGAAGCTGCGCGGCTTGTTAAAGCGCAGATAACTGTTGGCCACCGAGTTGATGTTGCCGATGTCGGTCGAGACCATCACGTCCTCGGGCATGGCCTTTTCCAACTCGCGCAGCACCTGGCGCGGATGCAGATAGGTGCCGCCGCCGGGCGTGCGTTCCTGCTTCTGCTCCTCGATCATGTCGAGGCTGTAGGCGTCGCGTTCGTGCGTCCAGTCGTCGAGCTCTTTCTCCCACGCCGCTTTCTCCGATGCGATCTGGCCGCCGCGTTCCTCGCGCGTGGCGTCGCAGGCAATCTTGCGTCCGGCAAGGCGCTCGGTCAGCGCGACGGCAGCGGCTTTCGCGTCGCCGCAGATGCCCACTGAGATCTTCTTCACCAGGCCGAGCATCTTGTGGTCGGCATCGATCTGGATGATCTTGGCGTTGGTCGGCCAGTAGTCCATGCCGTGCTGCGGCAGCGTGCCGAACGGTCCGAGGCGCGAGCCGAGCGCGATCACGACGTCGGCGCGCGACAGCAGCTTCATCGCCGCCTTCGAGCCCTGATAGCCGAGCGGACCGCACCACAGCGGATGGTTGGCGGGGAAGGAGTCGTTGTGCAGATAGCTGTTGACCACCGGTGCGTTGAGGCGCTCGGCGAGCGCCTTGCACTCTTCGATCGCATCGGCCATCACCACGCCGCCGCCGGAAATGATCACCGGGAATTTGGCTTGCGCGAGCAGTTCGGCCGCTTCGTTCAGGCTTTGCTCACCACCCGCGCCGCGATCGAGACGCTGCGGCTGGGGGATCTCCACCTTGACCTGACCGTAGAAGTAATCGCGCGGGATATTCAACTGCGTCGGCCCCATCTCCGCCATCGCGCGGTCGAAGCAGCGGCCCGTGAATTCCGCCATGCGCGCCGGATGGGTGACGTGGCCTTGATACTTGGTGAACTCCTGGAACATGGGCAGTTGTTTGGCTTCCTGGAAGCCGCCCAGGCCGATGCCCATGGTGCCGGCCTCCGGCGTGACGATCACGACCGGGCTGTGCGCCCAGTAGGCCGCCGCAATGGCGGTGACGCAGTTGCTGATGCCCGGGCCGTTCTGGCCGATCACCACGCCGTGACGTCCCGAGACGCGCGAATAACCGTCGGCCATGTGGCCGGCGCCTTGCTCGTGCACCACCGGAATCAGGCGGATGCCGGCGGGCGCGAAGATATCCATGGCGTCCATGAAGGCGGAGCCCATGATGCCAAACATATCGGTCACGCCGTTGGCCGCCAGGGTTTCGACAAACGCTTCCGACGGCGTCATGGCCTGCGGGCCGCTGGCACGGTTGTCGGCGGTAGCGTCACGCGGGGAAGGATTCTGCTCGCTCATGGGGTGTCTCCAGCTCTTTGAGATAAGTGGAACAAAAAATACCGAAAAATGCTTGGTGTCTGAAATGTAGGTCAGCGGTTCCTGTGCGTCAACATAAATTCAAATAAATGGAACGTTTTGTATCAAAAAAAGTATGTGTGCCATGGCGACGAAAGGCGTCACTATCCCTCACTGCCATGGCAACGAGTACGTCTTCACGTTGGTAAAGCTCTTGATCGCTTCCTGAACGCCTTCCTTGTAGCCGAGCCCCGAATCCTTGATGCCGCCGAACGGCGTCAGTTCGAGCCGGTAGCCCGGCACCTCGCGCACGTTCACGCTTCCCACCTCCAGCTCCGCGATAAACCGCGT
Organism: Paraburkholderia sp. RL17-347-BIC-D; assembly: GCF_046027915.1. NCBI lineage: Bacteria > Pseudomonadati > Pseudomonadota > Betaproteobacteria > Burkholderiales > Burkholderiaceae > Paraburkholderia > Paraburkholderia sp. RL17-347-BIC-D. Next base: position 231,514 of record NZ_JARESS010000002.1, read on the forward strand.
GATGTAGTCGAGCCGGTTGGTGCAGACGGAAGAGGACAGGCCGTAATCGGTGGAGTTGGAAATACGGATCGCTTCGTCGATATCGCGGAAACGGATGACCGGCGAAACCGGTCCAAAGGTTTCATAGCGGACGAGCGGCATATCCGGCGTGACGCGATCGACTACGGTGGGCGAATAGAGCGCGCCGCGGCGCACGTTGCCGACCAGCAGCTTCGCGCCGCGGCTCACGGCGTCGTTGACTTGCGCTTCGAAGAACTTCGCGGCGTCCGCGTCGATCACGGTGCCCATGTCGGTTGCAGGGTCGGCCGGGTCGCCGTAGCGTATCGCGCGGGTCTTCTCCACCAGCAATTCGACGAAGCGGTCCGCCACCGCTTCATGCACGAGCATCCGCTTGATGGCGGTGCAGCGCTGCCCCGAGTTTTTGTACGAGCCGGAAACGGCCAACGTGCTCGCTTCGTCGAGGTCCGCGTCTTCCATCACGATGATCGGATCGTTGCCGCCCAGTTCCAAAACTGCTCGGCGGTAACCCATCTTGCTCGCGATGTATTTGCCGATGGCGACCCCGCCGGTGAATGTGATCAGGTCGACGCGCCGGTTCGTAATGAGTTCGTCAGCGATGTCTTTCGGGTCGCCCGTCACCACCTGGAGCATTTGTGGCGGCAGGCCGGCGCTGTAGAGAATGTCGGCAAGCAGACACGTGGACAGCGGCACCTTTTCGGACGGCTTGACGACGATCCGGTTGTTGGTGGCGATGGACGGCACGATCTTGTGCGCCACCTGGTTCATCGGATGATTGAACGGCGTGATCGCGCAGATCACGCCGAGCAGAGGCTCGCGCTGCGTGTAGACGCGGCGCTGTTTGCCGTGCGGCGTCAGATCGCAGGAGAAGACCTGGCTGTCGTCCTTCAGCGCTTCATTGGCGCCGAAGACCAATACGTCGCTGACGCGGCCGGCTTCGTATAGCGAATCCTTTTTACAGAGCCCCGATTCCGCTGTAATCAGATCGGCGATTTCGGCGGTCCGCTCGCGCACGATATCCGCCGCGCGCCGCAGGATCTGCGCGCGCTCATAGCGCGTGAGTCGGGCGCGATAGGCGTGCACATACTCGAAGGCGTGCCGCACGTCGTCCACGGTGGCTTTCGGAACGGTGCCGACCAGTTCGCGCGTATAGGGGTTGAACACCTCGATGATTTCGGTGCGCGTGATCTTTTCACCACCGATACGCATGGCCTCGTGCCGAACTGCACAAGGCATCCTGGGTTTGACGATGGCGTTCAAGCGGCCCCCTGACTGGATTGACGATCGCGGAAGATAAATGTCTTACCGTTGAGGTTGATATTGCCGTTGGGCACGGCAACGGGGTAGAGCCAGCTTGGGGGAGTCGCTGAGTCCAGCGCCGGGTCGCTACGTGACGCAAAAAAGAAAGGGCCCGAAGAAGGGCCCATGTCAGCGAAGTACCGCGACGCTTTCTCAGACTTTGCCTTTCCAGGGCACCAGCACGCGTTCGATATAGCGCATCAGCAAATCGAAGCAGAGCGCAAAGAAGCCGATCACGATGATCCCCATGATCACCACGTCGCTCGCGAGGAATTCCGCCGCGTTGAGCACCATGAAGCCGAGGCCGCTGGTCGAGGCGACCATTTCGGCGGCCACCAGCGTGGTCCAGCCCACGCCGATGCCGATTCGCATGCCGGTAAAGATCTCCGGCATCGCCGACTTCAGGATCACGTACAGCACCACTTGCGTACGCGAGGCGCCCATCGAATACGCGGCGTGAATCTGTTCGATCGACACCGACCGCACGCCGGCACGCGCGGCAATGGCGAGCGGCGCGAAGATCGCCAGGTAGATCAACAGCACCTTCGAGAATTCGCCGATGCCGAACCAGATGATGATGAGCGGCAGATAGGCGAGCGGCGGCAACGGCCGGTAGAACTCGATGGGCGGATCGAATGCGCCGCGCGCGAAGCGCGACACGCCCATCATCACGCCGACGGGTATCGCCGTCAGACAGGCGAGCGCGAATGCGCCGAACACCCGCAGCAGGCTGATGCCGGTGTGCTGCGCGAGCGTCGAATTGGCAAAGCCTTCCGTCGCGACAAAGATGAACTTCGCGTAGACGGCCTGTGGCGACGGCAGGAACAGCGGCTTGATCCAGTGCAGATTGGTCGCCGCGAACCAGAGTGCGATGAACGCGGCGACGGTGATGAGGCTGGTGGCGACACTGCTGCCTTGCCCCGGCACGCCGAACGTGTCGCCGGGCCGGGCGGGTTTCTTCGCGAGCATACGGGGACCGCGCCCGGGTCGGCGGGGCGGCCGGATCGGCGTGTTCGTCTCCATGGGCGCGGCCTCGCCGTGCAACACGGCATGAGCGGATTTAGAACTAAACATGAGCGACTCCGGCCTCGGCGCCGTGCAGCTTCTCGTCGCCGTAAATGATGTTGAGGACACGCTCGCGCATTTCGATGAAATCGGGACTCGATTTGATCGCCCGTGCGTCGCGCGTTTCGAGAAAACGGCGATTGAAGTCCAGTTCGTAGGTATGCGTGATGCGGCCGGGACGCGGCGACATCACGATCAGCCGGCTCGCGAGGAACAGGGCTTCCTCCACACTGTGCGTGATGAAGAAGAACATCTTGTTGGTCTTCTTCCAGACGTCGAGCAGCAGCTCCTGAATAGTTTCGCGAGTGAGCGCGTCGAGCGCGGCCATCGGCTCGTCCATCAGCAGCATGGCGGGATCGCAGGTGAGCGCGCGGGCAATGCCGACGCGCTGCTGCATGCCGCCGGAGAGCTGATAGATCATGTGCTTGTGGAAATCCTGCAAGCCGACCAGCGCGAGGTTGCGCACGGCGATTTCGCGCCGCTGCGCGCGCGGCACGCCTTGCAGCTTGAGGCCGAATTCCGCGTTGTCGATCACGTTGAGCCACGGCAAGAGCGCATGCTTCTGGAACACCACGCCGCGGTCCGCGCCCGGCCCCGCAATGGGTTCGCCACCGAGCAGCAACTCGCCCCGGCTCGGCGCGATGAAGCCGGCCATCAGCGATAACAGCGTAGTCTTGCCGCAGCCGGACGCGCCCAGCGCGACCACGAAGTCACCCGAGCGGATAGTCAGGTTGATATCGTCGAGCGCCTGCACGGTCTGACCGGGACGCCGCCCCGGAAACATCACGCTTACGTTCTTGACAGTCATGTTTTCCATGTTGCCTCCCGATCCCAAGGATCACGGTTACGTCATTTGAGTTTCGCAGCGGCGTCGGCATAAGCCGGCGTCACGAATTTCGAGTAGTCGGGCAGGACGGCGCTGATCTGCTTCTGGCTCTTCAGGAACTCCGACGTGTCTTTCAGCGCGAGCGCGGCGCGGCTCGTCGTGCCGCCGCCCAGCCATTGCGCGGAGGCCTGCTCGCCGAGCGTGGGGAACGCGTAGAGCGACAGCGATGCCGGCACGTCCGCCGGCGAGCCGCCGATCATCTTCGCGATGGCCGCGGCTTGCGGCGAGCCCGCATTCCATTGCGACGGATTGCTGCGGTATTGCTGGTCCGCGTCGGCAATCGCCTTGACGAGTTTCGCCATGAAGTCCTTGTGTTCCTCGCCCCATTTGCGATCAACCGCAATGCCGTCGAAGGTCGGCTTGCCGAGCTTCGAGAGGTCGCCGGACGTGATCAGCACCTTGCCGCTCTTCTTCAGCTCGGCGAGCGCGGGATCCCACACGTAGGCGGCGTCGATGTCGCCGCGCGACCAGGCCGCGACGATCTGATTGGGCTGCATGTTGAGAATCTTCAGGTCAGACGGATTGATGCCCCAGTGCTGCAGCGCGAACATGGTGTGATAGTGGGTCGTCGAAACGAACGGCACGCCGATGGTCTTGCCCTTCAGGTCCGCCGGCTTCGTGATGCCGGAGCCGTTGCGCACCACCATCGCTTCGGCCTGGTTGATGTTGTCGAGAATCCAGAAGAGCTGCAGATCGAGACCCTGGCTCACGGCGGCGGCGAGCGGGCTGGAGCCGATCACGCCGACCTTGACGTCGCCGGATGCCAGCGCGGTCGCGACTTTTGCGCCGGACTCGAACTGCCGCCAGTTGATCTTGTAGCCGGTGGCCTTTTCGATCGACCCGTTCGCGATGCCGACCACCCACGGATCGACGATCTGCTGATAGGCGATCGTGATTTCCTTTTCCTCCGCGTGGCTCGGTGTCGCCGCAAGGCTCGCCGTCGCGGCGAAAACCAGCGACAGGACGCAGCGTGCCGTCCATTGGAACCACGGCTTCGATGTCGGGTTTTTATGGCGTTTCATAATAGGTCTCACAAAGGTCTGAACAGCGGCTGTTTATGGAGCACGGAAGTCGTGTGGCCACGACGGGTGCTTGTCCCAATCGCCTTGGACGGGGTGAGTCGAGTATCGTCAGTAAAAAATAGAGCAAGTTAGTGCCAGACGGCGCCGATCGTTGAGTCCACATCGGCGCGCCGAAGCGCTCTGGCCGGCCCGCGCCCAACACCGCCAAGGCGGCAGCGGCTGTCACGCGCAGCATCGTCGTGACTGGCGCGGCTCTTTCACTTTCAGGAGGAAGCATGTCCAGCCGTACAGCGACGGCCCTTTGGACGCAGCGTTTTCAGCGTCCGGGCGACTCGAACATGAGCCTGCAGGGGCAGATCCGCCAGATGCTGGTGGCCGCGATTCTGGACGGCCAGCTGCCGCCGCAGACCGCGTTGCCGTCCAGCCGGGAACTGGCCGATCAACTGAGCGTCGCGAGAAATACGGTCGTGCTGGCGTACCAGCAGCTCGTGGAGGAGGGCTATCTGATTTCGCGCGAGCGCAGCGGGCACTTCGTCAATCCGGCGATGCTGGAGGGACGCCACGGCTTCAAGACGCCCGCGCAGACGGTCCCCACCAGCAGCGAGCACGACCAGGCGCCCGCGCGGCCCGATTGGGGCCAGCGTGTGCAACGCCGGCCGTCCGCGCAGCGCAATATCGTCAAACCGGGCAACTGGCAGGACTACGAATATCCGTTTATCTACGGACAGTTCGACCAATCGCTCTTTCCGACCAACGACTGGCGCGAATGCTGTATGAAGGCGCTTTCGGTGATGGAGATCCGCAACTGGGCGCCCGATCTTATAGGCCGCGACGACGATACGCTGATCCAGCAGATCCGCACGCGCGTGCTGCCGCGGCGCGGCGTGTTTGCGATGCCGGATGAGATCGTCATCACGATCGGCTGTCAGCAGGCGTTATATCTGGTCGCCGATCTGCTCGCGCGCCAGCGCACCACGGTGGGTTTCGAGAACCCCGGCTATCCGGACGCGCGCAATATCTTCGAGAACCGCAATGCGCAACTGGTGCCGCTGCCGGTGGATGAAGGCGGCGTGCGCCCCGTCGAGGATGCGCACCTGTTCGCCCAGTGCGACTACGTCTACGTGACGCCGAGCCATCAATGCCCGACCACGGCCACCATGCCGATCGAACGCCGGCATGCGTTGCTCGAACTCGCGCAGAAGCACGACTTCGTGCTGATCGAAGACGACTACGAAAGCGAGAACAACTTCTCGGGCCTGCCGCATCCGGCGCTCAAGAGTCTGGACAAGGCCGACCGCGTGATTTACATCGGCAGCTTGTCGAAGACGTTTGCGCCCGGCTTGCGGCTCGGGTATATCGTCGGTCCGCGCGAACTGGTGCACGAATTGCGCGCGCTGCGCCGGCTCATGGTGCGGCATCCGGCGGCGTACATTCAGCGTGCGTTCGCGACGTTTCTCGCGCTCGGCCACCACGACGCGCTGCTGCGTAGGCTGGCCCACGCTTATCGCGAGCGCGCGCTGGTGCTGATGGCGGCGCTCGATAAATACCTACCCGAAGCGCGTCACATCCCGATTACGGGCGGGGCTTCGTGCTGGGTGGAAGGCCCGCCCTGGCTCGACGCCGTGCGTCTTGCCGCCGACGCCGAACAGCACGGCATTCTGATCGAACTGGGCGGCGTGTTCTTCATGGACGGACTGGAGCAGAAGCATTGCTTCCGGATGGGCTTCTCGGCGATCAAGCTCGACAAGATCGACGCCGGCGTACGCCTGCTGGCCGAACTCGTGCGCAAGCAGAAGCCCGCGCCGTAACGCTTGCGCCCGTTATGGCGCCCGCGTCAGAAAGTGGCCGCGAGTTCCCTGGCAGCTTCCTGAAGACGCGGCACGAATTCGAGCGCGCGCGACAGCGGCGCACGCGAAACCGGCGCATGCACGGCGATCGCCGCGATGCACGCGCCGCTCTCATCGATAATCGGCGCCGCCACGCACACGATGCCGGCCAGAAACTCCTCGTTATCGATCGCAATGCGCTTGTGCGCGGTCCGGTCGAGTTCCGCTTCGAGCAGTTCCGGATCAGTGATGGTGTTCTGCGTGAAGCGTTCGAGTTTCAGCGCGCGCACGAGCGCCGACCGCTGTTCGCGCGGCAGCATGGCCAGCAGCAGTTTGCCGCTCGCGCTGCAATACGCGGGAACATGCGAACCGGGTTTGAGATCGAGGCGCAACGGCCACGGCGCTTCCATGCGATCGAGATACAGCACCTCGGTTTCATGCAGCATGGTGAGATTGCAGGTCTCGCCGAGATCGGCCACCAGACGCGCGAGGATCGCATGACGCAGGCGGCGCGCGCCGGAATGCATCACCACCCCCAACGCGAGTTGCGCGAGCCGCGGGCCGATCACGTACGCGTTCTTCTGGCCCGGCTCGCGGATCACGAGCCCGCCCGCCTCCAGCGAAGCAAGCATCCGATGCAGCGACGCCTTGGGCAACGCGACGTCCTGCGCGATGTCGGCAAGCGACACCGGGCCGTCCGCGTTGACGAGGTGTTCGAGCAGCGCAAATGCGCGCAGCGTCGGAGTATCCGCTTTGGTCATGCCTGCCGTTCCGGAAAATGGATCGGCGTCATTGTACAGCTCCGTTTTACGCCGCCCGACCTTGGCGCCGCCGGCTGGAGACTCCACCGTGTCTAACGGATCGCTCATGGGAAAGGCCTCAGCGCTCATGGTACGGATGCTCCGTGGAAGGGCCGGCGGATAACAGCGGAGCCAGCTTCAGCGCCGCGTCCTTGAGTTTCGGCACGGCCTTCAGCAGGTCGTTCAGACTCGCGCGCGCGGTCGGCGCATGAATCGCCAGCGCGGCCAGCACGTGCCCGTCGCTGGCATCGCGCACCGGCACCGCGACCGCCACCATGCCGCGCACCAGCTCCTCGTTGTCGATGCCGATGCCGCGCACGGCGAGCCGGTCGAGTTCGGCTTCGAGGAGATTCAGTTCCGTCAGCGTGCCTTGCGTTCTGCGCTCCAGCGTCAGCCGCGCGAGCACGGGACGGCGCTCGGCCGGCGGCATCTGCGACAGGAACAGCTTGCCGCTCGCGGTGCAATGCAACGGCACGCGCGTACCGGGTTGCAGATGCAGGCGCAGCGGTTCAGTGGTCTCCACGCGCTCCAGATAGAGAACAGTGTCGTGATCCAGCGCGGTGAGGTTGCAGGTTTCGCCGAGCGTGTCCACCAGCGAGCGCAGCAGCGAACGGCAGGCGCGCCCGAAGGTGTTGTTGGACAGCGTGGTGAGCGCGAGCTGCGCCGCTTTCGGGCCCAGCGTGATGCCGCGGTCCGTGCCGCGCGAATCGGGCAGATGCGTCACATAGCCCTGCGCTTCGAGCGATTCGATCAGCCGCATCGGCGTTGCTTTGGGAATGTGCAGGCGCAGCGAGAGTTGCGAAAGCGAAAACGGCTGACCCGCGGCTGCGAGTTGTTCGAGCACGGCCAATGCGCGCAGCGCCCGTGAATCCTCGGCGAGAGGTTCACCGCGTGGGGACGAGCAGAGTGCTTGCATACGCTTCCTTGCTGTCGATCAGTGGCTGTCCAGCGTCCGCGTACGCCGCGCGGGCCGGCGGGTCATTTCTAAAAGTGAAACAAAAACCGCAGTTTCTGTTTCAGATGAGCCGATAGTAGCGGGAATTTCTTGAACAGGAAACGGGCTGAACATAAATTTCAACGAAACATACCGTTTTTTATAAAACATGCAGGAGACAGGTCACATGGCAGACCGATTCGACTTTGTCGTCGTCGGCGCGGGATCGGCGGGTTGCGTGCTGGCGAACCGGCTTTCCGAAGGCGGCCGCTACTCGGTATGTCTACTCGAAGCCGGCCCCGCCGATCGCTTCATGTGGATTCATATCCCCATCGGCTATGGCAAGACGATGTTTCACCCGGTCTACAACTGGGGCTTCTATACCGATCCCGATCCGAACATGCATAATCGCCGGCTCTATTGGCCGCGCGGCCGCACGCTGGGCGGCAGCAGTTCGATCAACGGCCTGATCTATGTGCGCGGACAGAAGGACGATTACGACCACTGGGCCCGCCTTGGCAATCGCGGCTGGGGCTGGAAAGACTGCCTGCCGTACTTCAGGCGGCTGGAACACAACGAACTGGGCGAAGGTCCGACGCGCGGTGTCGACGGACCGCTGTGGGCCTCGACGATCAAGCAGCGCCATGAACTGGTCGACGCGTTTATCGCGGCCTCGAACTCGTTAGGCGTGGCAAGCATCGACGACTTCAACACGGGCGATCAGGAGGGCGTCGGCTACTACCAGTTGACTACCCGCCGCGGCTTTCGCTGCTCGACGGCCGTCGCTTATCTGAAGCCTGCGCGGCAACGCCAGAACCTGCATGTGGAAACGGATGCGATGGCTTCGAAGATTCTGTTCGAAGGCTCCCGCGCTTGCGGCGTGCAGTACCGGCAACACGGCGAGCTGCGGGAAGTGCGCGCCAATCGTGAAGTGATCCTGACCGCCGGGGCGCTGCAGTCTCCGCAATTGCTGCAACTGTCCGGCGTGGGACCGGCCGCGCTGCTGCGCGAGTTCGGCATTCCCGTGGTGGCTAACCGCGCGGGCGTCGGCGAGAACCTGCAGGACCATCTGCAAATCCGTCTGATCTATGAAGTGACGAAGCCGATCACGACCAACGATCAACTGCGTTCATGGACCGGGCGCGCGAAGATGGGCCTGCAATGGGCGCTGATGCGCAGCGGCCCGCTTGCGGTCGGCATTAACCAGGGCGGCATGTTCTGCCGGGCCTTGCCGGAGGAGTCGGCGACACCGGATATCCAGTTCCATTTCTCGACCTTGTCGGCGGACTCCGCGGGCGGCAACGTCCACGACTTTCCCGGCTGCACGTATTCGATCTGTCAGTTGCGCCCCGAATCGCGCGGCGTGGTGCGCATTCGCAGCGCCGATCCGCGTGAGGCGCCGTCCATCCAGCCGAACTATCTGGACACGGATCTGGACCGGCGCACGACCATCGCCGGCGTGCGTTTCGCGCGTCGCGTCGCGGCGGCCGAGCCGATGAACGGGCTGATGAAACGCGAGGTGCGCCCAGGCGCGGACGCGCGAACCGACGACGAACTGCTCGATTTCTGCCGGGAGTACGGACAGACAATTTTCCACCCGTCTGGTACAGCGAAGATGGGCGCGGCAGGCGATCCGCTCGCGGTGGTCGACGAACGTTTGCGCGTGTACGGCACCCAGGGGCTGCGCGTGGTCGACTGCTCGATCATGCCGACGCTCGTGTCGGGCAATACCAATGTGCCGATCGTGATGGTGGCTGAAAAAGCGTCGGACATGATTCTGCACGACGCAAGCGGCGTCGATCGAGGCGTGGCGACGACGCCCGCGGCGAAAGTGGCCGCATAACGTAGCAGGTGCAAAACAACGGCGGGCACTATCCGCCGCAATACGCAGCCGCGGGACGGCCAGCGAATGGATGCCCTGGAGGCTGCACATAAACCGCCCCGGAGGAGACAACTGGGGTTCCCGGCCGGCCGTGCGTATCGACACGCACGGCATGGCCGTCCATTGAGGAGCTGCTGCTATGGCAATCGATCCCCGCGCTATCCGTCGCGTTGCGTTCGCCAGTGTGATCGGCGCAACCGTCGAATGGTATGACTTTTTTCTTTACGGCGTGGTCGCCGGCATCGTATTCAACAAGCTCTATTTCCCCGCCAACGATCCGCTCGTGTCGACGCTGCTCGCTTATTCGACCTTTGCGGTGGGCTTCGTGACCCGGCCGCTCGGCGGCGTGATATTCGGCCATTTCGGCGATCGGATCGGCCGCAAGTCCGCGCTGATTCTGACGCTCGTCATCATGGGGATTTCGACGGCTGGCGTCGCGTTCATTCCCACCTACGCGCAGATCGGCATCTGGGCGCCGATCCTGTTGTTGTCGCTGCGCGTGTTGCAGGGCATCGGGCTCGGCGGCGAATGGGGCGGCGCGGTGTTGATGGCGTATGAATATGCGCCGCCTGAACAGCGCGGCCTATACGCGAGTTTGCCGCAGATCGGTTTGTCGATCGGCCTATGTCTCGCATCGGGGATGGTCGCGGGCCTGTCCCGCTTATTGCCCGAAGCGGCCTTTCTGTCGTGGGGCTGGCGGATCGCATTCGGCGCATCGCTCGGTCTCGTTCTGATCGGCTTGTATATTCGCGCCAAAGTGATGGAGACGCCCGAATTCCTTGCGCTCAAACGCAATCGGCGCGAAGCGAAGATTCCGTTCGTCGACATGATCACGCGCTATCGCGGCGCCGTGATGCTCGGCATGGGCGCGCGTTATATCGATGGCGTGTTCTTCAACATTTTCGCTGTGTTTTCGATCGGCTACCTTACGCAACATGTCTCGATGAGCCGCACCGACGCCTTGCTCGGCGTGATGATCGCGGCGGGCGTGATGTGCTTTTTCATCCCGCTGTTCGGCAGCATGTCCGACAAGCTCGGCCGCGCGCGGGTGTATTTCTGGGGCTCGCTGATTTGCGGCGTGTCGGTGTTTCCGGCTTTCTGGCTGATCGAAATGCAGCCGGCCAACACGTTGTTGATCTGGGCGGCCATCGTGGTGCCATTCGGCATTTTCTACGCGATGGTGTACGGTCCTGAGGCGGCATTGTTTGCCGAACTGTTCGACGCCAAAGTGCGCTATACGGGTATCTCGTTCGTGTATCAATTCTCCGGCATCTTCGCGAGCGGACTCACGCCGATCATTGCGACGATCCTCATGCGACTGAACGGCGGAAAACCGTGGACGGTGTGCGCGTACGTGCTGTTCTCGGCATTGATATCGGCGCTATCGGTGCGCGCGATCGAGAGGAAGCGGGCGGGTGCGTTCGATGCGGTTGCGCATGCGCAGTCCTGAGTCTGCAGTTTGCTTTGGATCGCAGAAGCGCGGTGCGCGGCGTGATGCAGCGCGCCGCTCATTGAAGCGCGTTTCTCGCCACGGCCAGGCTCGCGCGGCCTCACGCCGCGTCATTCCCGAAACGTCTTCGCTGTCTCTTCCGCCGCGTGGCGCAAGTCAGGCACGAAGGCGAGCAGATCGTCGAGCGTGACTCTGCCCACCGGCGCCTGCACGGCAATCGCCGCGCAGGCGCGATTGCGATCCAGCATGACAGGCACCGCAATCGCGATCAGCCCTTGCAGATGTTCCTGATTGTTGATCGCGAGAAGCCGCCGCCGCGTGGTGGTCAGTTCCTTGCGCAACGCGTCGCGATCGGTGATCGTCCGTTCCGAATAACCGCGCAGCGGCAGCGTCTCGATTACGCGTTCGCGTCTGTCCTTCGGCAGAAAGCTCAGCAGCAGCTTGCCGCTCGCCGAACAATGCAAGGGCACATGCGAACCCGGTTGCAAATGCATGCGCAGCGGCCATTCGGTTTCGACGCGGTCCACATAGACGACATCGTTGCCGGAGAGCATGGTCAGATTGCAGGTCTCGCCGATTTTCGCCACCAGCTGTTCGAGCAGCACGTGGCGAGCGGCGGCCGGTCCCGCATGCATCAGCACATTGACCGCGAGCATGCGCACACGTGGCGAACATTCGTAAAGACGATCGCCCGCGCCGCGCGTGACGAGCCACGCATCCATCAGTTGCACGAGGATCCGGTGGACGGTCTGCTTGGGCAGGCCGAGCGCATTGACGAGTTCCGTCATCGAAAGCGGGCCGCCCGCTTCGGCAAGCGTTTCGAGTACGCGAAACGCGCGCACTGCAGCTGCATTCGACTGGTTTGACGTCGACATCCCACTCCCTCGCCAGCGTATTCACAGCGTTGATTTTGCATCGACTTCATTGCTTTTCGGGACTATGGAAAGTACCGAATTTTGCGTTTTCCGATGCTGGCAAACGCACTGCAGTGGATAGCTCGAAAAACGGGACTTCGCCCTAAGCGCGGCTGGCTAGATTGATAGCACTGCAATCAATTCATTCACGCGGAGCGAATCCATATGAACGTCAGGGCCACAGGAGTCGAAATCGCAGGCCACCATGCGGACGGCGAAGCCGAGCGCATCGTCGCCACGCTCGTCGCGAAAGCGCGCGCGGCGCAGCGTGCTTTCGAGAATGCAGGACAACAGGCGCTCGATACCGCCGCCGACGCCGCCGCGTGGGCCATCATGGAGCCAGAGCGCAACCGGCAACTGGCGGAACGCGCCGTGCACGATACGGGTCTCGGCAACGCCGACGACAAGTTCCGCAAGAACTATCGCAAAACGCTCGGCTTGCTGCGCGACCTGCACGGACAGAAGACCACCGGCGTAATCGCGGAAAACAGGGCGAGCGGCATCGTCGAGATCGCGCGCGCAGTGGGCGTGGTGGCGGCGATCACGCCGTCGACCAATCCGGCGGCGACACCGGCCAACAAGATCATCAACGCGCTCAAATGCGGCAATGCAGTAATCGTCGCGCCGTCCCCCAAAGGTTACTCGTCTTGCGCGTTGTTGATCGAGTTCATTCACGCGCAATTCGCCAAAGCCGGTATCGATCCGGACCTCGTGCAGATGCTGCCCGCGCCGATCAGCAAGGCGGCGACCGCCGCGCTGATGCGGCAGTGCGATCTGGTCGTCGCCACCGGCTCGCAGGCGAATGTGCGCATGGCGTATGCGAGCGGCACGCCCGCGTTCGGCGTGGGCGCGGGCAATGTCGCTTCGATCGTCACGGCGTCCGCCGATCTGCATGATGCGGCGCGCAAGATCCTGCGCTCAAAAACTTTCGACAACGCGACGAGTTGCTCGTCCGAAAACAGCGTCGTGATCGAAGACGCCGTCTATCAGCCGATGCTGGCCGAACTGGCCGCATGCGGCGGGGTACTCCTCGACGCCGCGCAGAAGGCCCGCTTGCAACAGGTGATGTGGGTCAATGGCACGCTCTCGGAGCAGTGCACGGCGAAGTCCGCCGAGGTGATCGCACGCGTGGCGGGTCTGGATGAAATCGCCGCGCGTCACCCGGCCTTTCTGATGGTGGAAGAGAGCGGCGCGGGCACCGACTATCCGTTTTCCGGCGAGAAACTCGCGCCGGTGCTCGCCGTGTATCGCGCCGCCGATTTCGATGCCGCAGCCGACGTGGTGCGCGGCATCTACGCGTACATGGGCGCGGGCCATTCGGTCGGACTGCATTCGACCGATACCGCGCAAGCGGTTCAGCTTGGCGTGACATTGCCGGTCGCGCGCGTGATCGTGAATCAGGCGCATTGCCTCGCCACCGGCGGCAACTTCGACAACGGCTTGCCGTTTTCGCTGTCGATGGGCTGTGGTACGTGGGGCCGCAACAACTTCTCGGGCAATCTGGGCTTCCGCCACTATCTGAACACCACGCGGGTCGCGTACCCAATCGAAGAGCGCGTGCCGGAAACGGACGAATTGCTCGGCGATTTCTTCGCGAGGTACGGCCGATGAACACGCCCGCCACCCTTCGCGCGCTGATCGACGAGCGCGCCGCGCAGCATCCGGACAAGCCCTTCCTGCTGGCCGCACTCGACGACGACGAAACGGCGGTTCCTGACCGGCGCGCGACCGTGCTGACGTTTCGCGAACTGCGCGACGACTGCCGAGTGATCGAGACACGCTTCAGGGAAGCCGGCCTGCGGCCGGGCGATGTGATTTCCGTGTTCATGGGCAATGGAATCCAGACGGCCCGTCTGTTGCTTGCGGCCATGTACAGCGGGCTGGTCGCCAATCCGCTCAATCTTTTGTGTCAGCCCTCGCAGGTGCGCTATATCGTCGACCATTCCGATACGCGGATGATCTTCACCGCGCGCGACACGCAGGCGGTGATCGGCACGGCCGTGGCCGAATTGCGCGCTGCTGGCTTGACGCGCGAGATCGCGTTGATCCAGACCGAACCGGACGATGCCGAACCCCCTTCGCTCGCAAAGCGTGAACCTGCTTTGGCCGAGACCGCGGCACATGGCGCGAACGCTGCCGCCGCGCCAGCGCTCGCGAAGCGCGGCCGCGCGCCGCGGCACACAGCGGATGCCGCAACGGCGCACGAGCCCGCAGCAGACGACGTCGCATTGCTGATGTACACCTCGGGCACGACGGGCACGCCCAAAGGCGTCCTGCTGACGCATCGCAATCTAATGGCGAACGCGCGCAACATCAGCGCCGAGCACCGGCTGACGTCGGACGATCGCGTGCTCGCGTCGTTGCCGCTCTATCACATCAACGGTCTGGTGGTGACGCTGCTCGCGCCGCTGTTCCATGGCGGCTCGGCGGTGATGACATCGCGCTTCTCCGCCCGCACGTTCTGGCGCGACGTCGCGCTTCATGCCTGCACGTGGATCAACGTGGTGCCGACCATCGTCGCCTATCTGCTCAATGCCGACGAAGCCTGCACCTACGATCTGTCGGCGCTGAAGTTTTGCCGCAGCGCGTCGGCCGCATTGCCCGCCGATCATCATCGCGCGTTCGAAGCGCGTTTCGGGATCGGCGTGATCGAAACCATGGGCATGACGGAAACCGCCGCGCCGGTTTTTAGCAATCCGTATGAGATGGACCGGCGGCGCGTCGGCAGCATCGGTCTGCCCTCGGGCGGCGAAGCCCGCGTGATCGACCGTGAGGGGCGCGAATGCGCCGCCAACGAATGCGGCGAACTGGTGTTGCGCGGCGAGCAGGTGATGGGCGGCTATTACAAGCGGCCCGAGGAAACGGCCGCCGCCTTCACGACGGACGGCTGGCTGCGCACCGGCGACCTCGGTTATCGCGACCAGGACGGCTACTTCTACATCAACGGCCGCGCCAAGGAACTGATCATCAAGGGCGGCGAAAACATTGCGCCGCGCGAAATCGACGAAGCGTTGTTGCGTCATCCCGATGTGCTGGACGCGGCGGCGGTCGGCGTGCCCGATCCGGCATACGGCCAGGAGATCGTCGCTTTCGTGGTGGCGCGCACGAGCGAGGGACGCAGCGCGCCCGACCCGGCGGATCTGCGCGAGCACTGCGTGCGCGAACTCGGGCGCTACAAGACGCCGAAAGAATTCCACTTCGTCGATGAACTGCCGCGCGGACCTTCCGGCAAGGTGCAGCGGCTCAAGCTGGTGCCCACCTGACGCGGTGCCGCTCGCGAGCGGGCAAGGCGCGGGCGGAGACAGGCAGGCAGTCGCAGTCCGGTAAATCGGGCGGCCGCTCGCGGCCGTCGTCGATACATAAAAGAGATAGGAGACAGCATGGAAACGCGTATCCGGCGTGTCAAGACACGCCATATCATCCTGGCGGTCATGTGCCTGATGTACTTCATTTCGTACATCGATCGCGTGAACATTGCCGTGGCCGGCCCGTTGATTCGTCACGAGATGGGCCTCACGACCGTTCAGCTCGGCCTGGTGTTCTCGGCCTTTGCTTATCCGTATGCGGCGATGCAGATTATCGGCGGCTGGCTCGCCGACAAGTACGGGCCGAAACTGGTGCTCACGGTGCTATCGCTGATCTGGGGCGTGGCGACGCTCGCCACCGGTTTCGCGGGCAGCGTCACCATGCTGGTCGTGATGCGCTTCGCGCTCGGCATCGGCGAAGGCGGCGCGTTTCCTACCGCGACGCGCGCCTTCACTTACTGGATGCCTGTAGCCGAGCGCGGCTTCGCGCAAGGCATCACGCACAGTTTCGCGCGCCTGGGCGGCGCGATCACGCCGCCGCTCGTGCTGGCCGTGGTGGCGACCGGCGGCTGGCGCGACGCGTTCATCCTGCTCGGCATCGCGAGCCTCGCGTGGACCGTGCTCTACCTCTTCGTGTTCACGAATTCGCCGGAACAGAACCGGCGCATCACGGCCGAGGAAACCGCGGAGATCGGCTACCGCGCCGGCGATTGCGACCGCGCCAAACATGCGGCCACGCCATGGCGCAAACTGGTGCGCCGCATGTGGCTCGTCACGTTCGTCGACTTCTGCTATGGCTGGTTGCTGTGGGTCTATCTGACCTGGTTGCCGTCCTATCTGCGCGAGTCGCGCGGATTCGATCTCAAGCAACTGGCGCTCTTCACCGCGCTGCCGCTGCTCGCGGGCGTGGTCGGCGACACGCTCGGCGGCGTCGTGTCGGACAAGCTCTTCAAGATCACGGGCCGCCTGCGCTTCGCGCGCTGTGCGGTGCTGGTGGTGGGCATGGGCGGCTCGCTGGTGTTTCTGCTGCCGATGGTGTCCGCCACCGATCCGCTCACGGCCGTGTGGTTCCTGTCGGCTTCGTTCTTCTTCCTCGAAATCACCAACCCTGTGCTGTGGACGTTGCCGCTCGACATCGCCGGCAAGTATGCGGGCACGGCCGGCGGCATGATGAACACGGGCTTCGGCGTGGCGGGGATGGTGTCGCCGGTGGTGTTCGGCTATCTGATCGAGAAGACCGGCAGCTACAACGTGCCGTTCAATATCTCCGCGGGGCTGCTCGCGGTCGGTATGCTGGCGGCGCTCTTCATCGACACCAGCAAGACCGTCGAGGCCGATGAAGAACGCGAGCGCGCCGCCGGCGTCGAGTTGGGCATGCCGTCTTTCCTGCACGCTGGAGCGGCGGTGCGGCTGGAGCGCCATCACTTGCGCCGGCCGTTGCGGTGGCGCAAGTGATACGAGTGACGCAAGCGGCACAAATGAGTAAGTGACGCGAGTCATGCAAGGCGGGCGCGTATGCAGCGCCCGCCGCTGTTATTGCGCCGCCTTGAGGGCCCGCAAGCGCCAGATCAGGCTCGACGTATCGAATCGATTGCCGCCGAGCGCCTGCACGTCCGCATAAAACTGATCGACGAGCGCGGTCACCGGCAACGACGCGCCATTGCGCTTCGCTTCGTCGAGACAGAAGCCGAGGTCCTTGCGCATCCAGTCGACGGCAAAGCCGTAATCGAACTTGCCGTCGATCATGGTCTTGCCGCGATTGTCCATCTGCCAGCTGGCCGCCGCGCCCTTGCCGATCACTTGTAGCACCAGCGGCATGTCGAGGCCCGCGAGCTGGCCGAAGTTGATCGCCTCAGACAGTCCCTGCACCATGCCGGCGATGCAGATCTGGTTGACCATCTTCGCCAGTTGCCCGGCGCCGACGGCCCCGATCAGCGTGACGGCCGCCGCGTAGTGCGCAAGGACCGGTGATGCCTGCTCGAAGACGGCGGGCTCGCCGCCGCACATGATCGTCAGCTTGCCGTTCTGCGCGCCGGATTCGCCGCCCGACACGGGCGCGTCGATGAAATGCAGACCTTTCTGGCGCGCGACTTCCGCTAGCTCGCGCGCGACGTTCGCCGACGCCGTCGTGTGATCGACGAACGCGGTATTGGGCGCCATGCCCGCGAACGCACCGTTATCGCCGAGCGTGATGCTGCGCAGATCGTCGTCGTTGCCGACGCACGCGAGAATCAGGTCGGCGCCGTTCGCCGCTTCACGCGGCGTGTTCGCGGCCCGGCCGCCGTACTCGGATACCCATTGCTGCGCCTTCGACGCCGTGCGGTTGTACACGGTCACGTCGAGGCCCGCTTTCGCGAGATGGCCGGCCATGGGATAGCCCATCACGCCGAGGCCGAGAAAGGCGACGCGGCGGACGGTGGCGGTGGAGGGCTGCGCGGTTGGATGATTCATTGGGGCTCCGTGGAGTGGGCTGGGTTTGGGGTGGGGCAATCATTATGACAAGGCTGGCGTTTTTTAGCCGTGACGCGCCGTTGTGCCGCCGCTGCCGCCCGCGCCGCTTGCCGAAGATGACAAAAATCTCATTTTTTCGCCATGTTGGCACTGCGGCAGCGCCGTAGCATCGGTCGCACCTCGTCAACACATCACGCATCCATGCTCACCCGCAACCTTGCTGCCGTACTTGCGATCGCTGCGGTGAATCCGGCCTTTGCGCAAGCCGATGCGGCGCTCGTGGAAGGCAATCGGCCTTCGCCATCGACCGCACTGGCCGCGCCGTCCGGCGCCGCCTTGCCGCTCGACGAGGCGCTCGGCATCGCCGCCGAGAACAACCCGCTGCTGCGCGGCGCGCGCGCCGACGCCGATGCATCGCGCGGCACGTTCATGCAGGCGGGCGCCCGACCCAATCCGCAGATCTCGCTGCTGCAGGAGGGGTTCGGCCGCACGGAGCGCACGTCGACGGCACTCGTCAACCAGACCGTCGAACTCGGCGGCAAGCGTCAGGCGCGCCTCGACGTCGCTTCCTATGGACGCGAAGTGGCGCTCGCATCGTTCGATGCGCGCGGCGCGGCCTTGCGCTCAGACGTCATTGCCGCGTTTTACGGAATGCTCGCGGCTCAGCGCCAGTTGCACGTCGCGCGTGAATCGGCCGACATCGCGGCGAGGTCCGCGGAGCTGGCGGAGAAACGCGCGCGCGCGGGCAAGGTGTCGCCGGTCGAGGCGACCAAAGCGCGGGTCGCCGCCACCGGCGTTCAGATCGAGCAGGCCAACGCCGCCTCGCGGCTGACCATTGCCGCGGAAAAACTCGCCAACGTGACGGGCAGTCCGCTCGTGCGAGGACGCCCCGCGACCGGCGATATCGAAAGCGTGCCGGCGATCGAACCGCTTGCCGAACTATTGCCTCAACTGATCGACGCGCCGCTTGCGCGCGCCGCGAAGGCCGAGACGTTGCGGAGCAACGCCGCCATTGCCGTCGAGCGCGCGAAGCGCATTCCGGACATCACGTTCAGCGCGGGCATGAAGCGGGTCGTGACCGGCGCGGTGCCCGACAACCAGGCTGTGGTCGGCATCTCCATTCCGCTTCCGCTTTTCGACACCAACAAAGGCGCGCTGCTCGAATCGGTTCACAAAGCCGAGAAGGCAAGCGCCGACTTCGACAGTGAAAAGGCGCGCCTGCAACTGGAGCTGACTCAGGCGTACGCCAATTACGAGCGATCGAGCCTGGAGGCGCGGCGCCTGAAAACCGATGTCCTGCCGGCCGCGCGCGAGGCGCTCGACGCAATGTCGCGCGGTTATGAGCTCGGCAAGTTTGGCTTTCTCGATGTCCTGGATGCGCAGCGCACGCTGTTTCAGGGCCAGTCGCAATACGTCCAGGCATTGACCGATGCGCACCTGGCCTACGCCGAAATCGGCCGGCTTGTCGGTGTTCCGCTTCGCAACAGCGCGTCCCGCCTACCTTGAAGGATTTTCATGCTGCGCAGAAAACTCATCGTCGCCACTGTGGTGACTCTCAGCGGCGTGAGCGTCGCGCTCGCCGTGTTCGCGATGACGCGGGTGTCGTCGAATACTGGAGATACTTCGGGCGCCGTCGAAGCATCGGCAAGCGCGCAGGGTTCGTCCGGCCAGCATGGCGGCACCGTGTTCACAGACGGTGCGCTGGCGGTCGAAGTCGTCCTGTCCGAGAAGCCGGGGGACGCGCGGCTCGTCGTCTATCCTTTCGTCGACGGCAAACCCGCGGACAAGGACCTGGTCGTGTCGGGTTCCATTACGCGTTACGACGGTTCGATGCAGCCATTGCAGTTCGCGTCGGCAGGTCAGAAGCTGCTGTCCGCCGAACCGATCGCGAAGCCTCACGTCTTCGACGCATTCATTCATCTCAAGTGGCGCGGACAATCCGCATCGTTCGTGTTTTCGCGGGCCGATGGTGCAATCGCGCTCAGCGCGGCGCAAATCGAGGCGGCGCAGATTCGTCTCGACCGCGTCGGTCCCGCGCAGATTCTCACGACATTCCAGCTTCCTGGTGAGATCAGATTCAATGAGGATCGCACGGCCCACGTCGTGCCACGCGTGGCGGGCATCGTCGAGCGAGTCGATGTTTCGATCGGCGAGAAAGTCGCGAAGGGGCAAGTGCTGGCGGTCATCGCCAGCACCGATCTTGCCGATCGCAGAAGCGAATTGCTGAGCGCGGAGCGCCGGCTCGCGGCCGCACGAACATCGTATGAACGCGAAAAGACGCTCTGGCAGGAGCGCATCTCCGCCGAGCAGGACTACCTCCAGGCGCAGGTCCAGTTACGCGAAGCCGAGATCGCCACGCAGAACGCCCGCGCGAAGCTTGCCGCGCTGAATGCCCCGCCATCGGCCGGCGCCTTGAACCGTTACGAATTGCGCGCGCCGTTTGCCGGAACGCTGGTCGAGAAGCACGCGACGCCCGGTGAGGCGATCGCCGCGGATGCCAAGGTCTTTATTCTCTCGGACCTCTCGTCCGTGTGGGCCGAAATGGCGGTGCCGGCGCAGCGCCTGAACGATGTGCGTGTCGGCCGCGAAGCCACGGTCAGCGCCACCGCGTTCGACTCGAAGTCGAGTGGTCCGATTGCCTACGTCGGCGCGCTGCTCGGCGAGCAAACCCGCACCGCGCCGGCGCGGGTGGTGCTGCCGAATCCCGATGGCGCGTGGCGGCCGGGCATGTTCGTCAATGTGTCGGTGGATGCCGGCAAACAAAGCGTGCCGCTCGCGGTGGCGAGCGACGCGCTGCAGGAGATAGACGGCGGGCCCGCCGTCTTTGTGCAGTCGCCCAAGGGTTTTGTCGCTCAGGCGATCGAGACGGGGCGCCGTGACGACAAGGTCGTCGAAGTGGTGAAAGGACTTCTGCCGGGCCAGAAGTATGTCACCGCGAACAGTTTCGTCCTCAAGGCTGAACTCGGGAAGGGCAGTGTCGAGGAACATTGACGCCCCGACGCCATGAACCCGTCATGACCTGCGATGACTTGCAGTAAGCAGACCGCTTTCCCGAGCCTCGGTTTCCAAGGACCCTCCGCATGTTTGAAAGACTGATTCGCTTCGCCATCGCGCACCGCTGGCTGGTCATGCTGGCCGTTGCCGCGGTCGCGGGATGGGGCGTGTACAGCTATCAGAAGCTGCCCATCGACGCCGTGCCCGACATCACCAACGTTCAGGTGCAAATCAACACTTCAGCGCCGGGTTATTCGCCGCTCGAAGCCGAGCAGCGCATCACCTATCCGGTAGAGACCGCAATGGCCGGACTTCCCAATCTGGCGCAGACGCGCTCCATCTCCCGCTACGGGCTCTCTCAGGTCACGGTGATCTTCAAGAACGGCACCGACATCTACTTCGCGCGTCAGCTCGTCAACGAGCGGATTCAGGAAGCCAAGGACAAGCTGCCGCCCGGCGCGACGCCGGCGATGGGGCCGACCTCCACGGGTCTCGGCGAGATTTATCTGTGGACGGTGGAGGCCGACGCGTCGGCCGTCAAGCCGGACGGAACCCGCTACACGCCGGCAGATTTGCGCGAGCTTCAAGATTGGGTCGTGAAGCCGCAGCTTCGCAACGTGCCGGGCGTCACCGAGGTGAATTCCATCGGCGGCTTCGTGAAGGAGTTCCGGGTCGCGCCGAATCCCGCCAAGCTCATGTCATACGGCTTGACGCTCGCGGACGTGGTGCGCGCGATCGACCGTAACAATGCGAATGTCGGCGCGGGCTACATCGAAAAGCGCGGCGAGCAGTATCTCGTGCGCGTGCCAGGCCAGGCCCGCTCGGTCGAAGACATCGCCAATGTCGTGCTCACCAACGTGGGCGGCGTGCCGGTTCGTATCAAGGACGTCGGACAGGTGGACATGGGCCGTGAATTGCGCACGGGCGCCGCGACGTCGAACGGCGAAGAGGTCGTGCTCGGCACCGTGTTCATGCTGATCGGAGAGAACAGCCGCACCGTCGCCAAGGCGGTCTCCGTCAAGATGGAAGACGTCAACCGTACCTTGCCACCAGGTGTGCGCGCGATTCCCGTGTACGACCGCACCGTGCTGGTCGAGAAAGCCGTGCAGACAGTGAAGAAGAACCTGCTCGAAGGCGCGGTGCTCGTGATCGTCGTGCTGTTCCTCTTTCTCGGCAACATGCGCGCGGCGCTGATCACGGCGCTCGTCATTCCGCTGTCGATGCTGATGACCTTCACCGGCATGGTCAATGCGAAGGTGAGCGCCAACCTCATGAGTCTGGGCGCACTCGACTTCGGGATCATCGTCGACGGCGCGGTGGTGATCGTCGAAAACTGCGTGAGGCGCCTTGCTCATGCGCAGACGCTCGCCGGCCGGCCGTTGACCCGCGAGGAGCGTTTCGCCGAAGTCTTCGGCGCGTCGCAGGAAGCGCGCCGCGCCCTGATATTCGGTCAATTGATCATCATGGTGGTCTATCTGCCGATCTTCGCGCTCACCGGCGTCGAGGCAAAAATGTTTCACCCGATGGCGGTCACGGTCGTGATGGCGCTGGCTGCCGCGATGGTGCTGACGGTCACCTTCATCCCCGCCGCGGTGGCGCTGTTCATCGGCAAGCGCGTCGAGGAAAAGGAAAACCGCTTGATGGGCTGGGCGAGGCGAGCCTATGAACCGCTGCTCACCGCTTTCATGACGCGCCCGAAACGTGTGTTCGCCGGCGCGGCGCTGATCGTCACGCTGAGCATCGGTCTGGCGGCGCGACTCGGCAGCGAGTTCGTCCCGAGTCTGAACGAGGGCGACCTGGCCGTTGCCGCATTGCGTATTCCGGGCACGAGTCTGTCCCAATCGGTCAGCATGCAAAAGTCTATTGAGAAAACGTTGAAGCAACGCTTCCCGGAGATCGAGCGCGTGTTTGCCCGTACAGGGACGGCGGAAATCGCCGCGGATCCGATGCCGCCCAATCTGTCCGACGGCTACATCATGCTCAAGCCGACGGACACGTGGCCGGACCCGAACAAGTCGCGCGCCAAACTCGTCGAGGAAATCGAAGCGGTGCTCGCTGAACTGCCTGGCAATAGCTACGAGTTCTCCCAGCCGATTCAACTGCGCTTCAACGAATTGATCTCCGGCGTACGCAGCGACGTCGCGGTGAAGCTCTTCGGCGACGACATGGCGGTGCTCAGCGGCACGGGCGAGAAGATCGCGGCGGCATTGCAGAAAGTGCCGGGCGCTTCGGAAGTGAAGATGGAACAAACCAGCGGTTTGCCGGTTCTCACCATCAACGTGGACCGGGACAAGCTGGCGCGCTACGGCGTCACGGTCGGTGACATTCAGGACACGGTCGCGGCGGCGGTCGGCGGCCAGAAAACCGGCACGCTGTTTCAGGGCGACCGGCGCTTCGATATCGTCGTGCGCTTGCCGGACGAACTTCGCTCGGATATCGAAGCGATCAAGCGCCTGCCGATTGCGTTGCCATTCCCCGCGCCGGTGAGCGGCAGCGCGCCGCTCGCGCAGGCGCCTTATGTGCCGCTCGCCGAACTGGCCACCGTCGACGTCGCCCCTGGTCCCAACCAGATCAGCCGCGAAGACGGCAAGCGGCGCGTCGTGGTGAGCGCGAATGTGCGCGGACGCGATGTCGGCTCTTTCGTGGCGGACGCGCGCGAGCAGATCCGTCAGGACGTTCAGGTGCCCTCGGGTTACTGGTTGTCGTGGGGCGGACAATTCGAGCAGTTGCAAAGCGCGACCGAGCGCCTGAAGCTGGTCGTGCCGCTGTCGCTCTTCATGGTGTTTGTCCTGCTGTTCATCATGTTTAATAATGCTAAGGATGGCTTGCTGGTGTTCACGGGCATTCCGTTCGCATTGAGCGGCGGCGTGCTGTCGTTGTGGTTGAGGGATATCCCGCTTTCCATTACGGCGGCGATCGGTTTCATTGCGCTGTCGGGTGTCGCGGTGCTGAACGGGCTCGTCATGATTTCCTTTATTCGAAACCTGCGCGATGAGGGCACGGAACTGGACGCGGCTGTCCGTGAGGGCGCCCTGACGCGGCTGCGGCCGGTCCTGATGACGGCGCTCGTCGCGTCGCTCGGCTTTTTGCCGATGGCATTCGCCACCGGCACGGGCTCGGAAGTGCAGCGGCCGCTGGCAACGGTGGTCATTGGTGGCATCCTGTCGTCCACGGCGCTGACGCTGCTGGTTTTGCCCGTGCTGTACCGGGCCGCTCATTCGTCGTCATGGCGCGCTGCTGCCCTGAGCCGGCTGGCGAAAACTTCGCCCGCCCAGCTACTGCGCCGGTTCGGCATTTTTTCGAGGTAGTGTGAATGCGGATTTTGTTAGTGGAAGACGAGCCGAAGACCGGCGCCTATCTTCGCAAGGGGCTATCGGAGGCGGGATATGTTGTCGATTGGTCGGAAGACGGCGTCACGGGTCAGCATCAGGCGGAGACGGAAGACTACGACCTGCTGATCCTCGACGTGATGCTGCCGGGACAGGACGGTTGGACGCTGCTGCAAAACCTTCGCCGCACGCGGCTCACGCCCGTGCTGTTTCTCACCGCACGCGACGACGTTGGGGATCGCGTCAAGGGACTGGAGCTCGGCGCCGACGACTACCTCGCGAAACCGTTCGACTTCGTCGAGCTGATCGCGCGCGTGCGGTCGATCCTGCGGCGCGGCAAGCCACGTGAATCCACCTCGCTGAAGGTCGCGGATCTCGAGCTGGATCTGACGCGGCGCAAGGCAACCCGTCAGGGCGACGTGATCCTGCTGACGGCCAAGGAGTTCACGCTGCTGTGGCTGCTCATGCGCAAGGAAGGCGAAATCCTGCCTCGCGCGACGATCGCTTCGCAGGTGTGGGACATGAACTTCAATAGCGACACGAACGTGGTGGATTCGGCAATCAGGCGGCTGCGCTCCAAGGTCGACGACGCCTACGAACCCAAGCTCATTCACACCGTGAGAGGCATGGGCTACGTGCTGGAAAACCGGGACGGCGGCAATTGATCAGGCGCGTGGTGCCGCGAACGCTGCGGGCGAGGCTCACTGCTCTCATCATCCTGTCGACGTCGGCGATCCTCGCGTTGAGCGGCTTCGCGCTATATGAGGCGCTGCGCAGCCGCCTCGAGTCGACCTCGATCGAGCATATGGCCGGCACGATGGCGGCGTTGCGCACGCATCTGGCGGGGATCCAGAATACCGATGGCATTGCCGGCAATGCGGAGACGTGGATCGACCTGTTGCATGGGCACCCGAACCTGGCGCTCGCCATCTACGATACGATGGGGCAGCGCCTGTCGAGCACCCTGGGGTTTCGGCCCTACCCGCCGATCCCCGCAACCGGGGCGAGCGGTGCGGCCGTGAATCTCGCGCCCACCGGTTCGAATCTTCGATACCTGGTGGAAAGCGTGCCGCTCAATGACGGAATCGGGCCATTGGTGCGCGTCGCCGTTCAGTACGATGGAACCAGTGATCAGGCTCTGTTGCGCGCGTATGCGTACACCGCGGTGGTCATCGAAGTATTAGGCGTGGTGCTCGCCGCCGCGTTTGCGTACGGCATCGCCATGCTGGGCCTGCTTCCGCTGCGCAGGCTGGTGGCTCGGGCAGAGGAGATGTCGACAAGCCGCCTGGCGCTGCCTCTGCCAGAACTGGAAGCGTCGGGCGAGTTGAAGGAACTGGAGCACGCCTTTAACGGCATGCTGGCGCGGCTCGACGAATCGTTCACCCGGCTGAGCCAGTTCTCCTCCAATCTTGCCCACGACATGCGCACGCCGCTCACCAATCTGCTCGCCGCGGCTCAAGTGGCGCTGTCACAGCGTCGGAGCGCGGAAGACTACCGGGACGTGATCGAATCGAGTGTGGACGAGTATCAGCGACTGTCGCGCATGATCGAAGACATGCTTTTCCTCGCGCGCTCCGATCAGGCTGACGCACCGCTGTCCTTGCGTTCGCTCGACGCGGTTGCGGAGGCCGAACGCGTCGCCGGCTACTACGAGACCATGGCCGAAGATGCGCAGGTCACGATCGAGGTGACGGGCGAGGGCACCGTGCAGGCCGATCTGCTGCTCTTTCAACGCGCGCTCAGCAACCTGCTGTCGAACGCGCTCGTGCAGGCGCCGCAAGGCAGCACGATTACCATCGACTGCAAGCAGGAGCCGGGCTCGACCACGCTGAGCGTGTCGGACTCGGGAGCGGGAATCGACGCTCGTCATATCGAGCGCATATTCGAGCGGTTCTATCGTGTCGACCCGTCGCGGCACGGTTCGGCCTCGGGCACGGGGCTGGGTCTTGCCATCGTGAAGTCGATCATGAACAGCCACGCAGGACAGTGCGGGTGCGAAAGCCGGCCTCATGTCAGCACCCGTTTCTGGCTGCAATTTCCCCGGCGCGAATGTTCGAATAACGGCCTGACCGTGTCGATGACGGACGACGCCGCCCGCCCATAAAGATTGAGCGAGCGCGCGTCCGCGCGCAACGGGCAAAGGTATGCCGCCGGAGAGGCTCGCTTCCGGCGGCATGCGCCGCTATTTGTTCGCGACGAGTTTGTCATGCTGATCCATTGACGGTGCCTTCTCACCGGCATGCCGCGTAACCGCGTGCGTCTGCTTGTTCCGGGCAATCGTGTTGGCATCCGGCGGGTATTGTGTCTTGCTGGTTGGCGTCACGCCGTCATGCTGGGCTTGAACGAGTTCGTGGTTCACCTGCTCGCGAGACTTGCCTTGCGCCTGCGCGGCTGGTGAGAGTGCGCCGATCATCGTCGCGGCAACGACGGACAGGGTGAAGAGTCTTGCAGCATTCATGTCGAGATCTCCTTTGTGGCGACCGCCGGTCGGCGATTCGTGAGTCCAGTATGAATCGCAGGCGGTGTGCCATCGTGACCGCAACATGAGAAAAATGTCAGGACAGGCGGTATCGACAAAGCGGCATCGAGCGCCACTTGCATGAGATTTTTGTCATCTTGGCGTGATGCTGGCGGCGACCTTCGCGGAGCAGGATGACTCATCTTCTTCCACGAATGACGAGGCGGCGAATGCGCGCGTTACTGCAGAAATCTGCCTTGCTGATGATCCTGGCCGTCGGTCTCGCAGGATGTGCGAGTAGCGGCAGCAAGCCAGCGGCTTCCGCTAATACGTCGGCTTCCACGCAAAAGGCGCCGACGGATCTCGCGCCAGGCGAGCAGATCGACTACGCCGGCCATCGCTGCGGCAATCCGAATCTGTATGTGAAGATGCATCTGTGTGTCTTTCCGCGCCGATAGCGTGGCCTATTTGCCGGCCCTCGTAAGAAGGCCGGCACGTCCGCGAGATCAGCTCGGATCCGCGTACTTCAGCGTCCAGCCCAACGTGCGTTGACTACCCGCCGTCAGCGCAAACGGAAGCGTCGTACAAGCGAACTTCGAATGCAACTGCCCAATCGGCGTGGTGGACAACGGATTAGTGACGCCGGCTGCCATCTCGAAGTTGGACAGCGCGCAGCTGTCGAAACCCGTGGCGCCATAGCTGGTCGCATTGCTGTTCGCGTATTTGACCGAAAACCCGTCGCTATTCGCCGTGGTGTTCTGGAAGTCCGCAAACGACGTGAAATCCGTCTCGACCGCCATGTTGCCGGTCAGCGTGGCGGAGCTCAGCGTATCGGTCCGGGTCATCGAGCCATGATCGAACGTCAACACCGTATGCACTTGCAAGTCGATGTCGGTGGCGTACGTTGCGTTCTTGGCGGCTTGCCGGAATTTGGTCGTGTCGAACGACACGACAACCTGGCCGTTGTTTTCCTGGACACTCAGATTCTTGTAGTACGTGACCGGGATGTAAGTCTTCCCGTTATACGTAACCTGCGGAATCAACAACGCGTAGCCCAGATCCGTGGTTCCGTAGATCAGCTTGTCGGAGAACGGTGTTGGGTAATACGGCGTGTACGAGTTGTAATCGGGTGCCTGACTCAGGTTGAGATTGATGACGCGTTTGCCATCGCGCACCGTAACGAGCGCCGCGCTGTACGGATGAGCCGTATCGCCCGGCAAGTTGTACCAGGTCAACGTGTAATGCGGTCTTGCATCCAGCCACGCTTGCAGATCGGTGTCGGACATGGGTGCCTTGCTGCCGAAACCCAGCTTGTCCCACCACGCATTCACGTACATAAACTGATGCAGCAGGCTGAAATTCTCACCCATGACGCGCGGTTTGCCGCGATACGTATCGGTCCCGCGGCCTTTCACCCACATATTTACGGACGGCGTGGGCAGCGACGGGTCGTACCAGAACGTGTCGAAGCGATAGGCCGCCTTATAGATGAACGAATAGGCGACCTGCATTTCCTGCGCGGTCAGTACGCCTGCATTGGCCGCAGCCGTCAGGACTTCCATGAAGGCCGAATCGCCGTATGGCCCGATGGATCGGCCGTAGTTGAAACCCTGGCCGTCGGCATTGAGTTGCGGAAGAATCAGATCGACCGATTTGCGCA
This sequence comes from Paraburkholderia sp. RL17-347-BIC-D, assembly GCF_046027915.1. Classification (NCBI taxonomy): domain Bacteria; kingdom Pseudomonadati; phylum Pseudomonadota; class Betaproteobacteria; order Burkholderiales; family Burkholderiaceae; genus Paraburkholderia; species Paraburkholderia sp. RL17-347-BIC-D. The sequence continues at coordinate 259,807 of NZ_JARESS010000002.1, forward strand.
GATACGATTTCAGTTCCGGCGTCAGATTGGCCTCGTTGCCCATTTCCAGCGTTCGCTCCGTCACTTCGCCGATCAGCAGCGTGCTGTATCGGTCGAAGCGCGCCTGGTCGTAGTAGGTGGTGTGCGTATTCGACGCTTCGTCGGAAAAGCCGCCGGAGGAATCGTTTCGAATGTGATTGGTGAGCGTGTACAGAAGCGCGTCGCGCGCGCCCATCGTTGCCACGGTTGGATCGGTCTTGGACGAGAAGCTCGGATTGCTCCAGCCGAGTTTTTGCCGCAAGCCCGCAATGCCGTAGGAAACCGCGTAGTAGTTTTGAGCGGTATTGAGCGATGCAACGTCGATCGGCACGCCTGCCGCCGGGCACGTATTCGTTTTGCCGCTTGCGTCCGCGCCGAACATGTCGCAGAAGTTCAGCCGATTTTGCAGCGTGGTCAGCATGGCATCGCTGAAAACTTCATTGAGCATGCCGTGCGCCTTGAAATTGTTCAGCGCAACGAGATAGTAGTACTCGCCCCAGGAGGTATTCGCATACACGTAATCGGCGCCGTGCATCTGCGTCATCATCGCGGTCGTTATTTTCTGGTACGTCGCAAGATAGTCCGCGTATTTAGGATCGCCCTTCGTTTTCATATCGATCAATATGTACGACAGGCCGAGCGCCAGCTTACCCGGCAGGAATTTATCCCCCGTGTTGGTGTCCAGCACATGAACGGGGCTGCCATCGCCAAGATCCATCACCACTTGTGTGAAATCAGGCGCTTTCTTGATGAGGTCGAAGAGCGCTCTCATCTGTCCCATCATGGTGATGGGAACGCCGGCGCCCGACGGCACGCTGGTGTCCGACGCGCCGTAGACAATGCCGTGAAGAGAGACGGCTCCGCCTTTCGACGGATCGCTCGGGGTGTCGCTCACGCTGCCACCGCAAGCGGTGACGAGAAGCGCGGTGAGCGTACTGAGTGCAAACGCAAACGAGGTTTTTCCTGGTGAAAGCATGTTGTCTCCGGATTTATTTGATCGATGCGTGATTCACATTTTTGATTACCTATTACTTGCCTTTTCTTCTCCTTTGATAAGTAAAAGCAAATGCATTTTTCATTGCCGGATTCGACGCAATTCACCTGCGGGTAAGGCCGTGGTGACTCTTCCTGGCATCCGACGCGACACTACGACTGGTGCTGACCTCGGCGACAACCTTCAACAACAGTCATAGGTCGTCAGACAACATGAATGAAACGAACACTGCCGACCTGACACCTGCGCCACGCGGTCACCGTCGCATGCCGCTATCGCTCATTCGCAAACGTATGCGGGTGGAATATCAGCCGAATCGGACAACAGTGAAGCATGCCGCGCCGAGCGCGGCAGTAACAACCTAGCCATGAAATATTTGGTAAGTGGTAGGAGATCATATCTCTAGCAAGATGGCAAGTGTCATGTGAAACGGCCGCAAGGGGTGGTGCCGACCTTGCCGCTGAAGGCCGTGCGGATAGCCGGCCGCCAAGTGTCCTTTTCACGTCCGCGCGCAATGGCGATAGACATCGGGTTGAAGGCTAGGGCAATAGCGCGGGGAATAGAAATCTGCGCGGATTCGCTGGTCGTTGAATGCGCGATTCGAGGTCGGCGACGCGACTGCGAGTATCTTCGCGAGTGCATTGAAGTTCTTTGCCGTTGCATGCGGACGCGATGCTTCGCCGAACTTGCCGGTCCGCGTCGAGATATGGCGGCCCTATCCGCGGTCTATGCACATTCGAGAACAATCCTCTCCACACAGGGCCCTTATTCTCAAGCGGCCACCTTTCTAGACTGTCGTCACTGAATTACGAACAGGGCTGTTCGTAGCAGAGCAAAGCGAAGTCTGGAGGTCGTCATCATGAAGTCCCTTATTCAAGCCGTTGTGGTTGCCGCTGCCCTTGCCGCGCCGGTTGCCGTGTTCGCTCAATCGAACTCGCCTGTGACCCGTGCGCAAGTGCGTGCCGAGTTGATCGAACTCGAACAGGCCGGCTATAACCCGGCCCGCGGCGAAGATCCGAACTATCCGGCTGATATTCAGGCCGCCGAAGCGCGCGTCGCGGCACGGCACGCGGCGACAGGTTTTGGCGGCACCACGAGCGGTTCATCGGACGCGGGACGTGCGCCGGTTTCCAGCGCGGATTGGAATGCGATGTACAACCATCCGTGATGAGTGGTGCGTGAGTTTTTCAGCGGCGTGCGTGACGGCGTCATTGGCATCATCGAGCGGGCATGTGGTGACGTCGAAGTGATCGAGGTTCAGCAAGCCGCCGCGGAGCAACGCCGTCATGCGCGTGACCGCTTCGGCCGTCGTTCGACGATAGCCGCGCCCGGCACTGCGTATGCCGGGCGCTACGCGTTCAAGCCTCCGACCCGGCCTCCTCATCGACCAGTTCGGCGATGTCATGTACGTCCACCGTGCAACCCACCCGGTTTCTCACGCCGCGGCCCCACGCCTGCACATGCGCGCCCGGCGTCAGATACGCGACGAGTTCGGCCGCGGCATGCGGCGGCATGCGCAGCGAAGTGCCGTCTTCCAGCAACGCGCCGCGCAATTCGCCCTTCGGTCCGTAGAGCGGCATGACGACTTCGCCTTGCACATCCATCGGCTCGCCGTCGTGCTCATGGCCGTGGCCGTGCTCATGTTTCGGGCCGTGTTCGTGAGGCCGCGGGCCTTCGTCGACGATCTCGATGCCTTGCCGGCTCGTCAGCGAAATGGCGGCGATCAGATCGGCGCCGCGCGGTTTCACGCCGCGTATGCGCACCGTGTCGCCCGGCGCGATATGGCGCGCGATCAGTTTGCCCAGATGCGGCGGGAAATGCACCTGCTGCTGCGTACCGTCGGCGTGCTGAAGAATGAAGCCGTCCGCATCGCCGTGCGGATTGAGCAGGAACAGCACGACTTTGCCGCGCGTTTCCGGCAGGCAGGCGGGGTCGATCCAATGCATGATGAAACTCCTTTGTTCGAGTGATGAGTCGGGACTACCTGGGCGGGGTGTCGTAGAGCACCGTGAGATTGCCGGGTGTACCGAAGGCGGTGGCTTGCAGTGATTCGCCATAGCGATTACGCGTGCCGTAGCCTTGCGCCGCGATCGTCGCGCCTGGCTGCAACAGGTTCGCGAAGCGCGCGGCCGCGGGCGGCGTCAGCTTGATCACGGTGCCGTCGGTAAGGAGTACGCCGTCGGGTTCGCCGCGCGGTGTGCTGGTGACCCGCAGCACGCGGCCCGTGGCATCCAGCTTGACGAGCCCGACGCCGGCGAGCGACTTCGGCAGACGCTGGGCATCGACCGGCGGCGGTTGATCGACGATGCTGCGCCCGTTGTTCGCGTCGGCGATCTGGCTGGCGCGCAGCGTACCGCCGGGCTGCGCGACGCCGTTCACGTTGACCGTGGCGCCTGGCGCGAAGGTGGCGGCCACCTGAGTGCCGATATACGGCGGGAACCGGACTAACGTGTTGTCGGCGAGCAGCATGCCGTCGACATCGCCTTCCGGGTTGATCACATAGCGCTGGACCACGCCGCTCACACTCGCGGGAGCGCCATCACGAGGAGCCGCGGCGAAGGGCGGCGGCGGTGGCATCGGTGCGCCGGCGCTCGGCGCGGGCGGCGGCATGGTTTGCGCCGCGCAAGCTGCCGTCGCGGCGATGACGGCGAGCGCGGCCGCCGCGCGTGCGATCGGGTTGAAACGGTTCATTGTCGGACTCCTTCGACTGCAATGTCGTGCAGGAGTCTTCGCAACCGCTATGCCATGCCGCTATGGGTTGTCGCGTAAGGCTTTCCGCCGTAGCGTCCGGTTGATGATGTCGCCTGGCTGGACGGCGGGTGTCGCCCAGTTGGACACCGGCAAGCGCATCAACCGAGCTTGTACGCGGCGATCTTCGTATAGAGCGATTGACGGCTGATGCCGAGGCGGCGCGCCGCTTCCGCGCGATTGCCCGCGCTCTGCTGCAACGCGCGTTCGATCGCTGCGCGCTCCAGCCATTCGATCGCCTGCGGCAGCGGCAGATCGAGCAGCGCGGCGGGAATCTCGCTCACGCCGGCGCGCGGCGCGGTGAGAAAAGCCAGATCGTCGGCGGTCACGAGCGGGCCGCGTGCGAGCGCGGCGACACGCTCCATCGCGTTCTTCAACTCGCGGACGTTGCCGGGCCACGCGTGCGCGAGCAGGCTCCGCTCGCCATCGCCGCTCAAGGTCCGCGCGGGTCCGGCCAGATTCGCGGCGGCGGTGAGAAAGTGCGCGGCCAGCGGAAGAATATCGTCGGGACGATCGCGCAACGGCGGCAGATGAACCGGAATCACGTTGAGCCGGTAGAACAGATCCTCGCGGAACGTGCGCGCCGCGACTTCCGCCGCGAGGTCGCGGTGCGTCGCGGCCACGATCCGCACGTCGATGGCGACGCTCGTGTTGCTGCCGACCGGCGTCAGCGTGCGCTCCTGAATCACGCGCAGCAGCTTGGCTTGCATCGGCAACGGCAGGTCGCCGATTTCATCGAGAAACAGCGTGCCGCCGTTCGCTTCGACGATGTGGCCGGCGCGCTGCGCCACCGCGCCGGTGAAGGCGCCGCGCGTGTGGCCGAATAGTTCGCTCTCCAGAAGTTCGGCGGGAATCGCCGCGCAGTTGATCGCGACGAACGGCGCGTGGCGGCGCCGTGACGCGTCGTGCAGGACGCGCGCCGCAACTTCCTTGCCGGTGCCGGTTTCGCCCGTGATCAGCACGGTCGAATCCGTGGCGGCGGCGCGGCCGATCTGCTTTTGCGCGTCGCGCAGCGCCTCGCTGTTGCCGAGCAGGCGAGGCGTGCCGTCGGTGACGTCTTCGTTCGACGCCGGCAGCGCCGGGCCCGACGTCCCGCGATTGGACGCTTCGATCTTGCGCAGCAAGGACGCGATCGCGTCGCGCCCGACCGGCTTGGTCAGGTGCTCGAAGGCGCCGAGCCGCATCGCGTGAATGGTGTTGTCGCTGGTGGCGAAGGCGGTCAGCACGACCACCGGGAGCGCGGCGCGCGCCGGCATCGCGCGCAGACGCTCGAGCACGTCGATGCCGCTCAGGTCCGGCATCCTGATGTCGAGAAACATGCAGTCGATGCGCGTGTCGCTGGCTAACCTCGCAAGCGCATCGTGGCCGCTGCCCGCCTGCTCGATGAGATGGCCAAGGTCGCCGAGCGTTTCGGCGAGGCTTTCGCGGAAGGCGTCGTCGTCGTCGACGATCAGGATGTGCGCCATGGGATCTCGATCACAAAACAGGCACCGCGCTCGCGCGCTTCATAAAAGGCACGGCCGCCATGCGCGGCAGCGATCTCGCGTACCACGGCGAGGCCAAGCCCCGAACCGGCAGCGTGGCCGGTCACGAACGGTTCGAAAATGCGCTCACGCTCGGCGTGCGGCACGCCGGGACCGTCGTCGGTCACTTCGATCCGCAGTGCCGCGGCGGGGCGCGCCGCGCGCAGCGTGACGTGACCGCCGGATTGCGTATGACGCAGCGCGTTGAGGATCAGATTATCGATGGCGCGCGCCAGTTGCTCCGCGTCGAAACAGGCCTGCGCGGGAAGCCCTTCGGCGCACTCCAATGCGAGTGCGATGCCGGCCCGCGCGGCCGCGTCCTGATGCCATTCCATGCGCTCGGCGAGCCAGCTGCGCAAATCGACGGCATGGGCGTCGATACGCACGGGCTGGGTCAGCGCGAGCAGACCCGACAGTTGCCGTTCCACCCGCTGAATCTGTTCGAGGATCGCGCCGAGTGCGCGCTGCTTGCGTTCGGTGTCGCCGTTCAGGGCATTTTCCGCCTTGAGCCGCATCGCGCCGATGGGGTTGCGGATCTCGTGCGCCATCTGCGCGGAGAACCGGCCGATTGCCGCGAAGCGTTCCGCGGCCGCGAGCTGCGTATGCAGATCGCCGGCTTGCTGCTGCAAGGACGTGGCGCGCGCGCCGTAGACGTTGAACGCGTGGACGATCTTGTCGAGGTCGGGCTCGCCGGTCGGCGCAATCGGCATGAACAGGTCGGCGGGCCGGCTCAGGCTGGCCTCGATGCGCGCGAGATTGGCGCGCCAGCGTCGCAGCAGCACGCCGAGCGCGATGGCGATACCGACGATTACTGCAAGCAACACCGCGAGGGTGGTCACGAGCGCTTTGCCCGACGGCCCGAGCGGAGGATGCACGCGCGACAGCGTCCACGCAAAGAGGCCGTCCCGATGAGGCACCGGACAGGCGGTGACGATCACGGCATCCTGCTGGCCTTCGACGAATTCGGATGCCGCCGCACGTGTCGTGGACGCCGCGCGCAAGGTGCGCAGAATCAGCGGCGTCTCGGCATCGGGGATGTCGCGCTTGATGCCGCTGCCCTGATAGGTCGGAAACGCGTACGCATCGAAACTGCCGCGCGGCGCGCCGTCCGGCCGCCAGAAGCCGCCTTCCACGCCGTCCATTTGCGCGAGCACGATGTCGAGGATCGCGTGCATCAGATCCGTGTTCGGTCCATTGGGCGACGCCGGTTGCGCGGCGGGCGCGGCGGCCGCGGGTTGACCGGCGCGTGGCGCGGCGATCGGCTCCGCCGTCCGGTCGATCGACAGGTCGTAGCGCGACCCGATCGTCTCGCAGCCGGCCAGCCCCTGCTGACGCGCGACGCTGATCTGCCGTCCGAGATTCGCTTGCGCCATGAACCACACGAGCCCGATCAGGACCGCGCACATCACCGCGACCAGCAGCCAGAAGACGATCAACTGACTGGCGAACGATAAACGTCGGGGAGCAGCGGTCATGAGTGCGCGGGGAAGGTTTGGAGCTAGACAGTAGCAAAATTCCGGCCCGTGGTGCGCGAGTCACCACCAGGCATTCGACGACGCTGCAAGCGGACAGGCGCCGGCTCGCTGTTGCGCCGCTGGACAACCGCTGTCCACGAACCGGACAGCACTCCGCGTCACCGCCGGCCGCTTCCCCACACTCGCGGCGTTCACGCGCCAATGGCATACGAGTTGCGTCAGGCTGGCCGCCGTCCCGGCACTCGTCGCCAGTGAGGTCATCCGCATGTCGAAGCCGATACGCTCGAATTGTTCGCCACGCGGCACGCGGGACCGCTGTGCCGCGCCGGGGGCATCGTGAAAGCCCAACGCGCGCTGGAGGCGCTGAATTTCTTCGTGGCCGATGTGCAAGCCGGTATCGGACCGTTTCTCGGCGTGTTCCTGCAGGCGCGCGGTTGGGGCGCCGATCAGATCGGCACGGTCATGACGATCGGCGGCATCGCCGGCATGCTCGCGTCCGGCTTGCTGTGGATCTCGCACGGCTACTGGATGGTGGCGGCGTCCCAGGTGGCGACCGCGATCACCGGCGCGGCGATCGGCCCGGCCTTGGCCGGCATGACGCTGGGCATGGTCAGGCAGCAGGGTTTCGACCGGCAGTTCGGCCGCAACCAGGTGGCCAATCATGGCGGCAATGTGGTTGCGGCGGCGTTGTCGGGTTGGCTGGGCTGGCGTTACGGGTTCGGCGCGGTGTTTGTCTTGAGCTCGCTGTTCGGCTTGTTGTCGATTGCCGCCGTGGCGTCGATTCCGCGCGACGCCATCGATCACGATGCCGCGCGAGGCGCCGGCGCCGGCACGCATGCCGGCGGCAAAGCACCCGCGAGCGGCTTATGGGTGCTGTTGCAATCCCGTCCTTTGCTATTGCTCGCCGCGGCGCTCGGCCTGTTTCATCTGGGCAACGCGGCCATGCTGCCGCTCTACGGGCTCGCGATCGTCGCGGCCCATCAGGGCGAGCCGAGCGCGTTCACCGCGCAGACCATCGTCATTGCGCAACTCGTGATGGTTGCCGCCGCGATGCTGGCGACCCGGCTGATCCGCTGGCGCGGCTACTGGTGGGTGATCCTGCTGACTTTCCTCGCGCTGCCGATGCGCGGGCTGATCGCCGCATCGGTGATTCACGCGTGGGGTGTGTGGCCGGTGCAAGCGCTCGACGGCATCGGCGCGGGATTGCAAAGCGTCGCGGTGCCGGCGCTGGTGGTGCGGCTGCTGGAAGGCAGCGGGCGGGTGAACGTGGGGCAGGGCGTCGTGATGACGGTGCAGGGCGGCGGCGCGGCGTTGAGCCCGGCGTTGGGCGGAATCCTCGCGCACCGTTTCGGTTATCCCGCCGCGTTCATCGCGCTCGGCGCGGTGTCGACGGGTTCGCTGGTGTTGTGGCTGGGCTTCGGGGCGTCGCTCAGACATGCGTGCGCGGCACGCGACGCAGCGGGCCGCGATGCGGTCGAGGCGCCATTCCCAGTGTCGTGACACCCGTTTTCGCTGCCGCTTGGTACGCCGCTTGCTGCCCGCTGATGTTTTTATCGCAAGCTGTCACACATGCCCCGAACCCCCGCTACTTGCCAAAGGTGGAGTGCCCGTGAGATCCGGGTCTTGCACGAAATGCCGCGCGTGTTGGTCGTCGACGACAACGCCGGCGCCGCCGAGGCGCTCGCCACTTATCTCTCCTACGAAGGCGTGGAAGCCCGTGCCGCCAATGGCTGCGAGCAGGCGCTGCGCTGCGTGCGGGACTGGGTGCCGGACGTCGTGGTGCTCGACATCATGATGCCGGAGCGCGACGGCTATGAAACCGCGAGCGCGCTGCGCAGCTATCTGCCGACGCAGAGTCTGGGCATTGTCGCGTTCACGTCGCTCGATGAGGATCACGTGAAGGAAACCGGCAAAGCACGTCACAATTTCGACGGCTATTGTCAAAAAGGCACGGCCCCGACGGCGCTGCTCGCGCTGATGCGCAAGCTTTGGCGGGAATAGCTGCGCGGCGTCGCGCTGCATGCGTCACGTTGGCGCAAGCAGGGGGCGCCAAGCTCAAGCCAATTCGCTCTCCACCGGCTCCTCGACGATCTGCTTGAGAATCGCCTCCATCAACCCCGGAAACCGGGCGTCCAGTTCCGCGCGCCGTAGCGAATTCTGATGCACGGTGCCGGCCACGCGCGTGCGCACGAGGCCTGCCTCACGCAGGATCCGGAAGTGATGGGACACGCTCGACTTCGGGCGGCCGCCGTCGAGTTCGCCGCAGGTGGCCTCGTCCACCGACGCGAGGCGCCGGACAATCTCCAGGCGAACCGGGTCGCTCAGGGCATGAAAGAGCCGCCCGAGCGCGAAATCCTCGGCGGCGGGGTGGTTATAAGTGCGCATCCTGCAAATGATAAAGGTTTCTGCGATACTTCGTTATTCGATGTTTATCGAACTACCGTACAAGCAAGTCCAGAGGAGTTTAGCCTGATGTCCGCATTGTTCCAGCCCTACAAGCTCAAAGACGTTTCCCTGCGCAACCGGATCGCCATTCCGCCGATGTGCCAGTACACCGCCGAAGACGGCGTGATCAACGACTGGCATCGTGTCCATCTGGCCGGTCTGGCGCGCGGCGGCGCGGGGCTGGTGATCGTCGAGGCGACGGCCGTGTCGCCTGAAGGCCGTATTACGCCGGGCTGTGCGGGCATCTGGACGGACGAGCAGGCGCAGGCTTTCGCGCCGGTCGTGGCGTCGATCAAGGCCGCTGGCTCGGTGCCGGGCATCCAGATCGGCCACGCGGGCCGCAAAGCCAGCGCGAACCGTCCGTGGGAAGGCGACGACCACATCGCCGACGACGACAGCCGCGGCTGGCAAACCATCGCGCCGTCGGCGATCGCGTTCGGCGGCAATCTGCCGAAGGTGCCGAAAGCCATGACGCTCGCCGACATAGCGCGCGTTCGCGAAGATTTCGTCGCCGCCGCCAGGCGTGCGCGGGACGCGGGCTTCGAATGGCTCGAACTGCATTTCGCGCATGGCTATCTCGGCCAGAGCTTCTTCTCGACCCACTCCAACCAGCGCGACGACGCTTACGGCGGCAGCCTCGAGAACCGCAGCCGCTTCATGCTCGAAACGCTGGCGGCGGTGCGCAAGGTGTGGCCGGAGCATCTGCCGTTGACGGCGCGTTTCGGCGTGATCGAGTACGACGGACGTGACGAGGAGACCTTGGTCGAATCGATCGAACTGGCGAAGAACTTTAAGCGCGAAGGGCTGGATATGCTGAGCGTCAGCGTCGGCTTCTCCACGCCGACGGCGGCGATTCCGTGGGCGCCGGCGTTTCTCGCGCCGATCGCCGAGCGCGTGCGGCGCGAGGCCGGCATCCCGGTTTCGTCGGCCTGGGGCATCGATACGCCGGAACTGGCGGATCGTTCGGTGAAGGACGGGCAACTGGATCTGGTGATGGTCGGTCGCGCGCATCTGGCCGATCCGCACTGGCCGTACCATGCGGCGAAGAAGCTCGGCATCGAGCGTCCGTCGTGGACGTTGCCGGCGCCTTACGCGCATTGGCTGGAACGCTATAAGGTCGCCTAAGCTTCCGCCCCGAGTTTCCTGTATCGATTGATCGTGCCGCTTGTCGCGCCAATTCATGCGCCGGGGCAGGCGGCACATCTCATTCTGTCTCCACGCGAGCGGCCGGCGCCGCGCCTTGCCACGCGCTAGACCGACTGCAGCGCCTGGAGCATCTCATGTCCGAGCGCTCTGCGCGCTCGTGCTCGCCTATTTCCGGGGGCAATCGCAATCGGAGATCGCGCATACGCTCGACGCGCCGGTCGGCACGGTCAAGAGCTGGATCAGCCGTGGACTGGAGTCGTTACGCGCCATGGCCGATGCGCGACATGTGTCACATGCGCCACAGCACGGTGGGCTCTACTGATCCGTTGGCCGTGCTGCGTAATCACGGATGAATTGCCCGCGTGCCGCGCGACCAACCTCATGTGTACTAGCGGAAAAGGAATCGACGCGCTTGCGGAACGGCCCTTGCTGCAAGGTCATTTCATTGACCTGACACGGAGGCTTGACGCATGACCCCTTATATCGTCGCTCACATGATGTCCTCGCTCGACGGCCGCAGCCTGACGGACGGCTGGCACCTCGACTTCGCGTCGGACCTGTATGAAGACACGGCTGCCACTTTCGAAGCCGACGGCTGGATCTGCGGGCGCGTCACCATGCAGGAGATTTCGCACGGCACGGATTATCCGAAAGGGCTCGCCAAGGGCGCGGTGCCTCGCACCGATCATTTCGTCGAACGCAAAGCGGACCAATACGCGATTTCGATCGATCCGCAGGGCCGCGTGGCGTGGAAGACCAACACCGCGCTCAAGTCGCATGTGATCGAAGTGCTGACCGAACAGGTTGCCGACGACTACCTCGCGTATCTGCAGTCGATCGGCGTGTCATACGTGTTCGGCGGCAAGACCGAGATCGATCTCGGCAAGGTCGTGCAGACATTGGCACGTGAGCTCGGCGTGAAGAAGCTGATCGTGGAGGGTGGTTCGCATGTGAGCGGAGCGTTCGTGAACGCCGGTCTTGTCGACGAAGTGAGCGTGCTGATTTTGCCGCTGGTGGATGGGCGCAGCGAACATCCTTCCTCGTTCGAAGTGGCGATGGAGAAGTGGCAAGCGCCCGCGTATCTGAAGCTCACATCCGTTGAAAAGAAGGACCACGATTCGGTGTGGCTGCGCTATACGAAGGCCTGAAACGTGAACGGCAGAGTGGGACCGAAATCCGACTCTGCCGAGCGCTGTTCACGATCACTCCGGTTCGACAAATCGGCCAAGCGTTATCAGCCTTTGGTGTGTTCCGTCGAAAGCCAGCCGCCGCTTACGCCGATCTCGCCAATCTGCTTGGCCACCGCGTCGGCGAGGCGCTTCGCGTCCGCTGACACGCCGGCACGTTTGGTTTCGGATGCGGCGTGCAAGCCGCCGCCCACCGCCGCCGAAGTCGCGATGCTGCCGGCCGCCGCGCCCACGCCCGCGGTCTCGACCATGCCAGGCGCCTTGCCGCTGTCGGCGTTGGCGGTGAAGGTTTGCACCAGACGCGGTGTGCCGCCCGCGGGCTTATACAGAATCTGCACCGAGCTGCTGACCTGACTCTTGCCCGCACCGAGGCCGATCAACATGCGGCGACGGCGATTGCCCGAGTCGATCGTATCGAAGCTGCCTTGCACGAGCAGCACATTCTGATCGGCCGGTGCGGGGACGTCCGAGCGGATCGCACGCAGACCCATCGACTGCAACTGATGCACGATTTCGTTGGCGACCTGCTCGCGGACTTCGGCGGACTCGGCGGCTTGCTTTTGCGCAGTGGACGAACCTTCGAGTTGCGTCTTCACTTTCTGCATCATGCCGCCGTCCAGTTTGACCTGTTCCGAATTGGCGTCGAAGGTGTAGACATAGATGTTGTCCGGGCGCACCTGGACCGGCGTGCTCGCCGTGCTTGCATCCTTGATGCTGCTGCCGGCGCAACCGGTCAGCAGCGCGCTGCAGCAAACCATCGTCACGCAGGCCAAACGGGCGGCATTTTTTCTGAGGAAATTCACTGAAGTCAACATGTTGATCCTGTCGTCGGCACGCGGTGCCGGAATGTTCGAACGGTTCTCTCGATGATCGGGCAACCGTGGGATCGTTGATCATCGGCGAAACGTCTCGCTCTTGAAGCACCCTTGATCTCATGCGTTCTGTTTCGTACGCACCGGCAGCGAAACGAAGTATGGTCGCGTCACTTCCCGAACTCCATTCAACAATTATTTCGTCCTATGTCACGGCGCGGACAGACACGCCGAAGGCGTCGCGCGGGGCTTTCGCGTGTCGCGAAAGTCAGCGGACGCAGCGGGAAAAGAGAGGCTGTGCGGATGTGGATCGACCGCGCCGGCAAGCGGCGTGAAGTTGTACAACTACGCGTGCAACCGTGCGTGCGGCGCCATGCGTATCGGCCATCAGTTCAAGGCGAGCTTGATGATGCAGCCAAGGACAAAAACCAGTAGGACGGCGGCGACGGCCAAGTTCAGCGGGTAGCGCATTCTTCACCAGGGCACCAGTGTTGCGGTGCTCATATCCTAATCACCTGACGGAAGATGAGAAGGGGTCAGTGAAGCGGCAATGTGGGAAAGCTAACGCAGCATGCTGAATGGTTAGACGGCCTACAGGCGGGAGCGCTTCCAAGCGGGCACTCCGACCGCTTGAGTTGCCGTGCGGCTGTTTATCGAAAGAAAAATGCTCGCGTGCGCAGCGCACTAGCTTGCGTGTCGCACGGTCACTCAGCTAGCGAGCCACGCGGGGATGAAGCACGGCATGGACTGATCACGTGGTTCATGTGCGGCGTCACGGCGAAGCTGACGTCGTGACGCCACGGCAAGAATTTACTGCGCCAGAGCCGGCGGCGGCATCCCGCCCGGCGCGCCATGCGGCGCCTTGTTCGCGGCGGCGAGGTCTTCCGACAGACTGGTGCGCAGCGTCGCGATCGCCTGATCGGGATTGGCGGGCCTCAACTGCTCGCGAGCCAGCGAGTCATACACGTAGTGGCGCAGCATCGGATCTTGCGTCTTGTTCAGCACGTCGTGATACACGGCGATGATTTCGCCTTGATGTCCGCTCATCGCATACAGGCGGCGCAACTGTTCCAGATCGTTGATCACCGCGATGCCGGGACCCATCGGACCCATCCGGCCATGCGGCGGCCCGTCGCCGCGCTGCGGCTCGCCATGCGCCTGAGGGGCCGCGGGCGGCGGCGCTTCCTGGGCAAACGCGGCCGTCGCGGCCAGAGTCAGAACGGCGCTGAGCGCCGTGCTCAAGATTGCTTTTTTCATGAACTCGCTCCCATCGAGACAGGGCCGGCGCTACAGCGCGCCGGCACATGAGCAACGATAGTCGACATGCCGGTTCGTAGGGTTACTGAAGCCGCCTTGTAACTTACCGGGCCTTCCATGCCGCGCGGGCAACGGCCGCCTGGTCCCGTCGACAGGTAGCGCGCGAGCCAGGGTGTGCCCGCTGGCGGATTGTTTCCGGATGGCGCATGATTGAGCGATGTGCCGTCCGACCCCAGAACCCGCCCGTTCCAGCGGACGCTCGGCGCACGCGACGCCGCCAGTGCATGCGTCACGGAAACACTACGCAGCGATGCACCGCCGGCGAGTATTCAACCGTTAAGGAGGATTTCGCATGGACCGACCTGACGCCGCCAATCCGTTTGGCGATTTCACCAAAATGCTGGAGCAGTTCAAGCTCCCCGGCTTCGACGTACCCGCCATCATGGAAGCGCGACGCAAGGACATGGAAGCACTGGTTCAGGCGAATCAGACGGCCTTCCAGGGGATGCAGTCGCTTGCGCAGAAACAGGCCGACATGTTGCGCTCGACCCTGAGCGAATTGCAGTCGCTGACGGGCCAGTTGTCGGCCGGTGGTGCCGCGCCTTCGGGCAAAGCTGCCGAGTTGATCCAGCAGAGTCTGCACAAGTCGCTTGCCGATATGCAGCAACTGGCTCAAGCAGCGTATCAAACGCAAGCCGAGTCGTATGCGGTCATCGCAAAACGCGTAGAAGAAAACGTGCAGGAGCTCAAGTCGCTTTTGCAGCAGCAAAAAAAGTAACGGACGCTGACGCGTCGAATCGCTGACGCGTTACGTTCGAATGACCGATGCCGCGGATGACTTTCGAGTCCTCCGTGGCATTTTTTTGTTACGCGAATCACGCTCACTGAATCGATTTTCTCTTCACACGAAAAGCCTTTTGAGGCGTCGTATTGTCAGAGGAAAACAGGCATTTTGCTCGACTTTTTCGGCATCCACTTACATTGGCTGCGCAATGCTGCGCGCGTTATTTTTTTCTGCATGGACCTTGGACAGTTTGCTTCGCTGTTGGCTTTTAACGAGCCGTGAAGCGGAAATGCCGGGTCAAAGCGCCGCCCCTTGGTGATCTGGTTCCGAAATATCGAATACGTTAAAACGGCGCCGCGCGACGGAAAGGTTTAAATCCTTTTGCAAACGATTGCAGCGTCTCGCCGCGATGGTTAAAGTTTCACGCCGCCACTCCGTAGACGCATTCACGCTGCTCAACCAGTGTGAATACGACACGGCAGCACCGGCGAAGCGTGCGCCCCTTGTTTCCCGTCCGTGATCGGCTCGGCGCCTGGTCACGAGCGTTTCACCTCGAAGGAAGTCACTTGAAACCGATGCTCTATTCCAGCATTGCCCGCGCGATGCTCGGAGCAAGCTGTGCGCTGTCGTTCGCCGCGCACGCGACGCTCGGCCAGAACGTCAGCACCGTCGACGGCGATCAGTCCCGCTTGCGCGCGGTGGCTCACACGTCCACTACGCAAAGCGCGTATTCGGTACACCTGATGACGCTGCCGTCCGGCACGCTGGTGCGCGAGTACGTCGCGCGCAACGGCATCGTGTTCGGCGTCGCGTGGGAAGGGCCGACGCTGCCGGACTTGAAATCCATACTGGGGTCTTCATTCGACGTGTACGTCGCCGCCACCGCGAAGCGCCGCGGCACGCCACTCGCGGTTTCCAGCAGCGACCTGGTCGTGTACTCCGGCGGGCATCTGCGCGCTTTCTCCGGCTATGCCTATTTGCCACAAGCGGTGCCCGCGGGCGTCGATGTCGGCGTTATTCAATAATGGAGCGGATCATGCGACATAGGTCTTCGTTCAAGACTTTGCTGTGCGCGGCGCTGCTCGCGTTGCTCGTCAGTGCGTGCGGCGGCGGGGGCGGCAGCTCCAGCGGCTCGGGCAGCGCGGCCGGCACCAATGGTTCGACCGGTACTTCATCCGGTCCCTCCGTGGCCAGCACCTCGCCTTCGTCGCAGACGCTGGCCGCGAACGCGGTGAGCGTGACGGTCGATTCCGGCGTGAGCGATGTGCCGAACATGCCGTTCGTCAGCCTCACGATCTGCACGCCGGGCACGACGCAATGTCAAACCATTGACCACGTGCTGGTCGATACCGGGTCGTGGGGCCTGCGCCTGTTCGCATCCCAGTTGCCCGCTTCGATGACGCTGCCGCAACAGAAAGACGCATCGGGCCATCTGGTTGCCGAATGCATGCAGTTCTTCGACGGCTACACGTGGGGCCCGGTCAAGCTCGCCGATCTGCAGATTGCCGATGAAAAAGCCGCCTCGCTGCCGATCCAGGTCATCGACCCGAACTACGCAACGCTACCCGCCGATTGCGCGAACTTCGGCGCATCGCGCAATACGCCGGACACGTTGCAGGCCAACGGCATTCTCGGCATCGGCGTGTTCAAGCACGATTGCGGCGCGAACTGCGTGCAGCAGGCGCTGGCAGGCACGTACTATGGCTGCAGCGGCACGACATGCACGTCGATTCCCCTCGCCGAAGAACTGCAGGTGGCTAATCCGATTCCGTACTTCGCCGCCGACAACAACGGTTCGATGCTGAGCCTGCCGACGGTATCGGGCGCCGCGCAGTCAGTCACCGGGCAACTGGTGTTTGGCATCGGCACGCAGACCAACAATTCGCTGGGCGGCGCGCTGGTGATCGGCGTGAATCCGTCGAATGGCACCTTCACGACCGTGCAGAACGGCACCACGTATTCGCGCAGTATCCTGGACAGCGGCTCGACGGGCCTGTTCTTCCAGACCAGCGCGTTGCCGGTCTGCGCGAGCCCGAACAGTGCGTACTACTGCCCAGTGTCGACCGAGCAACTGAGCGCGCTGATCCAGGGCGTGAACGGCGCCACGAGCACGGTGAATTTCAGCGTCGGCAATGCCGCGACGATTGCGCAGATGTATAGCGGCAATTCGGCGCTGCCGCTGCTGGCGGGACCGGCTTTCGTCACGTCCGCGATCTTCGATTGGGGGCTGCCGTTTTTTTATGGCCGCAATGTGTACGCCGCAGTCGAGCAGCAGCCGACGCCCGGCGGCACGGGGCCTTACGTCGCGTATTGAATCGGTTGAAGCCATAGACGTCCACATTCGATTCCGGCAGCGTCGCGTAAATCGACTTTCTGACGTACGCGAGATCGATGCTTTCGCTCCAGCATGTCATGAAATGGAATTTGACCGGCACGCGCGCGGTATGAGCGATCGCCTTGCACGTCTCGATGGTTTCGAGCGCACCCGGCTAGCGCCGCCTCGTAGCCCGCTTCGCCGGGGCTGCCTGAGCGGCGACAGGCGCGGGCTGCAACGGCGGCTCGGACGCCACGGGCTGCTGCGGCACAGGTGTCACGTCCACCGATTGCAGCGGCGCGGGTGAAGCCTCGATCGGCGCCGCCGGCTGCGCGCCGGCTTGCGCGGCACCCTGACCCGGCGGCGTCGCCGCTTCTCTCGGCTGCGACTTGTCGCCAGCCCCTTCGATCACGCGATGCACGAAGCGCAGCTTTTCCACCACCGGCGCAGCCAGCGTGAACGGATACCCGTCCGGCATGCCGAGACTGCGATTCAGGCTGTTCAGCGCATAGGTGAGCGGAAACCAGCGCTTCATCAGATTCTCGAAGCTCGCGTCTTCCACCGGCGTGCGGTCGGTCAGCGTCGGCTCGCTCGGGTCGTCGGGCAGGAGCGCCACACCGTACGAGGTCGACGTATCCAGCACATCGACGATCAGCATGTAATGCGCCCACGTCTCGGCCCAATCTTCCCAGGGATGCATCGTGGCATACGCGCTGATATACGACGCCTGCCACTCGGCCGGCGCGCCGTCGCGATAGTAAGCCTTCAGCGCCTCGCCATAATCGACGCTCTCGTCGCCGAACAGTTTGCGGAACGGCTCGAGCCAGCGCGGGTTGTTCTCCACCAGTTGGCTGAAGTAGTAGTGCCCGGTCTCGTGCCGGAAATGGCCGAGCAAGGTGCGGTAGGGCTCGCCCATCGCGGTACGGACTTTCTCGCGATACGCGTCGTCGGCCTCGGCGATGTTCAGCGTGATGAGCCCGTTATCATGGCCAGTCATGACGCGCGAACCGTCGCCGCCGTCCTCGAGGAATTCGAAGGCGAGGCCGTGCTCGGGATCGGCCTGGCGCGACTTCACGTCGAGGCCGAGTTCGGCCAGCGTGTACAGCAGACGGCGTTTGGCCATCTCCAGCCGGTACCAGTAGAGCCGGTTGTCCGGCGCGCTCAGATTCGGAATCGTGAGGGTCAACTGGCAGGCGCGGCACAGCACGTCCGGCGAGTCGGCGGGAATCATCCAGTTGCAGACGTTTTCGACGGCATAGTTGTGGCATTGACGGAACAGCGCGCCTTCGGCGCCCGGATGCAGGCTGCGCCAGCGGCCTTCGCCGGCATCTTCGAACGCGCTGATTTCCGCCAGTTCAGGCACATAGCCGAGCAATGACTCGCAACGTTCGCAACGAACGTTTTCGTAGAACACGAGGTGCGAGCAGTGATTGCAGTGGAAGGTTTTCATCGGTCGAGTTTGGGACGTAGGAGGGCAGTCATAAGCGAACACCTGCCGCAATCTTCATGCCGCATTTGCCAGACGTCACTGGTTTAACGCACATTACGTGCATGATCGTGCATGAGCGCTGCGCCGCTTTGGTGCGCGGCCTTGAAAACGGCGGTGGAAGGGCGCTTTGTTCGATCGACCGGACGGTCGGCGAGGCGCGGCATACTTCACGAGAGGCGGTGATCCGGGCAGTACAGGCAGTTCACGCAGTTTTTCGCACTTGTTCAACAAGCGTTCAGTAAACGGCATGAAGCTTGCTTTTTGGCGGGCTGCCATCCTTCGTCCAGGAGTCCGGTGTGTCCATACGCGTCGCGTTGCATCATGTCACACATTACCGTTACGACAGGCTGGTTTCACTGTCGCCCCAGGTCGTGCGTCTCAGGCCTGCGCCGCATTGCCGGACCCCCATCCTGTCGTATTCGATGCGGGTCGAACCGGCCGAGCACTTCATCAACTGGCAGCAGGACGCGTTCGCCAACTATCAGGCCCGGCTCGTTTTCCCCGAGAAGACGCGCGAATTCAAGGTGACCGTCGATCTGGTCGCCGAGATGGCCGTCTACAACCCGTTCGACTTTTTTCTCGAGCCCTCGGCCGAGCAGTTTCCCTTCGACTATTCGCCCGGCCTCGCGCTGGAACTCGCGCCGTACCGCGTCAAGCGGCCGATGACGCCGCGCTTCGCCGAGTTCGTCGCGAGTATCGACCGCACGCCGGCCGGCACCGCCGACTTCCTCGTCGCTCTGAATCAGCGGCTGCAACGCGAGATCCGCTACCTGATCCGCATGGAGCCGGGCGTGCAGACGCCCGAGGAAACGCTCGTGAGCGCCGCCGGCTCGTGCCGCGATTCAGGCTGGCTGCTGGTGGAGATCTTGCGGCAATTGGGACTGGCGGCGCGCTTCGTGTCCGGCTACCTGCTGCAACTCGCGCCCGACGTCAAATCCATCGACGGCCCGAGCGGCACCGAAGTCGACTTCACCGACCTGCACGCGTGGTGCGAGGTCTATCTGCCGGGCGCCGGCTGGATCGGCCTCGATCCGACCTCCGGGCTGCTGGCGGGCGAAGGGCATATCCCCGTCGCCTGCACGCCCGAGCCGGGCAGCGCGGCGCCGATCTCCGGCGCCGTCGACGAGTCCGAGGTCGAGTTCGACCACACCATGTCGATCGAACGGGTCTTGGAGACGCCGCGCGTCACCAAGCCGTTCAGCGAAGCGGTGTGGGCCGATGTGCTGAAAATGGGCGCGCAGGTCGACGGGCAGCTCGCCGACATGGACGTGCGTCTGACGATGGGCGGCGAGCCGACCTTCGTCTCGGTGCGCGATCGCGACGCCGCCGAATGGAACACCGACGCGCTCGGCCCGACTAAACGCGGCTACGCGGTCGCGCTGATGGACAAGCTGCGCTCGCGTTACGGCGCGAACGGCTTCCTGCATATCGGCCAAGGCAAGTGGTATCCGGGCGAGCAATTGCCGCGCTGGGCGATGTCGCTGTACTGGCGCGCCGACGGCGAGCCTTGCTGGCACGACCCGGCGCTGTTCGCGGACGAACGCGAGCCCGGCACCTACACCGCCGCGGACGCACAACGCTTCCTCGCGCATCTGGCGATCAAGCTCTCGCTCGACACGGATTGCATCCAGCCCGGTTTCGAGGACGTCTGGTACTACCTGTGGCGCGAGCGCCGTCTGCCGGTCAACGTCGATCCCTTCGACGCACGGCTGGACGACGAACTGGAGCGCGTGCGCCTGCGCCGCGTGTTCGACGCCGGGCTGGGCGGCGCGACCGGCTTTGTGCTGCCGCTCGCGCGCGAACGCGAGGTGCCCGGCGAGGCGCCGCAATGGGTTAGCGGCCGCTGGTTTTTCCGCGACGAGCGCATGTTCCTGATTCCGGGCGATTCGCCGATGGGTTATCGCTTGCCGCTCGATTCGCTGCCGTGGGTGTCGAAGACCGACTATCCGTACCAGCACGCGCACGATCCGTTTGCGCCGCCCGTGCCGTTGCGTTCAGCCGCGCAGTTACGCATGCAATACGACGGCGAGCAGCGCACCATGAGTCCCGCCGACGCGCGGCGCGCGGCGGCGTTGTCGTCCTCTGCGGCGGAGTTGCTGAGCGGCATGCCCGGCAGCGGCGTGCTGGCCTATGCGCGTCAGCCCGGCGACCAGGCGGCGCCGGCGCGCGGCCAGTCGTCGAAAGAAACGATCCGCACGGCGATTTGCGTCGAAGCGCGCGACCCGAAACGCGCGGCCGGTCCGAAGGCCGAAACGGACGCGTTCGGCAGCGGCCGCACGCTGCTGCATGTGTTCATGCCGCCGCTCACCGAACTCGACGACTATCTCGATCTGCTCGCCGCCGTCGAAGCGACGGCCGCCGAGTTGCGCATGCAGGTGGTGCTCGAAGGCTATCCGCCGCCACGCGACGCGCGTCTGAAAGTGCTGCAGGTCACGCCGGACCCCGGCGTGATCGAGGTGAACATTCATCCCGCGGCGAACTGGGATCAACTGGTCGATCACACGGAGTATCTGTATCAGTCGGCGGCTGAAAGCTATCTGAGCAGCGAGAAGTTCATGACCGACGGCCGGCACACCGGCACCGGCGGCGGCAATCACTTCGTGCTCGGCGGCGCGACGCCCGCCGACAGTCCGTTCCTGCGCCGTCCCGATCTGCTGGCGAGCCTGATCGCGTACTGGCACAACCACCCGTCGCTGTCGTATCTGTTTTCCGGGCTGTTCATCGGGCCGACCAGCCAGGCGCCACGCATCGACGAAGCGCGCAACGATCAGGTCTACGAGCTCGAAGTGGCGTTCCGCGAATTGCAACGGCAGATCGACATGCTCGGCGGCCGCGACAGCGCGAGCCTGCCGGCGTGGATGATCGACCGCTCGCTGCGCAATATCCTGATCGACGTGACGGGCAACACGCACCGCGCCGAGTTCTGCATCGACAAACTCTATTCGCCCGATGGTCCGACCGGCCGTCTCGGCCTGCTCGAATTGCGCGGCTTCGAAATGCCGCCGCACGCGCGCATGAGTCTCGTGCAGCAACTGCTGCTGCGTGCGCTGGTTGCGCGTTTCTGGCACACGCCGTACACACAGCGGCTCACGCGCTGGGGCACCGAACTGCACGACCGCTTCCTGCTCGGCACCTTCGTGAAGATGGATTTCGACGACGTGCTCGGCGAACTGAACCGCGCGGGCTTCGCCTTCGACAGCAGCTGGTTCGCGCCGCACTTCGAATTCCGCTTCCCGCTGGTCGGCGAGACCACGGTGAACGGCGTCTCGCTGACCATCCGCAACGCGCTCGAACCGTGGCACGTGATGGGCGAGGAGGGATCGCCGGGCGGCACGGTGCGGTATGTGGATTCGTCGGTGGAGCGGCTCGAAGTGCGCGCGCTCGGTCTGAACGACAACCGCCATGTCCTGACCGTCAACGGCGTGCCGGTACCCTTGCAGCCGACCGGCCGCGTCAGCGAATATGTGGCCGGCGTGCGCTTTCGCGCGTGGGCGCAGCCATCGGCGTTGCATCCGACCATCGGCGTGGATGCGCCGCTGACTTTCGATCTGGTCGACACATGGGCTGGCCGCTCGGTGGGCGGATGCCAGTATCATGTCGCTCATCCGGGCGGGCGCAATTACCAGACCTTCCCGGTCAACGCCTATGAGGCGGAAAGCCGGCGGCGCGCGCGCTTCTTCGCGTCTGGACATACGCCGGGGCCGCTCACGGTCGATGCGCCGCATCGCAGTCTGGAGTTTCCGTTCACACTGGATCTGCGCTACTGGTGAAACCAGCACACTCTTAAAACGACACGACCTTGGCCTTTCAATCGACTTTTCCCTTCGAAACGTCCGCGGCGCGTGCGGACGCTTCGTCCCTGTTGCGCCTGCTGCCGGCCCACGAGGGACATTGGGACGAGTTACGCGACACCTCGGGCGCGTTGCGCGAACCGTGGCGGCAATTCTTCGAGCGGCTCGGCGAAGACGGCATTGCGCGGCTCGACGATCACCTCGCCTCGGTCGCGCAGCAGATCCGCGACAACGACATCAGCTACAACGTCTACGCGGATAACGGCGAGCCGAGGCCGTGGGCGCTCGACCTGCTGCCGTTCCTGATCAGCGAGGACGAGTGGGCGCATATCGAGCGCGGCGTGACGCAGCGCGCGCATCTGCTCAATGCGATCGTCGCCGATATTTATGGGCCGCAAACCTTGCTGGAGCGCGGACAATTACCGCCCGCGCTGGTCTTCGGCCACCCCGGCTATCTGCGCTCGGTGAAGGGCTACGCGCCGCCGGGCGGCCAGTTTCTGCAAGTGGTCGCGGTTGACCTGGCGCGCACACCCAACGGTGACTGGACCGTGATGGCGCATCGCACCGAGGCGCCCTCCGGCCTCGGTTACGCGCTGGAAAACCGCCTGATCGTGTCGACGCTGTTCGCCGATCCGTTTCGCGCCATGCATGTGAGCCGGCTCGCGCCGACCTACTCGCAACTGATCGCGACACTCGTGCAGGCGGCGCAGGCCACGATGCGGCACGACAGCGAAGACGCCGAGCATTCGCCGCATATTGCCTTGCTCACGCCGGGGCCGTTCAGCGAAACCTACTTCGAGCACGTGTTTCTGGCGCGCTATCTCGGCGTGACGCTGGTCGAGGGCAAGGACCTGACCGTGCGCGACGACAAGCTCTATCTGAAGACCCTCGCCGGTCTCGAACGCGTGCATGTGGTGCTGCGGCGTCTGGACGATGCGTTCTGCGACCCGGTCGAACTGCGCGCCGATTCGAGCATCGGCGTGCCCGGCTTGTTGCAGGTGATGCGCGCGGGCAACGTGATCGTCTCGAACGTGCCGGGCTCGGGCTTCGTCGAATCGCCGGCGTTGCATGGTTTTCTGCCCGGCATTGC
Source organism: Paraburkholderia sp. RL17-347-BIC-D (assembly GCF_046027915.1). Lineage (NCBI taxonomy): Bacteria > Pseudomonadati > Pseudomonadota > Betaproteobacteria > Burkholderiales > Burkholderiaceae > Paraburkholderia > Paraburkholderia sp. RL17-347-BIC-D. The sequence continues at coordinate 282,880 of NZ_JARESS010000002.1, forward strand.
CGAAGTGCTGCTCGATGAAGACCTCGTGTTGCCGAGCGTGGCGACGTGGTGGTGCGGCGAAGAAGCGGCGCGCGACCATGCGTTCGCGCGTCTCGACGAAGCGTTCGTCGTGCCGACGTGGCCGGTCACCGGGCGCGATGCGCCGCCCGGCGTGGAGCAAGGCCGGCAGCGCTTATCGACGTGGCGCGAGCGGATCGAGGCCATGCCCGACACCTACACGATCCAGCAGGCGCAGCGCTTTTCCTGCACGCCGCGTTACGAGGAAGGCACCATCGGCCGCCGTCCGTCGGTGCTGCGCGTCTATGCGATTGCGGACGTCAACGGCGGCTGGCATGTGATGCCGGGCGGCTTCACCCGCATGGCCGCCGAACGCCAGGCCACCGTGTCGATGCAGTACGGCGGCAGCAGCGTCGATACGTGGGTGCTGTCGAGTCAGCCGACCTCGACCTTCACGCTGCTGCCTTCGCCGATGCAGCCCGCCGACCTCGCGCGCAAGCATCGCACCGTGTCGAGCCGCGCGGCGGAAAACCTGTTCTGGGCCGGACGTTACGGCGAACGCGCTGAAAACAACGTGCGGCTGTTGCGTCTTATCCTCGGCTCGCTGGAAGGCAATGATGCCGACGCGATGTTTCCTACCCTGGTCGAACTCGCCATGCACTGCGGGCTCGTGCAATCCGGCGACATGTTCGCGCCGCATTCGCCGCAAGCTTTCGAGCGTGCGCTGGTCGCCAATCTGAGCGAGAGCACCGGCGCCGCGAGTATCGGCCAGAACCTGACCTCGCAGGCGCGCTCGAATGGGGAGGTGCGTGGGCGTCTGTCGAACGATCACTGGCGCACGATTCTCGCGGCGCGCAACGACTTCCGCGACGCGTTGCAAATGCTGATGCCGGCGCCGGGATACGGTAATGGTTCATCTTCATCACAAGGTAACGGTAACGGCCGCGGCGAACGCTACGAGCGTTACGACCGCGTCACGCTGATGAACGCGCTCGAACACCTGTCGGTGCAGTTGTCGGCGATCAGCGGCGCACAGGGCGATCGCATGACACGCGACGAAGCGTGGCGTCTGCTGTTCGTGGGCCGCCACATCGAACGCGTGTCGGCGATGACCTCGTTCCTGCGCGTGGTCGCCGACAAAGGCCAGCTTTCGACGCCCGCCGGTTTCGATCTGCTGCTGCAGTTGTTCGACAGCACGCTGACGTACCGCTCGCTCTATCCGGGCCGCTTCGAAGTGCCGGCCTTGCTCGACCTGCTGGTCATCGAGCCGACCAATCCGCGTGGCATCTACGGCGTGTACGAGCGCCTGCGCAAAAAGCTCGACGAGATCGCCGTGGCGGCGGGCAGCACGCGGCATCGTCCGTTCGCTGAATTGATGGCGCCGACCGATCTGTTGCCGACGCTCGAATCGCTGTGCGAGGTGGACGAAAACGGCACGTACGTCAATTTGATTGCGGTGTGCGATCAGATCGGCGGCTTCGTCGGCGCGGCCGCGCATGAAATCAGCGCGCGCTATTTCAGTCATGCCAGCACGGTCGCCTCGCAGGTGTGGTCATGAAGCACACGCCGACCGTGCTGTCCGTCTCGCATCGCACGACCTATCGCTACTCCACGTATGTGGAGACCGCGCAGCATCTCGCGACAATCCGGCCGATTGCCTGTTCGTGGCAACGGGTGGTCTCGCACAGCGAAAAGATCGAACCCGAACCGTCCTATCTGAATAGCCGGATCGACGCATTCGGCAACGACGTGCTGTATTTCGCGCTGGATGCGCCGCATGAGCGCTTGCAACTCGTCAGCGAAACGACCGTGGCGCTCATGCCGCGTTGGACCGATCTCGATCCGGAAGCGACGCCCGAATGGGACGACGTGGCCGATGCGCTGCGCTTTCGCGTCGGCGGCCAGTTCCGGCCCGAGGTGGAGTTCTGTTTCGCGTCGCCGAATATCGTGCCGCGTCCGTCGCTGCGCGACTATGCGTTGCCGAGTTTTCCGCCCGGCATGCCCATCGCCGCGGGTGCGATCGATCTGATGCACCGCATTCACGAAGACTTCGCCTACAAGCCTTCCGCGACGATGTTCGATACGCCCGCCGAACGCGCCTTCGAATTGAAGAGCGGCGTGTGTCAGGACTTCGCGCAGGTGATGATCGGCTGCTTGCGCTCGCTGGGTTTGCCGGCGCGCTACGTGAGCGGCTATCTGCGCAACGATCCGCCGCCGGGACAGCCGAGACTGATCGGTGCGGATGCGTCGCACGCGTGGGTGTCGGTGTATTGCTCCGGCAGCGGCTGGATCGATCTCGATCCGACCAATGACGTGCTGGCCGATATGGATCACGTGACGCTCGCCATCGGCCGCGATTACAGCGATGTGTCCTTGCTGCGCGGGATGATTCTCGGCGGCGGCGCGCATCGGGTGGAAGTGGGTGTGACGGTGCTTGCGCTGTAGGGGCCGCGCCTTCCCTCTCTATTTCACATAGTTATCCCCGGCTTGGATAAGCTTCAGACCGCGACCCATGTGTCGCGGCTGCCACGCTCACGGCTACGCTCCTCTCCCGCATTCGCAAATCTCCCGCTGGTGCACGTTTGCACTCGGCATGCAGCAACGCGGCTCAATGCTTGTACCGCGCGTAAAACCTGCGGCCCTTTTGGGAAAGTTCCGGCCTTCTCTCAGTGAAATCGTCTAGCTGGCGCGAGCGCCAGCGCCGATACTTTCGTTCGAAACGCGGCCACGCAGAGCCACGTGCACATCGCTACACGCATAACGAACACTGACGGTTGAAATGGCGGGGAAAAGACAGTCCGAATTCGCGCGGGGATTGAATAGGCGTGCGTTCAGGCATACCCATGCGCTGATGTTCGGCGCGCTCGGCGCTTGCGTGCCGGCGTCCGGGCACGCGCAGGCGCTTGCCGGCGTTAGTAGCGTGTTCAGCGGCCAGCGCAACGACGATCGCGTCGATGCTTCGGCAATAGTGCCTGAAGTGCCTGCGCCCACAAGCGAACCTGTCGTGAATCCGTACGCTGAGAGTCCGTCGGCGGCGCTCGGCTACGCGTTCAATACGTTCCATACGTCCAGCGAAGGAGCAGCGGACACACAGAGTTATCTTGGCTTTACTGCCGGCGTCAATATCGGCAACTGGCGAGTGCGCGAGCGGGGTGTGTTGCAGTCCAATACGGGCCGGGGCACGTCCTACCAGAATGTCGCGGCTTACCTGCAGCGTGACATCCCCTCGTTGAAGAGCCAGCTCGTGCTGGGGGACCAGTTCACGGACGGCGCTGTGTTCGACAGCATCGGCGTGCGTGGCGTAAAGATGGAGAGTGTCGATAGCGCGGTGTCTGAGTCGCTGCCCGGTTACGCACCTGTGGTGCGCGGCGTGGCGATGTCGAATGCGCTGGTCACCGTTACGCAGAACGGCAACCGTTTATACGAAGCGACAGTTGCGCCAGGGCCGTTTGAGATTGATGACGTTGCACCAACAGGGTACGGCGGCAATCTGCTCGTTACCGTGACGGAGGCGGATGGAAGTCGGCACAGTTTCACCGTGCCGTATACATCTGTCGTACCGCTTGTGCGGCCAGGCTCGACGCGCTTCAGCATCGTCGGTGGCGTGACCCGTGACGCGCAGATCAGGCATCACGGCGCTTTGCTGCAAGGCGCGGTTCAGCACGGTATCAACAGCGTGATGACGGGCTATGGCGGGGCGATCGTCGCCGACGGCTATCTGTCCGGCCTGATCGGCGCGGCGCTCCGTACGCCGATCGGCGCACTGTCGGCCGATGTCTCGGAGGCTCAGGCCGATGTATCGCATGCACGGAGTATGCGCGGCACAAGTCTGCGCATCGGCTATAGCGAGTTCATCGAGCAGACACATACGAACGTGTCCGTCGCGGCGTACGGCTACTCATCCGGTGGCTTCCTCACACTGCGCGACGCGATGCTGGGGCGGGACGCAATGCAAGCGGATTCTGGCGCAGACGGCATCCGACGCCGGCGCAACCAGTTGCAGATCACCCTGAACCAGCGCGTCGGCGCCGGTGACGGTTCGCTTTATGTGGTCGGCTCGACCTCGAATGATTGGAACCATTCGGGCTCCGATACGCAGTTTCAGATCGGATACACCGGCGCGTTACGTGTGGCCGAAACGAATCTGAACTACACCGTATCGGTTTCCCGTCAGCGCAACGGGCTGGCAGGGCCAATGAGCAATCAGGTGTTCGCAAGCGTCTCGGTGCCGCTCGGCAAGGTGGAGCGCGCCTCGTCGCTGTCGATGGGCCTGATGCATGACAGTCGTGCCGGCTGGTCCGAGCAGGCCATGCTCGCGGGCTCCGGCGGCACCGCAGATGAACTGCGTTACGGCATATACGGAACGCATTCGGAACGGTCGACTACAGGTGGTGGCAGTGCGCAGTACCAAAGTACCTACGCGACTTTCGGTGGGAGTGCGAGCGGCGGTTCCGGTTACTCGCAGGCGTCGGCGAATATGCGGGGCTCAGTGTTTGTTCACCGGCGAGGCATTGCGCTGGGCAACGAACCTGGAGTCACAGCGGACATTGTTTTGCCGAAGAACGGCGTAAATGTCAGCGCGCCAGACTCTATTGGCCCGAACGCGAGCAGTCCCGGTTATGTGCCGGTGCCGCATCTGGAGCCGGGCGGTGCGGACCGGATTGAAATCGGCGTCCGGCGCGAATTGGCCAACGGCAGCGCCGAACCGACGGATCCGGAGACTGCGTCGCGATGGAATGAGTGGGTCATCAAGCAGGAGACGGTTGGCGACAACGTCGCTGCGAATGTCGCCACTGCGGACCAGACGGAAGGCGCCGAGCGTCTGATGCTGTTCACGAACATCATGCCGATGAAAGTGTATGCACGTAATTCGGTTGTCCTGTGGTCGGAAGTCGAGCGCGGGAACGGGCATCACTGAAATAGCCGGGGGCGCTCACGCGCGATGTCCTCACTCGGGGCTGTCTGAAAATCTGCGTGGCCCAGATGGATAAAGATTCGAGAATTGGCCGAGTCTCACTGGAGGCAAAGCCATGTTTTGTAGGTCGTAGTCTGTAGTTATAGCTGTACTAACTTTATTTCACAAAAAAGGCAAGAAAATGCAAAAGATCGATCGTAACGCGCTGGCTCAATCGAAAATCGCCGGTGGCTGCTGCAAGGGCTACTGTGCACCGGCGAAGCCGGCACCGGCACCGGCACCGAATTGCCACTGGGGGCGTAACTAAGCAGCGTTAAGGGTGTAAGGGCGGGCTGATTACCCGCCCGCAGTCTCGCGAAGCCCGATCGTTCGCGATCGGCCTTCGCGTTCAGATGACGAATGATGGCGTTCCCGCGGAACGGCTATGTCACCGTGACGAAGGAGCGAGCATGGGGTTGTTAAAAGCGTTGCGCGCGTTGCCCGTTGCCGTCAGGCGCGGTGCGAGGCGCGGCCGCGCCTGGGTGCAAGGCGCCTGTCTCGCGCGCATACCTCTGCGTGCGATCGAACCGCTTGCAATTTTCGCGTGGTACGTGGGGAGTCGTTTCAACGCTCGGCTACGCTGGAGCGGTATTGAGCGGCGGGATGTCGGGCGCGACGTGTTGAAGCTCGAACAGATTGACGACCATCGCGTCCTGTCGGGCAGGGTGCTCGAGAAACTGATCGATCAGCGGCTTCATTTCGGCCGCCAGCGCAATCGCGCGGAAGCCTGGCCGGATTTGCAACGCGCGGCGAGCATCCTCGCGCAGATCATCAGGAAGGTGAAAACAGCGACGCCGGAGCGGGCGGTCATCGTTTCGCCGTTTCACTACCTTTCGCAATACGCCAATATTTATCTGATCGACGAACTGCGCAAGCAACTCGGTCTCGCGTCCATCGGTGTCGTATCGGGCGTGCCGCAAGACATCTACGGAAGCGATGAGGCGATGATTCCGCACATCGACATCCTTCACACCTATAGCGAAACGAACCGCGGCGGATTGGGTTTGCGCGCGGCGCGCTCGCTCAGACGCAACGGCGTCGTCGTGCTGTTTTCCGACGCGCCGCCATTCGCGTTGAGCGGCTATCCGATGGAGACGGTCGGCGTGTCCATGTTCGGCCGTTCGGCGCGTATTCATAACGGCGTATTCCGTATGGGCGCGCCGCTCGACGCGCTGCTGCTGCCGTTCTATCTGCGCTTCGAGCGTGGGCGTTTCAGTGCGGTCGTTCTCGAGCCGCTCGAGCTCGCGCGAAGCGACGCGCCTCAACGTGTCGCCGACTGCATCGAGAAAGCGCTGAGAGAGAACTATGCGCGCTCACTGGCCGCCGGACATCCTTCAATGTACGCATTTGCGCCGGCCAGATAAGCCACACGAGCAGCGTTGGAAAGACACATCTCGTCTCAGAAGAGAGGCGGCAGGACAGTAATGGAACCAACCAGTATTCCGCAGTTCAAGGACATTTCCTGGCGCTGGATCGCCTATGCCGCGTCGGCAATCGTGGTGGTGGCGATTGGCTTCGGCTTTCTGCATGAAGTCGAGCTCAAGCAGGACGTGCAGTGCGAAATCGTGTCGGCATCCGAAGTGAAGGTGCGGGGTTTGAGCGGACTCGTGACGTCGGTGTACGTGCACCCGTCGGAACGTGTGGCGCCGGGTGCGCCCTTGTTCACACTGCAGCGCGATCTATCGTTATCGAGCGACGGCCGCCAGCGCAATGTGTTCGACTCGCAAATGCGCGACGAGCAGATTCGTGTCGCAGACGAGCAGTACACGCAGCGCAAGGCGCAACTCACCGCGCAGCGCGATGCTTCATCGCTGACCGGCGCGAGCCGGAGAGCGGAACTCAGCGCGCTGGATGAACAGATCGCCCAGAACCGCCAGCTTGCGGACGAATCGCAGCAGAAGCTCGTGCGTCTCAAGTCGGTGTCGGACTACGTGACAGCCGATCGTATCGAGCAGGCCAGCGCGGACGAGCATCAGGTCAAGGTCTCCATTGCTCAAGGCAGGGCGCGCCGCGAACAGTTGCGCGGCGAGATATCGACGTTAAGCGGCACGCTGATCGACCTCGATGCGCAACTGAAAGAGAACGACGCCAGGCACGAACAAAGCATTCAGGAAATCCAGATGCGCTTCGAGCAGTCGCGCCTCGACGCAACGATCTCGGCACCGCGGGCGGGAGTCGTCACGTTTTCGAAACTCGTGCCGGGTCACACGCTGGAGGCATCCGACGTCGCGCTCGTCATCGCGACGGACGAGAAGGGTGCGTTGCGGGCGGCGCTGCGCATTCCGTCGCGGCGTCGTGGGTTCGTCGAAAAAGGTCAGACCGTACGGCTTAAATTCGATGCGTTTCCGTACGCGAAATTCGGCAGCTACGAAGCCCGCATCGACGCTATTTCCGACACGACGATGCAGGCCTCCGCAGCGCCTCCTGGCGTTCCCGCCTCGCTGGCCGCTCAAGGCGGTGGAGACGGCGACTATCTGGCGTGGGCAACGCTGCGGGGCAAGACGTTCGACTACGGCAAGCAACATTTCGACATCTTGCCGGGGATGCGGGCAACGGCGAGCATCGTCGTCGAGCGCAGGACGATCGCCGAATGGGTGCTGGCGCCGCTTTTCCGCATGATCAGAGGCTAACAGGAGACCCGGTGCGAACGATCTATCAGAACGAAGTCGCGGAATGCGGCTATGCCTGCCTGGCAATGGTGCTTTCACATCTCGGCCGCGCGACTGAAGTGCGCGAGTTGTCCGCGTTCAGGCCAATCTCGGCAAATGGCCTGACTTTGATGGATCTCTACGACGTGGCGACCGACTTCGGCCTGGCCGTACAGGCCTACCGGTTCGACATGGCGGATCTTCATTCGGTCAAGCGAGGCTCGATTCTTCACTTCGGCGGCGCGCATTTCGTGGTGTTCGAGAAGTGCGGGCATGGCTACGTTCAAGTCCTCGATCCGGCCAGCGGGCGGCGGCGGGTCTCGATGGATACATTTATGGCGAGCGTGTCCGGTTATCTGCTGGAATGTTCGGCAACGCCTTCCATGCCGCGTATTCGCGCGAAATCGCCGGTGCCCGGTGCGCTTGAACGCGTGCGGGCATTGAATCCCGCACTGCGCAGGCAACTGGCGAAAGTCATGTTCGTCGCACTGGGAAGCCAGTTTGCGATTCTCGCCATGCCTTATCTCGGCAACCTCGTGCTCGACTACGTGGTCTCCGCGGACAACCTGAATTTGCTGAGCGTGTTAGTGCTGACATTTGCCGGCATTTTCGCGGTCGGGGCGCTGAGCCAGTATGTGGAGTCGCGCCTTGTCGAACTGCTGCATCAGCTTACGCAGGTCAACATGACCGAGGGATTGCTCGGCCATCTCCTGCGCAACCCGATGTCGTGGTTCGAAAAGCGTCATGTCGGCGATGTCTTCGCACGCGTCAAGGCGCAGGACGAGATCAGCGTCTATGCGACCCGAACCGTCACGTCGATGTGCATCGACATCGCGGTGGGATCTCTGGCGCTGGGTCTGATGCTGGTGCAGAGCCGCATGCTGACGGCCGTCGCCGTGGCCATGTTCATCCTCTATCTTGCCGTCGCGCTGGGCATGTTCGCGCGCATGCGGGACAACCACGCGCTTGTGCTGGAAACGTCGGCGCGCTGCGACGACGCATTGATCGAAACGATCCGGGCTGCGAGCCTGATTAAGCTCGCGCAGGGCGAGACGCGCCGTACGGCGCTCTACATGATCAAGTACAAGGAATATGTGGGCGCGCTGCTGGCGAGTAACAGGTTGAACAGCGCGCGCGACGCGATCCTCAAACTGGTCCAGTACGCGGACACGATTGCGATCACCTGGTTCGCCGCGCGGCTGATGCTGGCCGGCAGCGTTTCCGTGGGCGTGTTCTATTCGTTTCTGATCTACAAGTCGTTGATGTCCGAGCGCTTTGCCCATGCCGTCAATGGCGCGTTCGCGTATTTCATGCTGAGCGTGCCGACCGCGCGCGTGGCGGATATCGTCGAGTGCGAGGAAGAGCGATATACGCCGTTTGCCGAGCGCAACCGTGTGACGGAGATACGTATGTTCGAGCGTATCGAGGTGCGCAACGTCACGTTTCGCTACGGCGTGTCCGACCAGCCGGTTCTGCGAGACGTGAGTATCGATATCCGGCATGGCGACAAGATCGCCATTACGGGTCCGTCGGGCGCGGGGAAATCGACGTTATTCAAACTGCTGTCGGCTGCCGAGCCGCTTCAGAAAGGTCAGATCATGCTCAACGGCATCGCATGGCCCAATCTGACTATCGACGAAATCCGCCGGCATGCGGCCCACATGCGTCAGGGCGACCTGATTCTGCACGGCTCGATTGCCGAAAACATCACGTTATTCGCAGCCAGTATCGACGAAGACCGCGTACACGCGCTGCTCGAAGACGTCGGATTGATGCAGGACGTCATGCGTCTGCCGATGCGCACCCGGACCGTGATTAGCGACACGATTGCGAACATCTCCGCTGGCCAGCGGCAACGCCTGCTGTTGGCGCGTGCGCTCTATCAGGGCCGAAGTCTGCTGCTGCTCGACGAGCCCACGTCCAATCTGGATCCGGCTTCGGTGCAACACGTGGCTGCCTTGCTGCGCCGGCTGAACTGCACGGTTGTCGTGATCACCCACGACCGGTCACTGGCAGCCGCGTTCGACGTTCGGTATCGCCTTGTAGACGGTGCACTGATGCCCGAGCACTTACATCCTCTGCCGGAGCCGATCCATGCTTAAGTTCCGTGTCGCGCGCGTTGCGGTGCACCTGTTTTGCGCCATGGCGAGTCCCGCATTTGCGGCTGACCTCCTCACCGTCACGCAGCAGACGCTCGGCCGCGACTCCAGCCTCGCGCAGGCACGTGCGGGCTACGCGGCCGCGCAGCAGGCTGTTCCGCTGGCGCGTGCGGGATTACTGCCGCAGATTTCCGCAGGCTGGGGGCGCACCTACAATCGCCTCGCGACAGATGGTTTTCCGACCACGACCTACTGGCAATCGGGCTGGACCGTCAATATCGCGCAGCCGTTGTTTGACTGGACGAAATGGAGCAATTACAAGCAGGCGGATTTTGTCGAAGCGCGCGGCGCTGTCGAACTGAATGCCGCGCAACAGGCGGCGATTCTGCGCGCCGTGCGTATCTATTTCGAAGCGCTTGTCGCCGAGGATGAACTGAGGCGCGTGAGCGAATACGCGGCCGCGGTCGATCAGCACCTGCAGTTGATCAATCGGGGCAAAGCGGCGGGTGAAGCAACGCTGATCGATTTGCGCGACGCCCAAACCGCGCGCGAGAAGGTCGCGATCGAGCGGATGGATGCTGAAAACACGTTGCTTGCGAAGCGCCGGGCGTTCGAGCAAGCCACCGGCGTGCCGTTCGAGACGCTCGCGCGATTGCCAGAGTCGTTGCCCATGCCGCGCCTGCAACCTGAGGACATTGATGCATGGGCCGCGCAGGCGAAGAATCACGCGTTCGACGTGCAACTGAAACAGCTGGACTGGGAGATCGCCCGGACGGAAGTGAGCAAGGCGCAGTCGGCGCACTTGCCCTCGGTTTACCTGACCGGAAGCTATACGCCCGCCGGCGCGGCCTCCGGTTACTCGCGACCCACAACCACGACAACGGGCATGCTGGCGGTCTCGATACCGATTTTTTCCGGCGGTGAGACACAGGCAAAGGTGGAGGCGTCATCGGCGCTGGAAGACAAGGCGCAAGAGGGCTTCACGGGCGCCACGCGGGACGCCGAAGCCGCGGCACGCGACGATTACAGCCGCTATCAGTACGGGCGCACGCGAATCGACCTGCTCACGCATCTGGTGGCGTCATCGCGAGAAGTGCTGGCGGCCACCCGAGTCGGCTTCCGCGTGGGTAGCCGCACGGCCAGCGACGTGCTCAGAGCGATCGACGCACTCTATTCTGCGCAACGCGATTTGCTGGCGGCTCGTTATGACGCCATCGTCGCGTTGATGCAACTCAAGGGCGACACAGCCGCCCTGAGCATTGCCGACGTGGTCCAGATCAACAATGTGCTGGTGCACTGAAGGAACCGTGATTTGGCCCGTTGATATGGCAGATGTGCTAAAAATAACACTTTCGCGTGGGTAACCCCATATAGCGGGAAGCAGCATGGATGAGGCCGTTGCCCAAATTCAGCAACACTGTGTTCAAAATAGCCAAACTTGACTCTGTGCGTATGCACATATAGACTCCAGCTCATGAACCGTCCCATCTCTTACGACGAATGCAACTGCTTCGCGCTGCGCCAGGCGGCCCGGCACGTCACGCAAATCTACGAACGCCACCTCGGCGAAGTGGGCCTGACGGCTGCGCAGTTCACGATTCTCGCCAAGCTCGCGCGCATGCCGAATCTGCCCATGGTGGATCTGGCGGACGCCATGGTGATGGAGCGCACCACGCTGGTCCGCGCTATGAAACCCCTGCAGCGCGACGGTCTGGTAGTAGCCGAATCGGCGGAGCATGACGGCCGCACGTTTCTGTTCAGCCTGACGGACAAGGGCGAAGCCACGTTTGATCAGGCGGCCATCGCGTGGCGTGCCGCACAGGACGAGTTTGAAAAGAAGTTCGGCCATGCGCGCGCCAAAACGCTGCGCGCCGAACTCTTCAGCATCACCGGCTAGTTGAGGCGCACCCGCTCGTTCCGACGAGCATCGGTTCGCCTGTTTATGTGCATACGCACTCACAAACGAGGAAGTGCAGCAATGGAAGGGCTCTTCGACGACGACTGCTTTGCCATCCGCCAGGCCGCGCGTTATGTCTCGCAGATATACGACCGGCACCTGGCGAATGTCGGGCTGACCATTACGCAGTTTTCGCTGCTGGGACGGCTCAAACGCACCGGCCCCATGACGATGAAGCAAATGGCTGAAGCCATGCGCATGGAACGCACCACCCTGGTCCGCACGATTCAGCCGCTGCGCCGCAACGGCCTCGTGTCGAGCGAGGCACTCGGCGCCGACGCGCGGGCGCTGACGATCACGCTCACGCCTGCAGGCGAGGCACGTCTCAAGGCCGGGGGCGAACATTGGCATGCCGCGCAAGCCGAATTCGAGCATCGTTTCGGCGAACGGCGCGCGGCTGCATTGCGAGGCGAATTGTTCGCCATCACACGGGATTCAATCTGAAGTCGCGGATACGGCGACGTACAGCCGGCGCAATCCACGCGCCGTTTTTTTTAACGTAACGAGTGCATACGCACATATCGACACCATGTCCACTACTCCATCGACTATCGCCCCGCCGAGCGCGGCGCAGACCGCCAAACCGGCACGGCGCATTCCGTGGATGCTGCTCGCGGTCATCACGGTCATTGCCGTGCTGGCGCTTGCTGCGTCGTACTGGTTCTTCGTCGGCCGCTTCGTCGAAACGACTGACGATGCCTACGTGGGTGGCGATGTCACCGTGATGGCGCCGAAGGTGAACGGCTTCGTTACGGATGTGCTCGTGCACGACAACCAGTTCGTCCACGCGAACGAGGTGTTGATCCGGCTCGATGCGCGCGATTACGACGCGCGGCTCGCCCAGGCCACGGCGGAAGTGCAGAGCGCACAAGCCGCGGTGATCGAACTGCAGGCGAAGAAATCCTTGCAACTCGCCACCATCAATGAGCAGGCCGCCGAGGTGCGCGCGTCCGGCGCCGAATTGACGCGCAGCGCCGCGGACCAGACGCGCTACCGCGAACTGGTGAAGGACGACGCGGTATCGAACCAGGTCGTCGAACGCGCGGATGCCGATCTGACCAAAGCGCGTGCGGCGGTCGATCGCAGCGGCGCCGCGCTGATCGCGGCGCAACGTCAGATTGCGGTGCTCGACGCGCAAATCGGCGACGCCGAGGCGCGTATCGCGACGGCGCAAGCCGCCCAGCGTGTCGCGGCGCTGAATGTGGAGTACACGACGATTCGCTCGCCGATCGACGGCTATATCGGCAATCGCACGGCGCGTGTCGGCCTGCTGGCGAACACCGGCGTGTCGCTGCTGACCGTGGTGCCGTCGAGTGGATTGTGGATCGACGCCAACTTCAAGGAAGACCAGTTGAAGAAGATGCGCGTCGGCGACAGCGTCGATGTCGATCTCGACGCATCGAGCACTGCGATTCACGGTGTGGTGGAAAGTCTGGCCCCGGCCACCGGCGCAACGTTCAGCGTGCTGCCTGCCGAGAACGCCACGGGCAACTTCACGAAGATCGTGCAGCGCGTGCCGGTGCGTGTGCGGCTGAATGTGCCGAAGGAAATGCAAGGCGTGCTGCGCCCCGGTCTGTCGGCCACGGTGAAAGTGCATGTGAGTTCCGGCAACGCGCCGGCGCGCGGATGAGCCGATCATGACCCAAGTTCTCGCCAACCCCGCCGACCTGCCGACGCGAACCAAAGTCCTGGCGTTCACGCTGATGTGCGTGGGGTTTTTCATGGCGACGCTCGATATCCAGATCGTGGCGTCGTCGCTCAAGGATATCGGCGGCGGTTTGTCCGCGAGCCAGGACGAACTCTCGTGGGTGCAAACCTCGTATCTGATCGCTGAGATTCTGGTGATTCCGATGTCCGGCTGGCTCACCCGCGTGTTCTCCACGCGCTGGGTGTTCGCGTTTTCCGCGCTCGGCTTCACGATCACCAGCATGTTGTGCGGTCTCGCGTGGGACATCAACTCGATGATCCTGTTCCGCGGTTTGCAGGGCGCGCTCGGCGCCGCGATGATCCCGACGGTGTTCACCACGGCCTTCGTGCTGTTTCCCGGCAAGCAGCGGCTGATTGCATCCACCACCATCAGCGCGCTCGCCACGCTCGCGCCGACCATTGGTCCGGTGATCGGCGGCTGGATCACGTCGCAATGGTCGTGGCACTGGCTGTTCTATCTGAACCTGGTGCCGGGTCTGGCCGTCGCGCTGATGGTGCCGAAATACGTGCATTTCGACAACGTCGAACTGTCGCTGCTGAAGAAAGGCGATTACCTGGGCATCCTTCTGATGTCCGGTTTTCTCGGTTGCCTCGAATACGTGCTGGAGGAAGGGCCGCGCAAGAACTGGTTCGGCGACGACGTGATCCTGACGTGCGCGTGGATAACGGCGATCTGCGGATTCCTGTTCATCGTGCATGCGTTCACCGCGAAAGAGCCGATCGTCGATTTGCGCGCGTTGGCGATCCGCAACTTCGGCATTGGCAGTCTGCTGTCGTTCATCACCGGGATCGGGATTTTCTGCGCGGTGTTCCTGACGCCGGTGTTCCTGTCCCGTGTGCGTGGCTTCGATTCGTTGCAGATCGGCGTGGCGCTGCTGTCGGTCGGCTGTTTTCAGTTGGTCGCGATGGTGGCGTATTCGGTGGTCGCGCGCTTCATCGACATGCGGATCCTGCTGGTGTTCGGCCTGGTGCTGTTCGGCGTCGGCTGTTATCTGTATGTGCCGCTGACCAATCAGTGGGGCTGGCAGGAGTTGCTGATCCCACAGGCGTTGCGCGGCATCGGTCAGCAGTTCTGCATTCCGCCCATCGTCACGATGGCGCTCGGTTCATTGCCGATGTCGAGGCTTCGCTCCGCAAGCGGCCTGTTCAACCTGATGCGTAACCTGGGCGGCGCGATCGGCATTGCGGTGAGCAGCACGATGCTCAACGACCGCCTGAACCTGCACTACGAGCGGCTCGATGAACATCTGAACGTGGGCCGTCCGGTGGTCGAATCGATCTTGCAGCAGCAAAGCGCGCATTTTGCGGCGGTGGGCGGCAACGCGCTGAACGCGGCCAACGCCGGGCTCGGCCAACTGCACGCGCTGCTGATGCGCGAAGCGCTCGTGCTCACGTTCTCCGACACGTTTTACGCCCTGTCGCTCTGTTTCGTGGTCGGCCTGCTGAGCGTGCTGTTCTCGCGCCCGTTCGGCAACACCGCACCGCCGCCCGATGCTCATTGAGGAATTCAACATGAAACCGATCCTTGTCAAAGTACTCGCGAGCGCCGCCTTGCTGACGCTCGCGGCGTGCGCGGTGCAACCGGCAACGCACGCGGATTTGCCGCAAACTGTGAAGACCGTCGCGCCTGCCGCATGGAATGTCGACGCGCCGCAAGACAGCGTGAGCGCCAACGCGTGGTGGGCGCAGTTCGGCGACCCGGTCATGCATCAACTGGTCGAATCCGTGTTGACCGGCAATCTCGATGTGCAGGCGGCGGTGGAGCGCGTCAGGCAGGCGCAGGATCTGGCGAAGCAGAATCGCGCGGCCCTGCTGCCGGAGTTGAATGCGAGCGCGACCGCGTCCAACTCGCGTCAGAACACGCCGCCGCCGCTCGGCTATGTGCGTCAGGCCGGCGTTGGCCTGACGGCGAGCTGGACGCCGGATGTGTTTGGTGGCGAGCGTCTCGCGGTATTAGCGGCGCAGGCGCAAGTGTCGGGACGCCAGTCGGCATTGAACGAGGTGCGCCTCGCGCTCGCGGCGAATACCGCGGCAGCGTATATCGATCTGCGGTGGGCGCAATCGCAGTTGCAGATTCTGAGCGACAACGAGCAGATCCGCGCACGCGCGCTGAAGCTCACGCAGCAGCGTCTGCACTACGGACTGTCGACGCAACTCGACGTCGCGCGCGCACAGAACCAGCTCGAGGATTTGCAGGCGCAGATCCCGCGCGTGCAATCGGCGGTGCAGCATCAATTGAGTCTGATCGCGGTGTACTCGGGCCGCACGCCGGAGAGCGTCGACAGCTTGCTGCTCGCCAATGCACGCGACATTCCGGTGCCCGCGCAAAGCGTGCCGCAGATGCTGCCCTCGGAAGCGCTTCTGCAGCGTCCCGACGTGCGCACCGCCTACGCGACGGTCGAACAACGCGCGGCGGAAGTGGGCGTGTCGAAAGCGCAGCGCTATCCGCAGTTCCGCCTCAATCTCGCCGACGGCTTGCTGGCCTCGTCCTATCTCGGCTTGCCGACGCTGACCGACAACCTCTTCAGCGCCGCCTTGAACGCGACGAGCCCGATCTTCAACGCGGGCCGCATCACCGCGAATATCGACGCGAGCGAAAGCCGCATGCGCGAATCGCAACTCGGCTTGCAGCAAACCATGCTGCAAGCGCTGAAGGAAATCGAGGACAACCGCAGCGATCTGGTGAGCGGCGCCGTGCAGGTGCAACGTCTTGGCGGCGCGCTCGATGCGTCGAACCAGGCGCTGCGTCTGTCGAGCGAACTGTACAAGGGCGGCGCGGCGGATTTTCTCGATGTGCTGACCGCGCAGGAGGCGTATCTGCGTGACGCGGAGTCGTTGAACCAGGCCAAGCGCGAGCATGCGCTTTCGGCTGTCGCGTTGTACCGGTCGCTCGGCGGCGGCTGGGATGTGCCTGACGCGGTCACGGCGGTATCGGCGAACAACTGATCGACCGATGCACGCGCGTGGCCAATGAGGTGTTGAACCAACTGGAGAGAAATGATGGCGAACCAGCGAGAAGTAGTGATCTGCAATCCGGTGAGAACGCCGATCGGCGCATTCGGCGGATCGTTGAAGGACGTGCCGGCAACCGAAATCGGCGCGGTCGCCGTGCGTGAGACGTTGCGCCGCAGCGGGCTCGACGCGGCTGAGTTGGCGTCGGTCGTGATGGGCAATGTGATCCAGGCCGGCAACAAGATGAATCCCGCGCGCCAGGCATCGATCGGCGGCGGTGTGCCGGTGGCCGTGCCGGCATTGACGGTCAATCGCGTGTGCGGCTCGGGCGCGCAGGCAATCGCATCGGCGGCCCAGGAAATCCTGCTAGGTCTCGGCGATGCGGCCGTGGCGGGCGGCATGGAAAACATGGACCGCGCGCCGTATCTGCTCGACGGCGGCCGTTGGGGCTACCGCATGGGTAACGCGCAGATCCACGACAGCCTGTTGCGCGATGGCCTGAACGACGCGTTTTCCGGCGAGCATTCCGGCTGGCACACCGAAGATCTCGTCGCGCAATTCGACATCACGCGCGAAACTCAGGACCGTTGGGCCGCGCGTTCGCAGCAGCGATTTAGCGAAGCCCAGGCGCGCGGCGATTTCGACGCCGAACTGGTTGGCGTGGAAATAGCAGGGCGCAAAGGCCCGCAGCATTTCACGCGCGATGAACAGCCGCGTCCCGACACCACCGTGGAAACGCTGGCCAAACTACGTCCGGCATTTCGTCCCGACGGCACGATCACCGCGGGCAACGCGCCCGGATTGAACAGTGGCGCGGCCGCAATGCTCGTGGCCGAGCGCGGTTTCGCGGAAGCACACGGTATCGCGCCGTTCGCGCGTCTCGTGTCTTATGGCGTTGCCGCGGTCGAGCCCGGCATGTTCGGCCTCGGTCCCGTGCCGGCCGTGGAGATGGCGTTGGCGCGAGCCGGTTGGCAATTGCGCGATGTCGAGCGCTTCGAAATCAATGAGGCGTTTGCCGCCGTGCCGATCGCGGTCGCGCGCAAACTCGGCATTGCGGACGAACTGATCAACGTGCAAGGCGGCGCGATCGCGCATGGCCATCCGATCGGCGCGACCGGTGCCGTGCTGACGACACGCCTGCTTCATTCGATGCGGCGCGACGGCCTCAAACGCGGCATCGTGACGCTTTGTATTGGCGGTGGCCAAGGCATCGCGCTGGCATTGGAAATGCTGTGACTTTGAGTCGATAGCTGCAGGGTGCGTCGGCATGCGAAATACATGTCGACGCACCCTTGTCGAAGTTTCGCAGATGCGTCTCGCATCAACCGTGATGCATTCTTCGGCACTAGAGTGCCGTCCCATATTTAAAGTTTTTGTTCCGGCATCAGTTTCGTTTAGCATCAATGCCATTTTCACAAGAACATCACGAGACATGGCACTGATCGCTCGAAATATCCTCGGTATTGCCGTACTGCTATTCATCGCGTTGATCTTTTCCACCAACCGGCGCGCTATCCGCTTACGGACTGTAATCAGCGCGCTGCTGGCGCAGATCGGTATCGGCGCATTCATTCTGTTCGTGCCGGTCGGCAAGTCGATACTTTCGGGCGCGGCGTCCGCCGTCAATAACGTGCTCGGCTACGGCAACGCGGGCATCGAGTTCCTGTTCGGCGGCCTCGTGCAAGCGAAGATGTTCCAGGTCTTCGGCGACGGCGGTTTCGTGTTCGCCGTGCGCGTGTTGCCGGCCATCATCTTCGTCACGGCGTTGATCTCCGTGCTGTACTACCTCGGCGTGATGCGCTGGATCGTGATCGTGCTCGGCACGGTATTTCAGAAGCTGCTCGGCGTGTCGAAGCTCGAATCGTTCTCCGCGGTCACCACGATCTTTCTGGGTCAAAGCGAAATGCCCGCCGTGGTCAAACCGTTTACGCGCGACATGACCGGCGCTGAATTGTTCGCGGTGATGTCGAGCGGCATGGCGGCCGTCGCCGGGTCGGTGCTGGCGGGCTATGCGGGGCTCGGCGTGCGCATCGAGTATCTGCTGGCGGCGTCGTTCATGGCGGTACCGGGCGGCTTGCTGTTCGCGAAGATCATTCATCCGTCCACCGAACCGAGCCGGGTACATATGGACAACCTCAACTTCGACGAGAAGCGTCCCGCCAATATCATCGAGGCCGCGAGTTCCGGCGCGACCGTGGGCCTGAAAATCGCGGTGATGGTCGGCGCGATGCTGATCGCGTTCGTCGGGTTGATTGCCTTACTCAACGGGATCGTGGGCGGCGTGGGCGGCTGGTTCGGCCATCCGCAACTGTCGATGCAATCGGTGCTTGGCGTCATCTTCGCGCCGCTCGCCTATCTGATCGGCGTGCCGTGGAACGAGGCCACGATCGCCGGCAATTTCCTCGGCCAGAAGGTCATTCTCAACGAGTTCGTCGCGTATGCGTCGCTGTCGCCCTATCTGAAAGACGCCGCGAGCGTGACCGCGGCCGGCCTGCAGGCGCTCGATCCGCGTACCATTGCTATCCTGTCGTTTGCGTTGTGCGGCTTCGCGAACTTTTCGTCGATCGCGGTGCTAACGGGCGGCTTTAGCGCCGTCGCGCCGGGACGCCGTGCCGAAGTCGCGCGTTACGGCCTGCGTGTCGTGCTTGCCGCGACGCTCTCGAACCTGATGAGCGCCACGATTGCGGGCATGTTCATTACGCTGAATTGAATCGAGGATTGCTGGATGAATATGGAACAACTGTTGGAACGCGCGGGCGTCGCGCGAGAAAAGGCCTATGCGCCTTATTCGAAATTCAAGGTCGGCGCGGCGCTGCTGACCAAAGACGGCCGGGTGTTCGACGGCTGCAACGTCGAGAACGCCTCTTACGGTTTGTGCAATTGTGCGGAACGTACCGCGTTTTTCAGCGCCATTGCGGCGGGTTATCGGCGTGACCAGTTCGCCGCGCTTGCGGTGATCGGCGATACGGACGGCCCGATCGCGCCATGCGGCGCGTGCCGCCAGGTGATCATCGAACTGGGCGGCCCTGAATTGCCGATTCGCCTCGGCAATCTGCATGGCGCCACGCGCGACACCACCGCGCGCGAACAATTGCCGGATGCGTTCTATCTATGAGCAAGCACAAGGTCATCTACGACACCGACCCAGGTGTGGACGATGCAATGGCGCTCGTGTTTCAGGCGCTGCATCCGGATATCGAACTGCTCGGTCTGACGAGCGTATTCGGCAACGCGACGATCGAAACGACCACGCGCAACGCGCGCGTTCTCGCCGGACGGTTCGCCGCCGGCGTGCCGGTCGCGCAGGGTGCGGCGGCTCCGCTCGAGCGCAGCGCGCCTGAACCGCTCGCGTGGATTCACGGCGACAACGGGGTCGGCAATATCGCGTTGGATACAACGGACGCGGCCGCGCTCGATGCGCGCCCCGCGCATCGCTTCATCATCGAGACGGTGCGCGCGCATCCTGGCGAAGTGACGCTGCTTGCCGTGGGCCCGCTCACGAACCTTGCGCTCGCGCTTGCCGACGATCCGCAGATCGCCTCCCTCGTCAAGCAGGTGGTGATCATGGGCGGCGCGTTCGGCACGGACGGCGTGCTCGGCAACGTCACGCCCGCGGCGGAAGCCAATATCCTGGGCGACCCGGATGCCGCCGATATCGTGTTCGGCGCGGCGTGGCCGGTTGCGATCGTCGGGCTGGACGTCACGCAGCGCACCATCATGAGCCACGAGTATCTGGCTTCGCTGCGCGAGCGCGGCGGCGCGGCCGGTCAGTTCGTGTGGGAAGTGTCGCGGCATTACGAGGCGTTTCACGAGCAAAGCGCGCAGCTTGAGGGCATCTACGTGCACGATTCGTCGGCGGTGGCCTATGTGCTGGCGCCGCAA
This sequence comes from Paraburkholderia sp. RL17-347-BIC-D, assembly GCF_046027915.1. Classification (NCBI taxonomy): domain Bacteria; kingdom Pseudomonadati; phylum Pseudomonadota; class Betaproteobacteria; order Burkholderiales; family Burkholderiaceae; genus Paraburkholderia; species Paraburkholderia sp. RL17-347-BIC-D. The sequence continues at coordinate 303,076 of NZ_JARESS010000002.1, forward strand.
CTCTATACGACACGCAGTGGTCCCGTGCGCGTGTTGACGGAGGGCATCGCGGTGGGCCAAACCATCCAGAAGCCGTCGGCCATGCCCGTGCCCGCGCCTGCCTGGGATAGCCGCCCCAACTGCAAAGTATGTGTCGAGGTGGATGTGCCAGGCATGCTGGCGCTTTACGAGCGCACCATTTGCGGCACGCTTTGAGAATGACGCGCTCGTATGACAGACGCGCATGCGGCAGGCGCGGATTGATCTGACGTAAGCCGCTGTGCAATGCAACACGCCGGACCACGGCAATCCTGGCCGGTGCCGATCTTCAATCTTTGCTACATTTCTGCACACGCACTGCATAAGCGCCTCCTGAAGCCGTGGCTCATGGACGCCGGTGCGTGACCGAAATCTATCAAGAGGCCAAAAGATGCGAATTCTAGTAGTAGGGGCGGGCGCCGTGGGCGGCTACTTCGGCGGGCGTCTCGCAGCGGCGGGCCAGGACGTGACCTTCCTCGTGCGTCCCGGCCGGGCGGAAAAGCTCAAGCGTGACGGACTCGTCATCAGCAGCGTGCGCGGCGATCTCAAGCTGCCCGATCCGCAAACGATTCTCGCCGGCGTCAGCGCCGAGCCGTTCGATCTGGTACTGCTGAGCTGCAAAGCCTTCAGTCTCGACGACGCCATCGATTCCTTCGCGCCGCTGGTCGGCGAGTCGACGCTGATTCTGCCGATGCTCAACGGCATGCGCCATATCGACGTGCTCAACGAAAAGTTCGGCGCCGCGCGCGTGCTGGGCGGTCAATGCGTGATTGCCGCGACGCTCAATGCCGAGCAGCACATCGTGCATCTGAACGACACCCACGCGATCACTTTCGGCGAACCGGCCGGCGGCACGTCGGAGCGTGTCCAGGCGATCGCCGACGCGATGGCCGGCGCGAATTTCGACGCGCTGGTCAGCGACAACATTTTGCTGCGCATGTGGGAGAAGTGGGTGTTCCTGGCCACATTGGCGGCCGGCACGTGCTTGATGCGCGGTTCGGTGGGCGATATTCTGGCTGCGCCGGACGGCAAGCGCGTGATCGAGAATCTGTTGGGCGAATGCCGCGCGGTGGCGGAGCACAACGGTTTCACGATGGGCCCGGACTTCGATGCACGCGCCACGCAAACGCTCTTCACGCCATCGCCGCTCACCGCTTCCATGTTGCGGGACGTGGAAAACCACTCGCATACCGAGGCGGATCACATTCTCGGCGATCTGATTTCGCGCGGCGGCGACGCGCAAAAGGGCGAGCACGGCTTGTCGTTGCTGCGTATCGCCTATAGTCATCTGAAGACGTATGAAGCGAGGCAGGCCCGCACGTCCTGAGCGATACCACGGGCACGAATCGGGACTCCGCTGGCATGGCCAAAACAGCCTAACGATCAGAGGTGAAGCATGCCGAGTCCAATCGGATCAGTGCCCGCACTCAGTGCCGCTTCGGCCACGATCTTCTCGATCGGCATCGTCTTTCTCGGCTACTGGGGTTTGTATGAACCGACCACATGGCGAGTTGCCGACGTCTTCGTCTTCGTGTCCGCGCTGATCGGTTTCGGCTGCCTCGGACTCGTGCCGTGGGTCGCGACGAGTCCGGTCGAACCCGAATCCAGCGATAGCCGGATTCGCATTGCGCGGCATCTGTTTCTTGTCGGCGTGGTGGGAATCTGGCTTGCGGTGGCGATGTCGGTGATCTTCTAGCGCAACCACGCAACGCGACGCTCACGCACAAAAAAACGCGCGCCTTGCAGCTTTGCAAGGCGCGCGTTTTCGTTGAAGCGCAACCAATCAGCGCTTAACGCTCGATCTGCCGATTCCAGCGCGTATCCCACTGCGCGCGGTGCGCGTTGATCGTATCCCAATCCACCACCGTCACCTTGCGCACCAGATCGTCGACGTTGCCGAGGCTCTGCTGCATGGGCGGCGTCATCTTCGCAAGATGGTTGGTGGGAATCTGGCGGCCGGCCTCGGCGGCCCTGGTTTGCGCCGGCGCGGACAACAGGAATTGCGCGAGCTTCTGCGCCAGTTGCGGATCGGGGTTGTTGTTGACCACGCACAGGTCGACCAGCAGCAGCACCGGACCTTCCTTCGGATTCACATAGCCGACCGGAATGCCCTTGTCCGCCAGATCGCCCACGGCGGTCGGCGTCAACGGGAACAGGCCCGCTTCGCCGGTCTGGACCATTTCGGAAATCTTCGCCGAATTCGGCACGTACTCGACCACGTTCGGTCCCACCGTGCTTGCCCATTTCGTGAAGCCCGGCTCCACGTTCTGTTCGCTGCCGCCCATCAAGCGGTTGATGGCGAGAAAGCCGTGCAGCCCGAAGGTGCTGCTCGACGCCGACTGGAACACCACCTTGCCCTTGTATTTCGGATCGGCGAAGTCCATCCACGATGTGGGCGGGGCCCAGCCTTTTTCAGCGAACAGCTTCTTGTTGTAGGCAATGCCGGTCATGCCGAGCTGCACGCCCGCGCCCATGTCGTCCTTCATGCGCGCGAACGGATAGAGTTCCTTGAGCACGGGCGCGTCGTCGAGCTTCTTGCACACGCCCATGCTGACCGCGCGCGCCATCACGCCGTCGTCGAGAAACACCACGTGAATCTGCGGGCTGGCCTTGTTGGCGAGCAGCTTGGCGAGAATGTCCGACGACGTGCCCGGCACCACCACCACCTTCACATTGTTGGCTTTCTCGAAGTCGGGCAGCACCTGGCTCGTATAGGCCTTTTCCATCGGGCCGCCGTTCATGCCGATGTAGATCGTCTTGCTTTGCGACCACGCCGGCGCGGCCGCGCCGAATGCACACATTGCGGCCAGCGCCGCGAGCGTCTTGAACAGTTTCATTGAGGGGCTCCTGAGATTCACTAAACGAGGACTTAAGCGACCGGCGAGGTCGCGACAGCAGCAAAGCGGCCAATCGAAAAAGCGTCGAGTGGCGTGGCGGTGGCGCCGTCGACGACGAGATCGGCGAGCACGTCACCGACACCCGGCGCGAGCAGGAAGCCGCCGCCTGAAAAACCGAATGCATGCAACAGACGCGGCACGGTACGGCTCGCACCGATGATCGGATTGCTGTCGGGCGTTTCGCCTTCCACGCCGCTCCATGTGCGGATCAGCAGCGCCTCGCGCAACGCGGGCAGCAGCGCGCACGCATCGCGCATCACGGCGCGCGTGGTGTCCGTCGACGGCTGGCCGTATTCGCCGTCGCCATGTCCGCGTCCGCCGCCGATCACGCAATTGCCGCGTGCCACTTGCCGCGCGTAGATGCCGCCGCCATACACGCCCAGGTTGTGCGTGATGAAGAGCGGCAGCGGTTCGGTGACCCACATGTTCGGGTAGATCGGTTTCATCGGCACGGTCTCGCCGAAGTAGCCCGCCACCGTATTCGCCCACGCGCCTGCGGAATTGATGAGCCAATCGGCGCTGATGCGCAGGTCGCCGGCGCGCAGTTGAAAGCGCGTGCCGTCGTGATGAATGTCGGTGAGTTCGGTTTGCTCGCGCACGTCCGCGCCGGCGGCCCGCGCGGCTCGTGCGAATGCGGGCGACACCAGCCGCGGATTCGCATGACCGTCCGTCGCGCACAGCGAGCCGCCGACGGCCGCTGGCCCGAGCCACGGATAGCGTTGGCGGAACGCCGTGCCGCTGATCAGTTGAGCATGCAGTCCATAGTCGCGCGCCATGTCGGCCCACGTTTGCAGCGCGACCAGATCGCTTTCGCTGCGCGCCAGGCGCAAGTGTCCGGACACCGTGAATTCGCCGTCGATGCCGATCAGCTCCGGCAAGCGGTCCCAGATACGCCGCGCGCGGATCGCGAGCGGCATCTGTTCGACAGGGCGTCCCTGGCAGCGCACGCCGCCGTAGTTCACGCCGCTTGCTTGCGCGCCGCAATAGCGCCGCTCGAACAGGCCGACGCGCAAGCCTCGCTTCGCCAACGCCAGCGCAGCCGATGAACCGACCAGCCCGCCGCCCGCGATCGCGACGTCGTAGTGCAATGTGTCACTCATCGCGCGCCTCCACGGGGATGTCGGCGATGTCGTCGGCAACCATCTCCGGCGAGAGCGGAATCGGTTTGACGGGCGGCTGGCTGCGCAGGCGGCCCACCGCGTCGAGCGATTGGCCGGTTTCCTCGGCGAGCAGGGTCAGCGCGGCTTCGCCGCACATGCGTCCCTGACAGCGGCCCATGCCGACGCGCGTGAGCGCCTTCAGCCGGTTGATCTCATTCGCTTCGCCGTCGCGGATGCAGCGCCGCAACGTGCCCGCGTCGATCTCTTCGCAGCGGCACACGGTCATGTCGTCGGGCCATTGAGACGCGCATTTGGCCGGCGACGCGAAGGCCGTTTCGATGCCCTCGCGAAATACCGCGATACGTTTCAGGCTGCGCTCGATCGATGCGGCGTCCGGCATGCCCGGACCGCGTGGATGCGCGATGCCGAGATCGTCGAGCAAGGCCAATGCGGCGCGGCGGCCGGCCAGTTCGGCGGCGTCCGCGCCGGCGATGCCTGCGCCGTCGCCGGCGAGATAAAGGCCGTGCACGGAACTGCGTCCCGCCCGGTCCACTTCGGGGAGCCAGCAACGGTTGGTCGCGTCGAAACGAAAGCGGCAGCCCGCGAGATCGGCCAGCTGCGTTTCCGGTTTCAGGCCGAAGCTCACGCCGACCGCGTCGCATGCAATGGTTTCGGTCGGCGAATCTTCACGCGACGCGCGCCATTCGAGCGCTTGCACACCATCGACGCCGCGAATGCCGACCAGCGTCACATTGCGCTCGATCCGCACGCCATGCGTTTTCAGCCAGCCGACGTAATACAGGCCTTTCGCGAAAGTAGACGGCAGACGCGCGAGTTTCGGCGCTGCGGCGATCTGCTGCGAGAGCGGACTCGTGTCGAGCACGGCCACGACTTGCGCGCCGGCTTTCACGTACTGGTACGCCACCAGATACAACAGCGGTCCGGTGCCGGCCAGCACGACGCGCCGGCCGATCGCGCAGCCTTGCGCCTTCAGCGCGACCTGGGCCGCGCCGAGCGTGTAGACGCCCGGCAAGGTCCAGCCCGGCACCGGCAGTACACGGTCGGTCGCGCCGCTGGCGATGATCAGATGCGAGAACGGCACGCGCAACTCGCGTCCCGCATGCAAGGTACCGAGGCGGCCCGCTTCGCAGGCCCACGCGAGCGTGTCGGGGCGATAGTCGAGATGAGGCAGAAGTGCGGCCATGGTCGAATGCAGGGCTTCGGCCTTGTGCGCTTCGAAACCGTAGAGCGTTTTTTTCGAGCGCTCGAAGCCGCCGTTGGCGGGCGGTTGCCGATAAATCTGGCCGCCCCAGCGTGCGTTTTCATCGATCACGATCGGCTTCACGCCGGCCGCGACCAGCGTCTCGGCAGCGCGTACGCCGGCCGGCCCCGCGCCGACGATCACGATGCGGCGTTCGTCGCTCATCGGGCGTCTCCGGTTTCATCCGCGGCGCCGGCTTCCACAGCGGCGAGTCGCGTGAGCACACGCATGCCTTCGGTCACGAGCGTCGAGCACGCGCGCACGCGCTTGCCGTCTTCGGTGCGCATCCAGCAGTCCTGGCATGCGCCGATCAGGCAGAAACCCGCGCGCGGCGCGCCGCTGAATTCGCTTTCGCGCACGCGGCGTTGTTGCATCAGCACGGCCGTCAGCAGCGTATCGCCTTGCAGCGCGGCGACTTCCTGGCCGTCGAGAAAGAAGTGCAGCGGTTCGCGCCGCGTTTCCGCCACGCGGATGAACTGCGGCTCGCGGCGTGACGCGGGAGCGTGAGTAGACGGCAAGGTGGACGGCATGAGAGCGTGGTCGGAAGAGGACATCAGTGCTGGCCGATCAGAATGCGGTTCAGGCCGTACACGCGGTCGAGCAGCAGCATCGCGCCGCCGGTGATGAAGATCACCAGCGCCGAGACGGAGGCCATCATCGGATCGATCGATTCGGTCGCGTACATGTACATGCGCACCGGCAGCGTGACGGTTTGCGGCGAGGTGACGAAGATCGACATGGTCAATTCGTCGAAGCTGTTGATGAAGGCCAGCAGCCAGCCGCCGGTGATGCCCGGCAGAATCATCGGGAAGGTGATGCGGCGAAACGTGGTCCACGGGTCGGCGCCGAGCGAGTGCGCGGCATGCTCGACGCTGCGATCGAGGCCGCTCACCGAAGCCAGCACGAGCCGCATGACGAACGGCGTGATGATGATCATGTGCGCGAGCACGAGCCATGCGAACGAGCCGGTCGCGCCGATCAGCGCGAAGAAGCGCAGCAGCGCGATGCCGAGTACGAGGCCGGGAATCACGAGTGGCGACAGCAACAGCCCGTTAAGGAAGCTGCGTCCCGGAAAGCGCGCGCGGCCGATGGCGAGCGCGGCGGGCAGCGCCACGATCAGCGACAGTGTCGCCGAAGCGAATGCCAGCTTCAGACTGTTGAAAAACGCGCCGATGAAATCCGGGTAATTGAGGATCGCGCGAAACCAGCGCAGCGAGACGCCGTGCGTGGGCAACGTGAGCGTTTCGTCGGGCGTGAAGGCGACCAGCACGACGATCACGAGCGGGGCGAGCACGAACGCGATCACGAGCGTGTGGAAAATCAGCGCGATGGGGCCGTTTTTTCTCATGATGTTTTCACTGAGTGAGCCAATGTATGCCGATGAATTAGCCGAGGCTTCTGGTGTACTTGCGTTCCAGAACCCGGTAGTACGTGAGCATCACGATCAGATTCGCGACCAGCAAAAGGAGCGCGATGGTTGCACCGAGCGGCCAGTTCAGCGAGCCGAGGAATTCGTCGTAGACGGCGGTGGCGGCGACCTTCAGGCGTCGTCCGCCGAGCAGGCCCGGAATCGCGAAGGCGCTCGCCGACAGACCGAACACCATCAGGCTGCCCGACAGAATGCCCGGCGTCAGTTGCGGGAGGACGATGCGGCGCAGTGTGGTGGCCGGCGACGCCATCAGCGAAAGCGCGGCGTTTTCCGTTTGCGGGTCGAGCTTCTGCAAGGCGGTCCATACCGGAATCACCATGAACGGCAGCATCACGTGAACGAGTGCAATGACGATCGCGAAGGTGGTGTACTCGAGTTTGTACGGCCCGAGTCCGACCAGACCGAACGCCTGGTTCACGAGGCCGTTGGTGTTGAGCAGCATGCTCCAGCCGAACGCCCGTACCACCACTGAGACCAGCAGCGGCGCGAGAATCACCAGCAGGAACATCGAGCGATACGGATCGCGCATGCGAGAGAGCACGTACGCTTCCGGCGTGCCGATCACGATACACAGCAGCGTGACCAGAAACGCAATGCCGAAGGTCCGCAAAAAGATGGTGTGGTAATACGACGAGCTCAGCACTTCCGCGTAATTGCCGAACTGGAATGCGGCGATCGGCCCGCTGGCCGGATCGAAGCGATAGAACGTCAGCACTAGCGTCATCAATAGCGGCACCAGCACGAGCGCCACGAACAGCAGAAAGGCCGGCGCGCACATCAGCCAGAGCGGCAAAAACGCATGCCAGGGCGCGCGGCGGCTGTTGCCGGATTTCATGTCGCGGTCGTCGGTGGCGGGCAGCGTACTAGCCATGATGCGCGTCCCGTTGAATGAAGCGGATTGCCTCGCTGTTCCAGTCGACGCCGACCGCCGCGCCTTCGGCGAGCGGCTCCGTGCCTTCGTTCTGGCAACACACCAGCACTTCGCCGAGCCGGCTGTCCAGCCGGTACAACCATTGGCTGCCGAGGAAGAAGCGGCTCGTCACGGTGGCCGGCACACGTCCCGCGTTCGGTGCGCACAGGCGCAGCTTTTCCGGGCGGATGCACAAGGTCACCGCGTCGCCGACGCCGACCACGCGCTCGCGCGCCGGCAACTGCGCCGTGTGCCCCGTCTCGGCGAGATCGTGGCCGAGGTCGATGCGGATCGCGTCGCCGTCGCGCGCCACCACGATGCCGGGCAGCATGTTGGCCTTGCCGATGAACTGCGAGACGAAGCGATTCTCCGGGCGCTCGTACGCTTCGTACGGCGTGTCGATCTGCGTGATGCGGCCGGCTTCCATCACCACCACGCGATCGCTGATCGACAATGCTTCGGATTGATCGTGCGTCACCATGATGGTGGTCGTGCCGATCTTGCGTTGAATGCCGCGCAGTTCGAACTGCATGTCTTCGCGCAGCTTGGCGTCGAGGTTCGACATCGGTTCGTCGAGCAGCAGCACCGGCGGCGCGATCACGATGGCACGGGCAATCGCCACACGCTGCCGTTGACCGCCGGAGAGTTCGCGCGGAAAGCGATGCGCGAGCGCGTCGAGGCGCACCAGCGCCAGCGCTTCGCGGATGCGCTCCTTGCGCTCGGCCTTGTCGATGTTGCGCATCTCCAGCCCGAAGCCGACGTTGTCAGCGACGCTCATGTGCGGAAACAGCGCGTAGCTCTGGAATACGATGCCGAGACCGCGCTTGTTCGGTTTCATGTGCGTGATGTCGTGGCCGTCGAGCGTGATGCGTCCGCGCGTCGTCTCGACGAAGCCCGCGATCATCTGCAAGGTGGTGGTCTTGCCGCAGCCGGACGGTCCGAGCAACGAAACGAACTCGCCTTTTTCCACCGACAGGTTCACGTCGGCGACTGCCTGCAGATCGCCGAACGATTTCGTTACGTCCGTGAGTGTAAGGAACGACATGGTCTGGCCTTTGGATGTTGCGACACCGGTTCAATCGACTACTGTCTCGATGACGCCGACTCTAGCTAGCCAAATTACCGTCAGTCAATTTCAAATTCCGTTTGCTGGTATAAGATTTGAAAAAATTCCGTTTGATGGAATGTATTCGGTTGATCCGATAGCAAACGTTCCGCTGCGTGACGTCCGGAAAATCCCTATGAATCATTAATGCAACGGCAACACAGAGGATGGCGGGCCGGATTCCACTTGCGGATAAAACACTTTATAGTGTTCCGATCAGTGAAATATTTACGAGCCATAAAGATGAATGCTGCCGCCAAACGAGATACCGACCCAGCCGCCGCCGACGAGACCGGCGGCGCGCCCGGCCCCGGCATGCTGGAACGTGCGTTCGCGGTAATCCGCGCGTTGTCCGAAGCGCAACCCGATGGCGGCCGCGTCACGCGTCTCGCGAAAGCAGTCGGGCTGACGCAGGGCACCGTGCATCGCATCTTGCATGCGTTGATCGCGGAAGGCATCGTCGAACAGGACGAGAACTCCAAGCTGTACCGGCTGAGTGTCGATTTCTTCGCGCTCGCGGCGCAGGCCGGCAATCCGAGCGGCATGCGCACGCTGTGCCGTCCCGCGTTGCTGCGCTTGTGCGCGAGTCTGGGCGACACGATCTTTCTGCTCGTCAAAAGCAGTTTCGACGCAGTGTGCCTCGACATCTGCGAAGGGCCGTTTCCGATCCGCTCGTTCACCGGCGATATCGGCGGGCGCGTGGCGTTGGGAGTCGGGCAGGGCAGTCTGGCGATTCTCGCGTTTTTGCCCGAGGCTGAGCGCGAGGAGATCATCCGCTTCAACGTGCCGCGCATTCGTGGGTACGGCGTGCTCGACGAAGTGTATTTGCGCACTGAGATCGAGCGTGTGCGCCAGTTGGGCTACGCGGGGCGCAATAGCGGCGTGCTCGACGGCATGGCGGGCGTGGCGGTGCCAATTCTGGATCGCACCGGCGTGGCGGTGGCGGCATTGAGCGTCGGCACGCTGGCCGCGCGTCTGGGCGACGACCGTCTGCCGATGGTGGTCGAATTGCTGCGTCGGCAGGCCGATGCGATCGGCCCGCAAACCAATCCGTTCGATGTCGCGTTGCGCCGGCCGATGCACGGCTTGTCGCGCGCGATGACGACTGAACGGATCACGGGCTGAGCGTAAGCGCGATCACCGAGGCAGCGCGTAAACCGCGCCGCCCCGAATCGCGCTGGAAGCGCTTAGAACACCTTCACCGGCACATTCACCACCAGCCGGTATTCCATGTTGTTGCCATCCGAGTAGTGGTACTGGCTGTTGTGCCACATCGCGATGAACGTGATCTTCGTATCCTTGAAGCGTCCGCTTTGCAGCGTGTAGCTCGGAATGAAGCCGAACTCGTGGTGGTGGCCATGCACTGGCTCGCCGTTCTTCCAGTACAGATCATGCAGCGGCGCGGAAGGCGAGGCGTTTTCCGCCGCGCCCGCCGATGCATCCGCGCCCCAGCCGTATTGCCCCCAGAACATCGCCTTGAGTCCCGGCACGCCGGCATACTTGCCGTCGAACGTATAGCGCAATTGCAGCGATTGCTCGTGCGGCGCGTTGTAGTCCACGTCCATCGAGTTGGTCAGGTAGATACCGTTGGTCTCATTGACGTAGTCGAAGAACTGGTCGCCGAGTACCTGCTGGTAGCCGAGCAGCAGCGCATGCGGGCCGTGCTGCGCGGAGACCGACACGCTGTACGCATTGCTGTTGATGTGCCCCTGACGCGACGCGCCGGTATCGTGCGTCGAGTAGATGTTGGCGAGGCCGCTCCACTTGATGGTGGTCGGATCGCCGAACGACTGCGCGACCGAACCGTAGTACTGACGCCAGACGTCGTCGGCCTGATCGACATACAGGGCCATCTCGCCGTTCTTCGCGTAGTGCCACGTGCCGCCCACATACGTGAGGCGATCGATCCGCGTGCCGCCATACGAGGTGGTGAGATTGCTCAGGTTCGTGTGGCCGCGCGCGTCGACTTTGGTGAAGCTGCCGGCCTCGAGCGTGGTGTGCACGAGATCGTTGCTGACCATCGAGACGCCGAGGAAGGTCGGCGGCAGCGCGCGGTTGTCGTGTGGTTCGAGGAACGGGTTGGTGACGATCTGCAAACCGTATTTCACGACCGTTTCCGAAATGCGTCCCTTGATATCGTACATGCCGGGATAAGCCCACGCGAGCTGCTCCGACCCGCCGCCGTCCTTGCCGACGTGCACCATGTTGCCCGCGCCGTTGCCACCGTCGAGTTTGAGCGCGCCGAACAGCGATGCATCGACGCCGAAGCCGACCAGCCCTTGCGTGTAGCCGGATTCGTAGTTGGCCTGCACGCCTTGGACCCACGCGTGACGGTAGATCGTGTTGGGCGCCTGGAAGTAGTCGGAGTAATTGCGAAACTGCAGATTCAGATGGCTTTCGGCGATGAAACCCTTGCTCGCCGCTTGGCTCGACAACTGCGCGGGCGGCGTGACCGTTTGACTGGCCTCGGCGTTGACGATGGCGTTGGTGGTGTCGGGCTGATCGTTGCGCACCTGGCCGCCTTGCTCCGCGCGGCGCTTGCCGGACGTATCGTTTTGCTGCGTCGGTGTGGCCTGCGCGAGTTGCGCCGGGGACGACAACGTTTGCGCGAGCGTTTGAGTTTTAGACGCCTCGGAGGTGGGCTCCGTGACGCCGTCGTCGGCATACGCGTTAGCGGCTAGTGTCAGTGCTGGAAGCGTGAATGCGCAGTAAAAGAAGGTTGCTGCTCCGGTTTTTTTTGACCGGTTTTTTGATCGGCTATCTTTCATTGAGTACGTCTCTGATTATTGTGGTGAATCTTTGGCTGGCGGTTAGCCAGTCCACGTTTATCGTTCGTCCCGCGATTGGCAGGACGAACGAATCCAACGGCGCGACGGCCCGCCGCGCCGGGAATACGGTTTTAACTTTCTGGTTTTAGCTTCTCAGGTTCTTTGCTGTAGCGTTGCCCGAGGGCATTTACTTCGCGGTGTCTCCCACGCGAATGCAAGCGACGCGTGTCGCCTTGGCCCCATGCGTGACGGGCTGCGGAATCTCCCGGGTACAGGCTTCGATCGCATCCGGGCAGCGCGTGCGAAACGCGCAGCCGGAGGGGGGACTGAGCGGCGAGGCAATCTCGCCGCGCAACAGCAGATGACGGCGCGCGCGCTCCACGACCGGATCGGGCACCGGCACGGCCGAGAGCAACGCCCGCGTGTACGGATGACGGGGCGTGCCGTACACCTCGCGCTTGTCGCCGAACTCCATCACACGTCCCAGATACATCACCAGCACGCGGTGGCTGATCGCTTTGACGACGGCCAGATCGTGCGCGACGAACAGCAGGGAGAGCGACAGTTCGCGTTGCAGATCGCGCAGCAGGTTGACGATCTGCGCCTGGATCGACACGTCGAGCGCGGACACCGGCTCGTCGCAGATCACCAGTTGCGGCTCGCCGATCAGCGCGCGCGCAATGCCGACGCGCTGACACTGGCCGCCGGAAAACTCGTGCGGATAACGGCGCAGATGCTGCGCGTTGAGACCGACGCGTTCGAGCATGGTCAGCACGCGCCGCTGCACGTCGGCACGCGCAATGTCCTGACCGTGCGTGAGAAGCGGCTCGGCGACGATCTGTTCGATCGTCATGCGCGGGTCGAGCGAGGCGAGCGGGTCCTGGAAAATCATCTGCACGTCGCGGCGCAAACGCGAGGTATCGCGGCGCGCGCCCGGCAGCACGGTTTCGTCGCCGAGCCAGCGCACGCTGCCGCTCGCTACCGGCGCGAGTCCGATGATGGCGCGCGCGAGCGTCGACTTGCCGCAACCCGATTCACCGACGAGCCCCACGGTTTCGCCGCGCCGCACGTTGAACGACACGCCGTCCACGGCGCGCAGCGTCGCTTTGCCGGACCACGGATAGCCGCCGCGCGGCACGCCGAATTGCACCTTGAGATTGTCGACGCGCAACAGCGTGGCCGCGTCCTGGTTTGCCAGAGGAGTGGTGTTCATACGTGTTGTGCCTCGAGAATTTCCCCGACCGGCCGGTGGCACGCGCGCAGCGCGTCGGCGTGGCCCGCGGCGGCGGAAAGGGGCGGGCGCGATTCGCGGCAACGGTCGGTGCAATATCCGCAACGCGGCGCGAATGCGCAACCCGCGCCGACTTCACCGGGCAGCGGCGGATTGCCCGGAATGGTTTGCAACGGACGGTCGTCGTCATCGTCGGTCAGACGCGGCAGCGCGTTCAGAAGGCCGAGCGTGTACGGATGCGTCGGCGCGGCGAATAGCGCGGCGGCGCTAGCCTGCTCGACGGTCTGGCCGGCGTACATCACCATCACGTCGTCGCACAGGCCGGCCACCACGCCCATATCGTGCGTGATCAGGATGATCGCCGTACCGCGTTCGCGATTCAGTTCGCGCAGCAGTTCGATGATCTGCGCCTGCACGGTCACGTCGAGCGCGGTGGTGGGTTCGTCGGCGATCAGAATTTCCGGTTCGGAGAGCAGCGCCATCGCGATCATCACGCGCTGGCGCATGCCGCCGGAAAACTCGTGCGGATACATGTTGATACGCCGTGCGGCATCGGGAATGCGCACCGATTCGAGCGTTTCGATCGCGCGGCGGCGCGCTTCGCGGCGCGACATCTTGCGATGCAGTTGCAGCGTCTCGGTCATCTGCCGTTCGATCGTCAGGAACGGATTGAGCGAGGTCATCGGGTCCTGAAAGATCATGCCGATGCGGTCGCCGCGAATCTTGTTCAGCGCCGCTTCGTTCATGCTCAGCAGGTTCTCGCCGCGATAGGTCGCGGCGCCCGACACCTTGCCGTTGCCAGCGAGGAGACCCAGCAACGCCATCACGGTCTGGCTCTTGCCGGAGCCCGATTCGCCGACGATGCCGAGCGTGCGCCCCGCTTCGAGCGAAAACGACACGCCTTGCACCGCGTCGACGGGTGCGCCTTCGCGGCGCGTAAAGCGCACGCTGAGGTCTTTGACTTCGAGTAGCGGCATGTCAACGGTCCTTCGGATCGAATGCGTCGCGCAAACCATCGCCGACGAAATTCACGCAATACAGCGTCACGCACAGCATCACGGCCGGGCACAGCAGCAGCCAGGGCATCGATTCGAGCTTCTGCGCGCCGTCCTGAATCAGCACGCCCCAGCTCGTCATCGGCTCCTGAACGCCGAGGCCGAGAAACGAGAGCACCGATTCCGTCAGGACGATGTTCGGCACGGTCACGCTCGCATACACCACGACCACGCCGAACAGATTCGGCACGATGTGACGCGCGATGATCGAACGCGAGCTCACGCCGATCGCCTTCGCGGCGTCGATGAATTCGCGCGAGCGCAGCGACAGCGTCTGGCCGCGCACCACGCGCGCCATGTCGAGCCATGAAAACGCGCTGATGGTGAGCACGACCAGATAGAAGGCGCGGCCGAACATCGTCATCATGAGGATGGCGATCAGCATGTAGGGAATCGCGTACATCATGTCGACGATACGCATCATCACCGCGTCGACGCGTCCACCCAGATAGCCCGCGGTCGCACCGTACGCGACGCCGATCAGCCCCGACACCAGCGTGCCGAGCAGTCCGACTTCGAGCGACACGCGCCCGCCTTGCAGCGCACGCGCGAGCAGATCGCGGCCGAGTTCGTCGGTGCCGAACCAGTGCATGTTTTGCAGCGTGGGCGGCAGGCTGATCGCGCTCCAGTCGCTATCGATCGGATTGTTCGGCAGGAACCACGGACCCGCCACGCAGGCGATCACGATCAGCATCAGCACGACGAAGCCGGTAAAAGCGGCGCGGTTGCGCACGAAGCGCCACGCGGCGGTGGCGAGCGGGCCGCGCGAGCGCGGCGCCTTCGCGATGGCCGCGAGCGGGTCGAGCGCCGCGCCAGTCGATTGAAGAGAGCGGGGCATGGATCAGTACCGGATGCGCGGATCGAGCCAAGCATACGCGAGGTCGACCAGCAGATTGAACAGCACGGCGACGGCGGTCGTCAGCACGACAAGGCCGAGCACGAGGGTGTAGTCGCGGTTGATCGCGCCGTTGACGACCAGTTGGCCGAGGCCTGGCAGCGCGAACACCGATTCGGTGACCACCGCCGCGGTGATCGACGAGATGCAGATCGAGCCGAGCAGCGAGACGACCGGCATCAGCGCGGGCTTCATGGCGTGGCGCAGGACGATCGTGCGGCCCGGCAAACCCTTGGCGCGCGCCGTGCGGATGAAGTTGCCCGACAGCACTTCGATCATGCTGCCGCGCATCACGCGGGCAATCGCGGCGACGTTGATGATGGTGAGCAGCACGATCGGCAGCACACGATAGCGCCACTCGCCGTCGCCCCAGCCACCGGCCGGCAGCCAGCCGTGTCCTTCGGAAGTTTTCAGCAGGATCGCGAAGATCCACACGAGTACCGGACCGAGCACGAAGGGCGGCACCACGTTGCCGATATTGCCGAGCACCATCACGAAGTGATCGACGAAACGGTCGCGCCGCACCGCGGCCACCGTGCCGAGCGCGACGCCGATCACGACCGCGATCGGCACCGACACGCCGCCCACGCCGAGGCTGACCGGCAGCGCTTTCCACACCAGGTCGTTGACCGACCAGTCGGCGTAGCGGAACGACGGCCCGAGGTCGCCGTGCAGCAGCGAACCGAGGTAGTGGAAGTACTGCAACCACAACGGTTCGTCGAGGTGATACTTGGCGTTCAGGTTCGCCAGCACGGCCGCCGAGAGTTGCTTCTCGGTGTCGAACGGGCCGCCCGGGGTGAGATGCAGCAGCAGATAGCACGCGGTGATCACGGCGAGAATCGTCGGGATCGCCCAGAGCGTGCGGCGCAGCGTATAGGCCAGCATGACGGTGCTCCCCGCGTTTAGTGCTTGGTGAGATACATGTCTTGCGTGGCGCGCATGTCGAGGTAGTTGGTCGGTTTGTAGCCGCCTACATACGACTTGACCAGCCGGTCGGCCGAATACTGGAAGAGCGATACCACGGGATAGTCGTTCATGGCCAGATCGTGTGCCTGCGTGAACAACGCGGTGCGCTTCGCGTCGTCGAGCTGCTGGTTGCCTTCGTCGATCAGCTTGTCCACTTGCGGGTTGCAGTAGTGCTGGTCGTTCTGCACGCTGTTGCAGCGGATCAGATCGAAAAACGAGTTGGCATCGTTGTAGTCGACGAACCAGCCGTCGCGCGAGGCCTGCACCTTGCCGTCGTGGCGTTGCTTGAGCAGCACCTTGTATTCGACGTTTTCAAGCTTGGCGGTCACGCCGAGCTTGGTGCGCCATTCGGAGGTGGCGAACAACGCGACCTTCTTGTGCAGGTCGTTGGTGTTGTAGGTGAGCGTGAACGTCAGCGGCTTCGCGTCCGAATAGCCCGCGGTCTTCAGCAGGTTGCGCGCGTAGTCGATGCGCTTGGGCATCGGCCAGCTCGCCCACTCCGGCGTAAACACGCCCGAGCCTTCGGTGCCTTTGGCGATCAGGCCGTACATCGGCACTTCGCCGTCGGCCGTCAGACGCTTGGTCAGCAGGTCACGGTCCAGCACCATCGCCAGCGCCTGGCGTACGCGCTTGTCCTTGAAGGCCGGGTCGTCGTTATTCAGGCTGTAATAGTACGTGGCGATCTGCAGGCCGGTTCTCAGCTCGGAACCGAACTGCTTGCTCACCTGTGCATAGATGCCCGAGGGCACCGAGTAGGTGTAGTCGAACTGGCCGGCCTGATACATGCGCATCGCCGTTTCGTCGTTCTCGATCGGCAGGTAGGTCACTTTCGTGATCACGACCTTGCCAGTATTCCAGTACGTCGGGCTTTTGGTGGCCACCAGGCGGTTGCCCGGCTGCCAGTCGGCCAGCGCATACGGGCCGTTACCCACGAAGTTGCCCGGACGGGTCCAGTCGCCGCCGAACTTCGTCACGACCGCGCGATTGACCGGCGTCATCGTCGCCATGGCCGTTAGCTGCGGGAAAAACGTGGCGGGCACTTCGGTCGTGACTTCGAGCGTGTACGGATCGACGGCGCGCACGCCGAGGCTCGCGAGCGGCGCCTTGCCGGCGAGAATCGCCTTGGCGTTCTTCACGAATTCGACCAGCACCGTGTATTTCGAACCCGTCTTCGGATCGAGCACGCGTTGCCACGAGTAGACGAAGTCGGCCGCCGTGACCGGCTGGCCGTTGCTCCAGCGCGCATCGTGACGCAGCTTGAAGACCCACGTATTCGGCCCGGTGCGCGACCACGACTCGGCGACGCCCGGCACGATCGCGCCGCTCGCATCCATGCGCGTCAGGCCTTCGAACAGGTCGAGCCCGATCGTATTGCCGGTCCATGATTCGATATGCGCGGGGTCGAGCGATTCGGTTTCGCCAGGCACCTGGCGGGTCATTTCCTGGCTGGCGGCGAGCGTGACGCCCGCGGGCACCGTGATGGCGAAAGCGGAAGGGGCAAACGTGAGGACGAGCGCAGTCAGCGCCGTCGCGTAGACGAACGGGGTTTTCATCGGTTGAGATCGCAGGAAAGGTCGAGAGAGAAACGCGCTGGCGCCAGGGCGCCCGTTTAGCTGCGTTGCTCGGGCCAGGGCGGCCCTTGTTGCTCGTGGTGGTAGCGCGACATGCAGGATTCCTTACATTTCGTAATGCAGGCAATCCCCGGCCGGCTCAACCGGATAAGGTGCCTGCTCTTTAGAACAGTCTTGGTGTGCCCACCCAGACGACCACCGACTCGATGCGCGCGGTGTTCACCCAGCTGTGCGGCACCGTCGATTCGTAATGCGCGCTGTCTCCCGCGTGCAACACGAACGTCTTGCCTTCCAGCGTCAACGACACTTCGCCGTCGATCACATACACAAACTCTTCCCCGGCATGCGTGGTGACTTCGGAGCGCTTCTGCCCGGGCGGCATCCTCACGAGGATCGCTTCGAGCTGACGGCCGCCCGTCACGTTGGTCAGCCGCGCAAACAGATTGGCCGAGTCCGCAAAACCGAAAAACTTCAACTGATCGCCACGACTCACGCTGCGTTCTTCGCTGGGCGTGTCGACGAAATACTGCACCGTGACCCCGAGTGCGTGGGCGATACCGGCCAACGAAGTGATGGACGGTGACGCCAGCCCGCGCTCGACCTGCGACAAAAACGGCTTGGAAATCCCCGCCGCGGTTGCCGTGTCATCCAGCGTCCGCTTGAGCCGTTGGCGCAGTGCGCGGATCTTGCTGCCGATTTCTAGTGCCGGATTGCTTTTTTGAATTGTCGTGACCATAGCAGGAGGAAATTAGCCCGTCAAAATTTGTTTGATATAAGTAAATATGGTTTGATTGCGTCCAGGCCGGGCTTCGGGTCTTTTAGCCCCGGTGCTGCGAGAGACCACATTTCGAGACGACACTCTATGTTGCCAGAACCGAAACTAATCCCAGCCAAATTGACTGGTTATTTCGAGAAATAGCAAACAAACGCAGTAACGGCTGCAGCATTGCCCGCCGCTAACCACGGTTATGCAATATGAGTATCGGGAAGATTAAACGTATGACACGAAAGACTATTTTCGATGGCAAGCGCCGCCGCGGCCAAGGCGTATGGCGTGTAACGACAGGTTATTGACGCCGGATCAGTGAATTCCCTGAGTGACTCAGGATGTTTCTGTTTGCAGAATCAGCCCCGCTTGCGGAAGGGCGCGCACGTGCACACCACACGCGAACCCGGCCGCTGTTTTTCATTCCGCCCGCGGCGATCCTGCGCGGTGGAGCACTGTCCGGCACGTTCCAACCGAACGGCAGCCGGCGTAAGGACATGACCATCACTGCCGATTTTTCCCGCCGCGGGCTTTGCGCCTGCCACCGCGCGGCAACGCCGCTTTCTGTCGGCCTCGAAATCCCCGTTCGTCGCGATGCTTTATCATTGAGCCCGCTCCGCATGCCGGAGTCCGAGCCCGGTGTGGCGCAGGTTCCCTCAAGGGGACTTCCTGCGGGGCGTTTCGCGAGGCGGGCCTCGATCCCATCCCCTGGTTTATCTGCTGGTTTGGCGCTCTAGCGCGTGGATGAGCGCGCCTACGCGCTGTGGCCGCGCGGTGCCGTGTGGTGCCTATCGCACCGGTGACGCGCACGCTTCGCCGACTGTCTTTCCAGATTCCGTTTCACGCGCCGCGCGGCCAGTTCGCGCGACGCCGCAACCGTTTGAACAAGAGGTACATGATGCATTCATCCAATCCGCCCAGCGCACGCGTCTCGCAGACCCGTTCGTTTTCGACGGTCTTTCTGATCGAGATGTGGGAGCGTTTCGGCTACTACGGCATGGCCGCGCTGCTCGTGCTGTTCATGATCGACAAGCTGCAATTCACCGACAGCCACGCCACCCTCACGTGGGGCGCATTCACGGCGCTGGTGTATGCGTCGCCGTCGATCGGCGGCTGGATCGGCGATAAGATTCTCGGCGCGCGCCGCACGATGATCTTTGGCGCCGGCGTGCTGTCCGTCGGCTATTTCATGCTGGCGTTGCCCAATGACCAGCTTGCCTATATGTACGCGTCGCTCGGCGTGATCGTGGTCGGCAACGGTCTCTTCAAGGCCAACGCCGCGAATCTCGTGCGCCGCATCTATGAAGGCGACGACGCGCGCATCGATAGCGCGTTCACGATCTACTACATGGCGGTCAACATCGGCTCGACGGTGTCGATGCTCGCCACGCCGTGGATCAAGGACCATTGGGGCTGGCATACGGCCTTCGCCGTCTGCTGCGCGGGGATGCTGCTGTCGGTGCTGAACTACTTCATCATGTTCCGCACGCTCGCGCATATCGGCTCCGCGCCGGACGTTGAACCGGTGCGCTGGAAGCGCGTCGGCGCGGTCGCGCTGGGTGGCCTCGCGCTCGGCGCGGCGACCATGTTCGTGCTGCAGCACAAGGCGATCGCGGTGGCCTGCGTATACACGGCGGGCGTCGCGATTCTGGCGATCTTCGGCTACATGCTGATGAAGTGCGAACGCTCGGAGCGCTCGGGGCTGGTCGCCGCGCTGATCCTGACCGCGCAAGTGATCCTGTTCTTCGTGTTCTACGTGCAGATGTCGACGTCGCTCACGCTGTTCGCGCTGCGCAACGTCGACCCGCGTTTCACGCTGTTCGGCGAAACCTTGTTCACGTGGAGCGCCGCGCAGTTCCAGGCGCTCAACCCGATCTGGATCATGTTGCTGAGCCCGGTGCTCGCGCTGCTTTATACGAAGCTCGCGAAGAGCGGCAAGGACGTGCCGGTGGCGGTGAAGTATGCGTTCGGTTTTGCGGTGGTCGCGGCCGGCTTCTTCGTCTACGCGGCGAGCGGTAAGTACGCGGTGAACGGGCGCGTGTCGTCGTGGTTCATGGTGGGCGGCTACGGTCTGTATTCGCTCGGTGAACTGCTGGTGAGCGGCCTGGGACTCGCCATGATCGCGCGCTACGTACCGGCGCGCATGAGCGGTTTCATGATGGGCGCTTACTTCGTGGCGACCGGCGTGTCGCAATATCTGGGCAGCGTGGTCGCGAATTTCGCGCAGATGCCGGCGGGCGATATGGATCCGCTCGAATCGTTGCCGCTCTATACGAAGCTGTTTACCGGCCTCGGCTGGCTCGCGGCAGTGGGTGCGCTGGTGGCGGTTCTGTTGCTGCCGTTGATGCGCAAGCTTTCGCGCGAGCATCAACGTTGCAGCGATGAGGCGCGTGCGACCGCGCGGCAAACCGCGGCATTGAATGGGGTGGTGGCGGAGTAATCGCGTTCCGGGTGCCAAACGCGGCGCACGTCACGGCGTGCGCTGGCAAAACTTGAATGGCGCGCCTTGCAATGCACGGCGTGCCATTTTGTATCTGGAGGCGCCGCGCACGCGCTTGAATGGCCATCGGATAGCACGGGCAGAGGTAAGCTAACGGTTGCCATTGGTCTTTTCAAATAACCGTTTCCCGGATACTCAAGGTAGCCACCCGGATGGAAATCCATATCGCGGTCGAAGGGCATCACGATCTGTCCGGACAGATCTATCGGCAGTTGCGCGCCGGCATTCTCGAAGGGCGTCTCGCGGGCGGCACGCGCCTGCCGTCCACGCGCGATCTCGCCACGCAACTGGGCGTGTCGCGCAAGACCACGCTCGACGTGTTCGAGCGGCTGCTCTCCGAGGGTTATCTGAGCGCGCGTGGCGGCTCGGGCACCTTCGTCGCCGATGGTCTGGAGCGTCTGCCGGTGGAGCGCTCCGCGCATGCGCGGGCGGCGGAGTCGTCGCGCGAGCGGGCCAAGGTGAAGGCGGCGGCGCGCGCCCAGCCGCTGTGGGAGGAGATGCCCGAGAGCTTGCCGTTGCCGCGGCCTTCGGTGGCGTCGCCGCAGGACTTCGTCGGCGGCGCGACCGACAAGACGCTGTTTCCCTTCGACGTCTGGCGCCGCTGCGTGAATCAAGCGTTGCGTGCGCAAGCGCGCGGGCCCGGCATCTATCGCGACACGGCCGGCGAGCAGGAACTGCGCCTCGCGATCTCGCGCTACCTGGCCTTCAACCGCGCCGTCGCCAGCAACTGGGAAGACGTGATCGTCACGCAAGGCGCGCAGCACGCGCTCGATCTGCTGGCGCGCATCACTTTGCGTGCCGGCGAAGTCGCGGCGATCGAGGACCCTGGATATACGCCGGCGCATGCATGCCTGAAGGCCACCGGCGCGCGTGTGGTGCCCGTGCCGGTGGATGCCGAAGGCCTGATCGTCAGCAAGCTGCCGGACAAGGCGCGGCTCGTCTACGTGACGCCTTCGCATCAGTTTCCGCTCGGCATGCCGATGAGCCTCGAGCGCCGCGTCGAGTTGCTCGAATGGGCACAGAAACGCGGCGCGGTGATCATCGAAGACGACTACGACTGCGAGTACCGTTTCGAAGGCCGGCCGATGGAGCCGCTGAAAAGCCTCGACCGCGCCGGACTCGTCGCCTACGTCGGCACGTTTTCGAAGACGATCTTTCCTGAGCTGCGAGTCGGCTATGTGGTGCCGCCGGCCTCGCTCTATGGTCCGCTCATCAAGGCGCGTCAGATCGGCGACTGGCACGGCTGCACGCTCACGCAAACCGCGCTCGCGTCCTTCATGCTCAACGGCGATTTCGCCAAGCATCTGCGGCGCATGCACAAGACTTACGCGGCGCGCCGCGAGATGCTGCTCGACCATCTGCGCGGCGGCCTCGCGCCCTGGTTCGAACCGATCGTGCCGACGGCCGGCATCCACATGGCGGCGCGTTTGAAAGCGCCGCTGACGGAAGAAGCGGTGGTGAACGCGGCGCGTGAAGCATCGATCGGCCTGTATGGACTCGCGCCGTTTCATCTACGCGCGAAGGCGCAGCCGGGCCTGATGTTCGGCTACGGCAATATCGCGGTCGAGCACATCGACGCCGCGCTCACGAAGCTCGCCGGCATCCTGCCGCGGCTCGCGCGGTAAGCACGTGATCCTCGTGTGCGGATTACTTATGGCTATCTAATGCCATACAAATCAGTGTCATAAACCCACCGTACTCTTGCGCCTCTGTAATTGTTTGTAATGCAAAGCCGGCCCGATGGTCCGGCATGACAACACAACAAAACCGGAGGGCGGTAAAGATGCGAGTGACCTTGATGGCAGGAAAGCGGCTGCGCGCGCGTGGCGCGATCGGCGCCTTGGGAACCGTGGGTGCGCTGAGCGCGATCGGTATAACAGCATGCAGCAGCAGTGTCGACACGCCTGCGCCGCAAGTGGCGAACGGCACGACCGCGACGCTCGCCTTGCTGGAGACCACCGACATCCACACCAATCTGCTCAGCTACGACTACTACAAGCTGGCGGAAGACAAGTCGCTCGGCCTCGAGCGCACGGCGACGCTGATCGCGGCGGCGCGCAAGGAATTCCCCAACACCCTGTTGCTCGACGACGGCGACACGATCCAGGGCACCGCGCTCGCCGACTATCAGGCGCAGGTCGCGCCGGTCGATTGCAAGACCACGCTCGGCGTCTACAAAGTCATGAATCTGCTGAAGTACGACGCGGGCACGATCGGCAATCACGAGTTCAACTACGGCCTGCCGTTTCTCGCGCAAGTGACCGGCAGCGCGTTCGACGTGCCGAACATGAGCCCGGTCGCGTCGCAGCCGGCCTGCGCGGGGCCGAACTTTCCGCTGGTGCTCTCCAACGTGCTCGGCGCGAAATCGCAGCAGCCGATCTTCAAGCCGTACACGATCCTCGAACGCACGATCACGGCCACGACGCCCGACGGCAAGACCGTCAGCGCGCCGGTGAAGATCGGCGTGATCGGCTTTACGCCGCCCGCAATCATGGCGTGGGACAAGCGCTGGCTCGACGGCAACGTCTACACGCAAGGGCTCGTGGAAAGCGCCTCGAAGTACGTGCCGGAAATGAAGGCGAAGGGCGCGCAGATCATCGTGGCGATGTCGCATGGCGGGCTCGATAACTCGACCTATTCGCCGTCGATGGAAAACGGCAGCTACTATCTCTCGAAAGTGGCCGGCATCGATGCGATGCTGATCGGCCACTCGCACCAGGTTTTCCCCGATAAAAACAGCACCGTCACGCAATTCAACCTGCCGGGTGTCGACAAGGTAAAGGGCACCGTCAACGGCGTGCCGACCGTGATGGCGAATTTCTGGGGCAAGCATCTCGGCGTGATCAAGCTCGCGCTGAACTACACGAACGGCACGTGGACGGTGGACCGCAACGCGAGCACCGCGCAAGCCCGCTCGATCCAGAACGCGGATAACAGCTACGTGGCCGTCGACCCGGCAGTCTCGCAGGCGATCGCCGCCGAACATGCGGCGACCATCAACTACGTGAAAACGCCGATCGGCACGACCGATTTCCGCATGACCACCTACTTTGCCGATGTGGGCGACGTGTCGGCCATCGAGATCGTCAACCAGGCGCAAGCGGCCTACACGCAGGACTACATCAACGCGAATCTGCCGCAATATGCGGGCATTCCGGTGCTGTCGGTGAGCGCGCCGTTCAAGAGCGGCTTTGGCGGCGGTAACGATTTCACCGACGTCGCGCAAGGCAACGTGGCGATCAACAACGCCGCCGACCTGTACCTGTACCCGAACACGATCTACGCGGTGAAGGTGACGGGCGCCGATCTGAAGGCGTGGCTCGAAACCGCGGCGAAGCGCTTCAACACGATCGATCCGGCCAACACGGCGGCGCAGGCACTCGTCAGCACGTATCCCGGCTATAACTTCGACATGATCACGTCGAAGGACTTCAGCTACGAAATCGACGTGACGCAGGCGGTCGGCAGCCGCATTCGCAACCTGAAATATCAGGGCGTGGCGATCTCGGATACGCAGTCGTTCATCGTCGCGACCAACAACTATCGCGCGAGCGGCGGCGGAAATTTCCCAGGGCTCGACGGTAGCAAGACGATTTACGCGTCGCCGGATGCGAGCCGCGACGTGCTGATCGCCTACATCAAGAAAGCGCAGACCATCAAGGCGGCGAGCAACGGCAGCGATCGTAGCTGGCGCTTCACGAAGGTGGCGACAGCCGGTCCGGTAACCTTCCTGTCGGCGCCGAACCTCACAGCGCTCGCGCAGGCCAACGGCATCAGCAACGTCGCCCAGATCCAGTCCGATGACGGTACCGGCAAGGGTCTCGCGGTCTACTCCGTGAACCTCAACCAATGAACGCGCGCGTCTCTTTGACGCTGGCGTCGGCCGTGGCCATCTGCGCGGGGACGCTCGCCACGGTGGCGGCCACGCGCGTGTCCAACGTGCAGATCGACGACTGGCAGATGCAGGGCACGGCGACGCATGCGGCCTGGCCGCTCTGGCAGTTGCGGCTGACCTCGGCGTTCGGCAACGCGACCGCGCGTGAAGCGCTCGCGGACGTGCTGGTGAGTTCGCTACAGATCGACGAGCAACGCGAAGGCGTCGAGCTTTACCGGCAACTCGCACTCGACGGCGCGCCGCGCGCGCAAGCCACGCTCGGGCGTCTGCTGTTGCGCGGCCTGCCCGGCGTCGTGCCGGACTACGTGGAAAGCCGCCGTTGGCTGACGCTGGCGGCATCGCATGATTCCCGCGATGCCCAGGCGGCCTACGATCTCGCGACGCTCTATCGCAACGGATACGGCGTGGCGCGTGATGCAGGCCTGGCGATTCGCTGGCTCGAACAGGCGGCGCAAGCGGGGCTGCCGCTCGCGCAGTTCCAGCTTGCCAACGAGTATCGCTTCGGCGCGACGCTGCCGCACAACGACGCGTTGGCGCTGCAATGGCTCACGCGCGCGGCCAATGCGGAGTTACCCGAAGCCAACCTCGCGCTGGCGATGGCGTATCGCAACGGCGAGCTCGGCTTGCTGCGCGACGAAAACGAGTATTGGGCTCACGTGAAGGAGAGCGAACACGATCTCAAACACGTCAGCCGGCAGTAAAAAAGTGTTTTGACTGCCGCCCGCGATTTCTATCGCAGGGCGAGATTGGCCGCCCCCTGCAGCGCTTTTCGCTGCAGGGGGCGTGTTTTTTCCGCCGCATGGAAGCCGACGACGAGCGGTCCACCGGTCATCGTCCACGCAGAAAGTGCCGTTATTCATGCATCGAAATGGCTTGTAACGTACGTTACGTGTTGGTGTTGCCAGGCCCCTCGACGCACGTTTACCCGCTAAAACAAGCATCAAAATGTGTTGCGCAGTCTGCGCCGCGCAACAAACCTTCGCTGTTATACATAAAAGAGTCGCGCAAATCGTATTAGCGCTTGTAGAATCCGGCGTTGAAGCGTGCACATACCGTGTGCGCTTCGTGCAATTCACTGACCACAACAGGTAGGAGAAACATGCCGACTTCCGCAAAAAAGGTGGCCAAGAAGGCTGCTGCCCCGGTACCGACCAAGAAGGTTGCTGCAAAGAAAGTTCCTGCGAAGAAGGCCGTCGCAGCTAAGAAGGTCGCCGTGAAGGCGTCCAGCGCTCCGTCGCCGATCAAGGACACCTTCACGAAGGCCTCGCTGGCTGCACACGTCGCTGAACGCGCTGCTGTGGAACCGAAGACCGCCAAGGCTGTTCTGGCCGCGCTCGAAGACACGATCCTCGGCGCCGTGCACAAGAAGGGCGCTGGCGAATTCACGCTGTCGGGTCTTCTGAAGATCGTCGTGCAAGCTGTGCCGGCGAAGAAGAAGCGCTTCGGCAAAGACCCATTCTCGGGCGAAGAGCGTTGGTTCCCGGCCAAGCCGGCTAGCGTGCGCATCAAGGCACGTCCGCTGAAGAAGCTGAAAGACGCAGCTGCAGGCTGATCGCGTTTCACGCGTTGCCGTTGTTTAACAATGGTTGACGCTTGAGACGCTTCGAAGGAAGTCCCCTTGGGGACGATCCGCAGTGCACGTTGTCCGAATCCCCGCGGGTGCAAATCCACGGGGATTTTTTATGCGCGCTCAGTGCGTATTGCGATTTGATTGGACGACTCAGGGATTTCCCGGCGGCGCAGCGCGGTGCCGCAAATGCACCGTACTAGCGCATCATGGGCCGCCGCAGTACGATGGCATCGAAGCCATGCCGGCCGGGATGCGCTATTCGCGTGCATGCAACCTGTTTAGTACGCGAAAAGCTCAATGGCATAGCGCTTGCTTGATCGATTGTCGAACACCGAATGCGCAGCGCATTCGCCTTCTATCCGACAACAAGAGCGGGGCGTGACATGCGATGCTATGACGAGATGCGTCATCATGACGATGCCGTGCGGCCACACTACGCGCGCTTTGAGCGGTGGCTGGTGAAGCAGGGCAACGAGGCGATCGCACGCAAGCGTGCGGAAGCCGACCTGCTGTTTCGCCGGGTCGGCATCACCTTCGCGGTGAACGGCGACCTGTCGGGCACCGAGCGGCTGATCCCATTCGACCTGATTCCGCGCATCATTCCGCGCGGTGAATGGCAGACGCTGGAGGCTGGTTTGCGCCAGCGCGTGCAAGCGCTCAATCTGTTCATCCACGACGTCTATCACGATCGCAATATCGTGCGCGCCGGAATCGTGCCGGCCGAGCAAGTCTATACCAACGCGCAATACCGGCCTGAAATGCAGGGCGTGAATGTGCCGCTCGGTGTTTACGCGCATATCGCCGGCGTCGACGTGGTGCGCGCGGGCGACGAAGGCGAGTTCTACGTGCTCGAAGACAACCTGCGGGTGCCGTCGGGCGTCTCCTATATGCTCGAAAACCGCAAGATGATGATGCGGCTTTTCCCCGAACTGTTCGTGCAGAACCGCATTGCGCCGGTCGCGCATTATCCCGATCTATTGCTCGATACGCTGCGCTCGGTCGCGCCGGAAGGCGTCGACGATCCGGTCGTGGTGGTGCTCACGCCGGGCATGTACAACTCCGCGTATTTCGAGCACACCTTCCTCGCGCAGCAGATGGGCGTGGAACTGGTGGAAGGCAAGGATCTATTTGTCGACGACAACTATGTGTTCATGCGCACCACGCAGGGGCCGAAGCGCGTCGACGTGATCTACCGCCGCGTCGACGACGATTTTCTCGATCCGCTCGCGTTCCGTAACGACTCGGCGCTCGGCGTGCCGGGTCTCCTGACCGCGTATCGCGCCGGCCGCGTGGCGCTCGCGAATGCGATGGGCACCGGCATCGCCGACGACAAATCGATCTACCCGTACGTGCCGGAAATGATCGAGTTTTACCTCGGCGAGAAGCCGATCCTCAATAACGTGCCCACGTTCCAGTGCCGCAAGCCGGACGATCTGGCGTACACGCTCGCGCATTTGCCGGAGCTGGTCGTGAAGGAAGTGCACGGCGCGGGCGGCTACGGCATGCTCGTCGGACCGGCTTCGACGAAAGCCGAAATCGAAGCATTCCGTGAGCGCTTGATCGCGCGTCCGGCGGGGTACATCGCACAGCCCACGCTGGCGCTTTCCGCGTGTCCGACCTTCGTCGAAGCCGGCATCGCGCCGCGCCATATCGACTTGCGTCCGTTCGTGCTGTCCGGCAAGACCGTCACGATGGTCGCCGGCGGACTGACGCGCGTGGCCCTGCAGGAGGGATCGCTGGTCGTCAATTCGTCGCAGGGAGGCGGGACCAAAGATACGTGGATGGTCGACTGACGCGGTTGCCGATGCGGTTGCCCAGGCTTCACGCAACCGCGCCTGCAACCCAACGCGCCGGGGCAGCACGCGATACGCGACTCGCACGCCACCGGCGCACACGGATAACCAGCGCGAGCCTTTTACTTCGACGAGGCCTCGCGTCATCAGATACGGAACGCCGTCATGCTAAGCCGAACCGCCGATCACCTTTTCTGGATGGCCCGCTACATGGAGCGCGCGGAGAACACCGCCCGCATGCTCGATATCAACCTGAAGGCGCTGCTGTTGCCGCAGACGCCCGACCAGGAGGCGCGCGCGCAACGCTCGGTGCTGCGCATCTCCGAACTCGAAACCGCGTTCGCGCAGCGCTACGACGAACCGACCCGCGAACACGTGCTCGATTTCATGGTGGCCGATGCGACCAATCCGTCGAGTATTCATTCGTGTCTGCAGGCCGCGCGCGAAAATGCCCGCGCCGTGCGCGGCACGCTGACGACCGAGTGGTGGGAAACCATCAACGATACGTGGCTCGAATTCAATGAGCGCGCTTCGTCCGGCCAGGCCGCGAGCAATCCGGGCGCGTTGTTCGAATGGGTCAAGTTCCGCTCGCATCTGTCGCGCGGCGTGACGATCGGCACCGCGCTGCAGGACGACGCGTTCTTCTTCACACAGTTGGGCACCTTCCTCGAACGCGCCGACAACACCGCGCGGATTCTCGACGTGCGCTTTGCCGACGTCGAACCGAATTCACGCGACGCCGCGCGCCAGCTCGAAGACTTTTATTACTGGACCTCGATTCTGAGTTCGGTGTCGGCGCTGGAGATCTATCGCAAGGTGTATCGCGACGTCGTCACGCCGGCGCGCGTGGTCGAACTGATGATCCTGAATCAGCAGATGCCGCGTTCGCTGCTGGCGTCGCTCGAAGGCGTCTGTGTGAATCTGGCGATGCTGCGCACATCCGGCTCCAACCAGTGCGAACGGTTCGCCGGCAAGCTGCGCGCCGAACTCGTGTACTCCGACATCCGGCAGATTTTCGAAGCCGGCCTGCACGCCTATCTGACACAGTTCCTCGCTCGCGTGTTCGAGCTGGGCAATCTGGTTGCGCGTACCTATCTGATGTTGCCAGTCGCCTGACGGAGTTCTTTTATGTACCTGACGATCCGCCACGACACGTCCTATCGCTACGAAGCGACTGTCCATTATTCGATCCAGCAACTGCGTCTGACGCCGGCGAGCGGCGCCTCGCAGGTCGTGCGGCGCTGGAGCATCGACGCGCCGGGCAAGCTCGACGCGACCTTCGACGCCTACGGCAACGTGCTGCACACGCTGGTCATCAACAAGCCGCATAGCGAGATTCGCCTGCACGTGGCCGGCGAAGTGGACACGATTCCGCTGATCGACGGTCATTTGCCCGACGCCGTCGGCCCGATTCCGCTCGAGCATTTCACCTGCTCCACGCGGCTGACCGAGGCCGATGGCGCGGTCCGTGAACTGGCCGAATCGGTGCCGAACCTGACGAGCTCGGCGAATCTGATCGCGCTGTCCGAGCAGATCCTGCAGCGCGTGAAGTACAACCCGGGCATTACCGAAGTCACCAGCACGGCCGCTCAGGCGCTCGCGCTCGGCAACGGCGTGTGCCAGGACCACGCGCATCTAATGCTCGCGTGCTGCCGCGCGCGCGGCATCCCGGCGCGCTACGTGAGCGGCTATATCGAACCCGGCGAGGTGACGCACGGCGCGAGCCATGCGTGGGTGGACGTGTGGCTCGAAGGCAAGGGCTGGATTTCCATCGACGTCACGCATGCCGCGTTTGCCAGCGAAATCTACTGCCGCCTCGCCGTCGCGCGAGACTATGAAGCGGCTGCTCCGGTGCGCGGCCGGCGTATCGGCGGGCTGGAAGAACAGCTCAAAGTGTCCGTTACGGTCAGCTCGCAGCTGTCACAATAGACGCAGAAGGAGGGCGGTCCGCGGAGCGGGCCCTGGAGGCGCGAGCGCGCGCCAGCCCTCATATCTATTCAGCTCAGGCCCGCAAAGGCCGATAAACAGGAACAAAGCACGATAGAGGCGCATGCGCGCCGCATTACAATAGCGGCGTTCAGTTGTTTTTTGCGGGTACCTTTCCTTATGACTTACTGTGTAGCGATGTCCGTCGACGACGGTCTCGTGTTCCTCTCGGACACGCGCACCAATGCGGGCGTCGATCACATCAGCACCGCGCGCAAGATGTCGGTGTTCGAGCTGCCGGGCGAGCGCATGCTCACGCTGCTGGGCGCGGGCAATCTGTCGCTCACCCAGGCGGTGCTGCACGAGTTGTCCGAGCCCACGGATCCTTCCCAGCCCACGCTCTGGAGCGCGCCTACCATGGCCGACGCGGCCCGCGTGATCGGCCGCGCGGTGCGCTGCGTGCATCAGCGCGAGGCGGAGGCGCTGCAGGAATTCGGCGTCGACTTCAATTGCAGCTTCATTCTCGGCGGGCAGATCGCGGGCAACCGGCCGCGCCTGTTCATGATCTACGCGGCGGGCAATTTCATCGAGGCGTCGGCGGTGAATCCGTATTTCCAGATCGGCGAGGCCAAGTACGGCAAGCCGATCATCGACCGCGTGCTGACGCCGTCCACGCCGCTCGACGAAGCCGCCAAGTGCGCGCTGATCTCCATGGACTCGACGCTGCGCTCGAACCTGTCGGTCGGCTTGCCGCTCGATCTACTGGTTTATCAGAAGGGCACGCTGCGCGTCACGCGCTTCGTCTCGATCGATCACGACAATACGTACTTCGAGATGATTCACCGCACCTGGGGCGAGCGGCTGCGCCAGGTGTTCGGCGAGATCCCCGATCCGGACTGGCAGGAATCGCCGAATGTGCCGCTGTTACAGCGGGAGCGGGCGCTGGTGCTGCATCGCGCGCCGGTGGGCGCTGACGGCATCGAGCATGAACTCGATGCGAAGCCCGCGCAGACGTTGGCGCAGGCGGAGCGGGGCAAGGCGCAGCGAAAGTAGGCTGAGCGGCGTATACGCCGCTTGCTTCAGCGCTCCGGCGCTTCCGAGCGCGCGAGGCATCACACCAAAGGTCGTCAGCAGCCTGAATCAGGCTTGCTGACGGCCTTTTTCGTTTGTGTCGTCCCGAAGGAGCAAAGAACTCAGGACGAAAAAAAACCAGCCATGGGCTTCTCGCCCGTGGCTGGTCTTTTACTGCGTGTTGCTTCAGCAGTCCGTCAAAGTTCGATTAGAACTTGTGGCGGATGCCCAGGCTGACCATCTCTTGCGAGCTGGAAGCCGAGTTGTAGCTATACGAACCGATTGCTGCGCCTGCATCGACCAGCGTGCCGGCCGACGTGCGTTGCTGGCCGCTTGCGTGCTGATATGCGCCAACCAGGTAGATGTCCGTGCGCTTCGACAGGTTGTAGTCGCCGCCCAGGGAAACCTGGTGATACGTTGCGCTCGAATCGCCGCTAGCCTTGGTGTAGATGTAGCCCACGCCAACCAGCATTGCCGGCGTTGCCTGGTAACCCAGGTATGCGCCGCCGATGTTGTACTTCTCGGTCGAACCGAAGCCCGAATTCGCATCCGGCTTGTACTGTGCGTTGCTGTAGCGCAGGTTAGCCGTGAACGGGCCTGCGACGTATTGCAGAGCGACCGAAGCGATGCCGATCGACTTGGCCGCGGCGTATGCGCCGTTGACCTGGTTGTCGAACGTGCCGTCCGACGTGCTGCCGTTCCAGCCCACCGAGCCTGCCGCCGTGCGGCTAGCCAGCGTGTTGCCGTTGTCTGCGCGGAAGTAACCGGCAGCGACGCTGAACGGACCCGTTGCGTACGTTGCAGCACCCGACCACGTTTGGCCCGAACCCGTTGCGCCAGCCACGCCGCCCAGAGCGTACATGCCTTCGAACTGGAAGCCGCCCCACACCGGCGAGGTGTACTTGATGGCGTTGTTCGTGCGCGAGGAGTTGTCGTTGTTGTCGACGTCGCCCGGCGTGGTGAAGGTGGAACCGAAGTAGTTGTCAGCCGTCAGCGGCTGGACCAGATCGACCAGCGGGTCGTACTGACGACCCAGCGTGACCGTACCCCATTGATCGCCCGTCAGGCCCACGAACGCTTGACGACCGAACATCCGGCCGCCTTGACCCAGCTTGCCGCTGTTCACGTCAAAGCCGTTTTCCAACTGGAAGATTGCCTTCAGGCCACCGCCCAGGTCTTCCGTGCCCTTCAAGCCGAAACGGTCACCTTGAAGGTTGCCGGCGAACATGGCTACCAGGTTCTTGTTCTGGCCAGCGGAATCCACCGTGTTGTGAACGTACTGGATCGATTCGTCGATCAAGCCGTACAGAGTTACGCTGCTTTGAGCATGTGCCACGCCAGTGACGCCGAGCAGCGCCAGCGAGAGGGTAGACAGTGCGATTCGTTTCATCCATTTCTCCACGCAGATGATTAGTTTCTTTGTTGCGGAAAGGAGAATAGCTCAGAGGGTCAATTGGCAAGAACTGGAAAAAAAAGAGTGTCTCCAAAAACTGACAAACCACGCAAAGCCTTGTATTTAAAGCGCGTTAACGATTATTTCTGTTTCCGCAACATTTATTCATTGACTCAGCATTATTGTTGTTTTGTTGACAGTGACTGCTCCAATACGTGTATTTTCGACACTGATTTGAATGGAGTTTGTAATGAAGTCGTCTAAGTTTCCTGCCCGTTTTGTAGCGTTTCCATAAAAATCGAGACAGATTCGCTTGACGACGCGGCTAGACAGGGTTTCGGCGCTGTGAGCAGGTGCTACCGTCCGGGCCGACGGGTGCAGCCCTGGTAACTGGCCTGGTTGCAACTTACGGTTTAGTGGTTGCTGTCGTCGGTATTGCGGCGCGCGACCATCACCGCGGCGAGCCCAGCGGTCGCCGCGAATAGCACCGACGTCCACGGATGGCGCCTCACGTAGCGATCAGCCGCAACGGCTTTGCGGCTCGCCTCAATGAGCGTGACGGCCGCGATGCGCGTCGCTTGCGCTTCGGCCAGCACGACCGTACGGCCGACCTTGAGCGCCGTCGCTCGCGCCGACGGCCTGTTTCTGGATTGCACCCGGAAAGTCCCCACCGGCGCTGCGCCGCTGAGTGCGCCCGCCTTTGCGTTGCGCATCGCGGGGGCGAGCGCGGCGTCGCCCAAGGCGGTGCGTCCGTCCGGTTCCGCGTCGGCGTGCGGCACGGCATCCGCCGCCATCGTCGATGCCGCCAGCACCGAGGCGAGCTTGGCGCGGCTGCCGGGCGGCGTGTCGTCCTGCATGCCCCAGCCACCGCGCGGATCGTGCATGCGCCCGCGCGCCGCCGAAAATTCCGCGCCGAGCAGCAGCACGGCGGCGGAGAAGTACAGCCACATCAGCAGCACGGCGAGCGAGCCGGCTGCGCCGAACGAGGTGGCCATGCCGGCGTGCGCGAGATACAGCGCGAACAGCTTCTTGCCCGCCGAAAACAGCACGGCCGCGACTATCCCGCCGACGAGCGCATCCCGCCAGCGCACGCGGGCATCCGGCAGAAACTTGAGCAAGCCGGCGAAGGCGAACGCCAGCACGAGCAGACCGACGCCGAGTTGCATAAGATTGCCGATCACGACATACGGCGAGTCGCCCCACAGCCATTTGCCGATGAAGATAATGACCGTATCGAGCACCAGCGAAACAATCAGCAGGAACGCGACGCCCAGCACCAGCCCGAACGAGATCAGGCGCACGCGCACCAGCGCGATCACGCTCGACGAGCGCGGCCCCGTGTACGGCCACACTATATTGAGTGCGCTGTTGAGCGACGAGAAGGTGGCCGAAGCGCCGATCACCAGTGTCGCGAGCGAAATGATCGCTGCTACGCCGCCGGCG
The DNA here is from genome assembly GCF_046027915.1 of Paraburkholderia sp. RL17-347-BIC-D. Taxonomy (NCBI): domain Bacteria; kingdom Pseudomonadati; phylum Pseudomonadota; class Betaproteobacteria; order Burkholderiales; family Burkholderiaceae; genus Paraburkholderia; species Paraburkholderia sp. RL17-347-BIC-D. The sequence continues at coordinate 336,639 of NZ_JARESS010000002.1, forward strand.
CTGCCGCTGTGATGGGCGTTCTCGACAATGGTTTGCACGCCCGCGGCGGCCTGATCGCCGAGCAAGCCGTGAATGTGGTCGAACAACTCGCCGCGCGCGGCTTCGGCGCCGAAGAACCAGCCGGCCACGGCGATCACCATGACCAGCGTGGGCGCGAGCGAGAACGCGGCATAGAAGGCGATGCTGGCGGCCATCGCAGCGCAGCGGTCTTCGGAGAACTGTTTGAAGGCGCCGATGGCCCAGTTGGCCTGCTTGCGGGCCACCAGCTGCAGGTTCTCGGCAGAAAGCGTATCGATGTCCATGGTCGTGTTTCCCAATGGGTGCTGGCGCCGCGCGGGCAAGACGAGGTGGCGGGTGCGGACCGGAGGCTGACTGTTCAAGGAGCTTAGCCACGGTCTTCGCGTCAAAGCCTTTCGCAAACCTTGTGCCTGTCACTATAACAAGCGTGACCGGCGCGCGCCGCCTGCGTGCCGGGCGGCACACCTCGGGCGAGGAGTGCCGTTAGAATGCCGAGGGATCCTCCTACACTTTTGCTCACTATGCACTCGCACGAACTCGTACAGCGGCTGGACGTCATTGCAGCGGAACAACTGGGCGCGCATTTGCCTGCGCATGTGGTCGAGCAATTGCCGGCGCATGGCGTGACGGTTTTCTCCGTCACCGACGACGCGTCGGATACCGCCGCATTCAGCGCGCGCTACGGCTTCGGTCTGGAAGACTGCGCGAACACGATCGTGATCCGCTACAAGAAAGAGGGCGCCGAGCATTACGCGGCGGTGGTCTCGCTGGGTTCGCTGCGGCTCGACATCAACGGCGCGGTGAAAGCGGCGCTGGGCGCGCAGCGGCTTTCGTTCGCCAAGCGGGAAGCGGCGGTGGAGCACAGCGGCATGGAGTTCGGCGGCATCACGGCTTTCGGCTTGCCGGACGACTGGCGCATTCTCGTCGATGCCGCCGTTATGGAGCGGACCCAGATCGTCATGGGCGCGGGCGTGCGAGCCGCCAAGTTGTTGCTGGCGCCCGACGTGTTGCGTCAATGGCCGCGCTGCGAAGTTGCGTCGCTGACGCTGCCGGCGGAGTGAGGCTCGGCTCGATCCGCAAGCACGACATCAAATTAAGCGAAGGGCGCCGCCGCGCGCGTGTCTCTTAGTAAACAGAGCCAGCCGGGTTCGCGCTCCGGCCGGAGCCTGCCACACCCACGTCCTGGCCCGGCGTCCGAAGCCGACCGGCAAAGCCTGAAGTTTTCCCCCGCTCCGCCGTTAATCCAAAGAGTGACATGAACCGCCGCGGCGTCCGCCGCGAGGCGGCGCGTCGACGACAAGTACAAGGGATACGGAGATGGAACGGTTTCGCCTGAAGGTGCGGCTTTGGCTTGCACTAGCAGTCATGTGCATGGGAATTCTGGCAATCGGCCTGTGGGGCGCTTTCAAAACACGCGACACGATGATCGCCGACCGCCAGGCCGAACTGAAGAGCGTGGTCAGCGTGGCGTACAGCGTGCTCGATCGCTATAACGGCCTGGTCGCCGCGGGCACCGTGCCGCTCGCCGACGCGCAGCGCACGGCGATGGCCGATCTGCGCGCCATGCGCTACGACGGTGCAGGCGGCTACCTCGTGATCGAGGACGCGCATGCCCGCGTGCTGATGCACGGCGTGCGCGCCGACCTCGAAGGCAAGGACATGAGCGGCTTCACCGACCCGCAAGGCCGCCACGTATTCAAGGACGGCTCCGATCTCGCCCAGCGAGAAGGCGAAGGCTTCATCCACTTGCAGTTCCTGAAGCCGGGCTCCAACGAAATGGCGCCGAAGATCAACTACGTGCGGCTGTACAAGCCGTGGGACTGGACGATCGTCACCGGCGTATTCACCGACGATATCGACGCCGCGTTCTACACGACACTCATCCAGTATGTGGGCGCCGCGTTGCTGCTGTGCCTGGTGGTGTCGCTCGTGATCGGCGTGATTCTGCGCAGCATTTTGCGGCAACTCGGCGGCGAACCGGCGTACGCGGCGCAGATCGCCGCGCGTATCGCCGACGGCGACCTCGACGTGACGGTGGAGACGAAAGCCGGCGACGAAACCAGCCTGCTGGCCGCGATGCAGCGCATGCAGCAGCGCCTCGCGCAGGCGATCGCGCAGATTCGCGGCGGCGCGACGCTGATCTCGACGGTGTCCAACGAAATCGCCGCGGGCAATGCAGACCTGTCGCGCCGTACCGAGCAGCAGGCCACCGCGCTCGGCGAAACCGCGTCGAGCATGGAGCAGATCACCGCGACCGTGAAGCAGAACGCCGACAACGCGAAGCAGGCGAGCCAGTTGGCGCATAACGCATCGGAGACGGCGGCGCGCGGCGGCGAAGTGGTCGGCCAGGTGGTCGAGACGATGCGCGGCATTTCGCAGTCGTCGCATCGGATCGGCGACATCATTGGTGTGATCGAGGGGATCGCGTTTCAGACCAATATTCTTGCTTTGAACGCGGCGGTCGAAGCGGCGCGCGCCGGCGAGGAAGGACGCGGCTTCGCCGTAGTGGCGGGCGAAGTGCGCAGCCTCGCGCAGCGCAGCGCGGCGGCCGCGAAGGAGATCAAGACGCTGATCGAAGAGTCCGCGGCACAGATCGAAGGCGGCTCGCAGTACGTGAGCCGCGCCGGCGAAACCATGCAGGAAGTCGTGCAGGCGGTGCGTCGCGTGACGGACATCATGGGCGAGATCAGCGCGGCTTCGGTGGAGCAAAGCTCGGGCATCGAGCAGGTCAACATCGCGGTGGCGAGCATGGATCAGACGACCCAGCAGAACGCAGCGTTGGTGGAAGAAGCGAGCGCGTCAGCGGATGTGCTGAAAGCGCAGACCGGGCAGCTTAGCGCGGCGATTGCCGTGTTCACACTGCCGGAAGGCCGCTGACCGGCCGCTCACGCCTGGGCGAAGTGGTTTTCGAGAATATCCGCCACGCGCCAGAGCGAACAGGGGCGCCGGCAATGGCCGTCGAAGCCGGCGTCTTTCAGCAGGCCGATCGGGTCGAGCGGCCAGACGTTGCTCATGGCCAGCATCAGGACGTCGGCATTGGATCGTTCCGCGCGCGCCGTGCGCGTGAATTCATAGCTGGAAACGGAGTCGAGCCGCGTGTCGAGTAAAACCGCGTGCGGCTTCCACCACTTCAGAAAGCTTTGCATCTTGATCAGATCTGCGGCGTAGATCGCGTCGTAGCCCTTCAGCGAAAGCAGCAGCACCAGCGATTCGCCGATCGCCTTGTCACGATGTCCTATTAGAACGCGGCGCGATTGCCTGGCATCCGCTGCGCTTCTGCGTTTCCAGATCGCAAACTCGGTTTCATCGTCGAGCGATACGCGTCTTGTCACGGTGGCCTCCGAAGACTGCACGCGGAACGTCTACTGTAGTACGAAAAACCAACAGTCTCGGGAAATATTACCTTCGATCAGTGTTTGCACCAGGTGCAAATTGGCGTTGGAAATTCGTCAGGTTGCGCGCGCAACTTTCAGGTGTCCGTGCTGCCATTCGTCATGCAAATGCAATTCCGGCGCGGCTCAGCAGACGCTGGTTGCGCTCGGACAAGTTCTTCATACGTAGTTCCTTGCCGGCTTTTCGATAACGTTCGACCAAGCCTTGCAATGCCGCAAGCGCGGAATGATCGGCCAACAGCAGATCGCGGCAGTCGACCGTGACGCGCTCGGGATCTTTTACCGGGTCGAAAAGCTCGTGAAAACGCGTGGTCGATGCGAAGAACAGCGTGCCGCGCGGCGCGTAGATTTTGTCGCCGGCGCGATCTTCGACATGCGCGTGAATTTCACGAGCGTGCTGCCACGCGAAATTGAGCGCGGCGATCACGATGCCGCACAGCACGGCGATCGCCAGATCGGAGAACACGGTGATGATGGTGACCGCCACGATCACCAGCGCGTCGTTGCGCGGCACCTTGCCCAGCACCCGCAGCGAGCCCCATGCGAAAGTTTGCTGCGCGACCACGAACATCACGCCGACCAGTGCCGCCAGCGGAATGCGCTCGATCAGCGGGGACAGGAACAGGATGTACATCAGGATCATCACGCCGCTGACGACACCAGACAGGCGCGAACGGCCGCCTGAATTCAGATTGATCATGGTCTGGCCGATCATGGCGCAGCCGCCCATGCCGCCGAACAAACCCGAGGCGATATTCGCCGCGCCGAGCGCAAGGCATTCGCGGTTCGGCTGGCCGCGCGTTTCGGTGATCTCGTCAGTCAGATTGAAGGTGAGCAGCGTTTCCAGCAGACCGACGATCGCCATCAGCACCGCGTAGGGCAGCACCACATGCAGCGTGTCCAGATTCAGCGGGACGCTCGGCATATGCAGACTCGGCAGGCCGCCCGCAATGTGCGCCATGTCGCCTAGCGTGCGCGTCGGCACATGCAGCAACTGCGTGAAGAGACCCACGCCGACAATCGCCACCAGCGCGGGCGGCGCTGCGCGCGTGAGCCGCGGCAGCAGATAGACGATCGCCATGGTCAGCGCCACGAGTCCGCACATCATCAGCAGCGCGCTGCCGTGCAGCCATTGTTCGCCTTGCGGCGTGGTCTGTCTGAAGTGCGCGAGCTGCGCCGTCGCAATGATGATCGCCAGCCCGTTGACGAAGCCGAGCATCACCGGATGCGGGACCATGCGGATCAGTTTGCCGAGTCGCAGCGCGCCGAATAGCACCATCAGCATGCCGCTGAGGATCACTGTTGCGAGCAGATATTGCGCACCGTGTTGCACGACGAGCGCCACGATGACCACCGCCATCGAACCGGCGGCCCCGGAAATCATGCCGGGCCGTCCGCCGAACAACGCCGTGATGGCGCAGATGAAGAAAGCGCCGTACAGGCCCATCAACGGATTGAGGTGGGCAACCAGCGCGAAGGCGATGCATTCCGGCACCAGCGCGAACGACGAGGTCAGTCCTGCGAGGACATTGCTTTTGATGCCGGGCAGCGTGGCGAGCCAGCCGTGAGTGGGACGAGCGGTGTTCATCTTCTGCGAGGTGGGAAGTCCGGGCAAACGGCGCGTATGCATGCGAGACGCGCGTATGCGGACAGATGAGTGTCCCGGCCTGGGGCGCAGCGGTGGCCGGGCAAGATTGCAAAAAGCGTGGATTTTACAGCACTGCGGTCAGGGTGACCGGGAGGCGGGCAACGCAGTGGCAGCTTCCGCGCCGGGCCATGCTAGGCGGAGGTGCCACGCAACCGACGAGGCGGCTGCGTGGCAATGCGCGTGTGCGTTCAGACTCAAATACTCAAATCATCAGACGCGAGACCTTGGTGCCCTCGAGCGATATGCCGGCCATCAGGCCGCCGTTCGTCAGCACAAAGGCTTCGACCGGACTCGTGGCGGTCGACGTGTCGACCGCGCCGTTCGCGCCGATCTTCAGCAAGGCGACGGTGGCATCCGCGCCGGCAGCCCAGCCTTGGCTGCTGGTGAATTTGTCGAGTGCATCTTGCGTCATGAACAGGAATATGAGGGCCTTCGACTGCGCGCCGATCTGCAAACCGAACGAGCCCGCGACGGTGCTGTAGTAACCGGTCGTGCGGCCGGCCACGCGCAGCGCGCCTTCGCCGTACTGGCCGCCGACCCAGAAGCCCGCCGAGATGACGTTCGGGAACACCAGAATGCCGCGTGCTTTGGCCACCAGTTCACGCGAGCCGGCGACGTTCTCGTAGAGACGCGACAGCGTGGAATCGACTCCCGCGTTGATGCTGTCACGCTTGCCGGCGTTGGCCGAAGGCGATGCGCTCGAGGACGGCGACGTCGTCGTGCAGCCCGCGAGGCCGAAGCCTGCGGTGGCGAGCGCGGCGCTGGTGGTCATGATGAATTGTCGTCTGCGCATGATTGTTTTCCTTTTGCGTTATTGACGTTATGAAGTGGCGTTTTTCGTTTCCATGGAAGCGGTAGGGCCGTGACGCCGGCACGCCCGTACGTCGATTGCTAACCAGCACTTTGCGTGCCCGGCCCCGCCGCGCGCGTGTTCACGGCAGCCCTGGCACGCGTTAGCGGGGACAAGGCGCAAGATCCCGGCGCCCGTTCCCCGCCTGTCTATGACTACGCCGATGGCCGGATGTTCTGGTTGTGACGGAACAGGTTGCGTGGATCGTAGCGGTTTTTTACACCGACGAGGCGTTCGTAATTCGGCCCGTACGCATCGGCGACGCGTCCACCTTCCTCCTCCGTCATGAAGTTGACGTAGACGCTGCCGAGCGCGAACGGCGCCGCTGCATCGAAAAATGCGCGGGCCCAGCCGACGCAGCGCTCGTCGTCGCTCGCATCGTCCCAACGGCCGTGCACGTTCATCGCGTACAGCGTGTCGCGGCTCGAATAGGCGGTGGCTTCGACTGGGACGCGCTGGGTCTGCTCGCCGATCTGTCCGAAGAAAATCTCGCATTGCGGCGACGGCAGGTTGTCGATCGCGTTGAGCAGCGCGTCGATGAGGCCGTCCGGAATCTCGTCGAGATTATGCGATTTCCAGTAGTTGCGCGCACCCGGCGTGAGCAGCGGGTCGAACGCCTGTTGCCACATGACAAACGGCATTGGGCCGAGATGTTCGCCGAGCGGCGTTCCAAAGGCGCGCACGAATTCCACCGCGGCCGGACCGCTTTCGACGTCGCCGGTATAGCACATCGCGAAGACGATCACCGGCTTGCCGTGTACTTCGGGTGGCAGAAACGGCAGCGGCGGCGCGAGTCGCAGCACGGCCCACACGCTCAGTTCCTGCGGCATGCCGGCGTTAGCGGCGCGGTACTTGAGCAGGGCGTCCCTCGCCTGGTCGATCGGCAGGACCACGAGGCCGCCGTACACCAGTGGTCCGACTGGATGCAGGGCGAACTCGAATCGCGTGACGACGCCGAAATTGCCGCCGCCGCCGCGAATGGCCCAGAACAGATCTTCGTGCGAGTCGGCGCTCGCGTGGACCAGTTCGCCCTCGGCGGTGACGACGTCGGCCGACACCAGATTGTCCACGGTCATGCCGTATCTGCGGCTCAGCCAGCCGAAGCCGCCGCCGAGCGTCAGGCCCGCGACGCCGGTGGTGGAGTTGATGCCGAGCGGCGTGGCGAGTCCGAAGGCCTGCGCTTCATGATCGAAATCGCGCAGCGTCGCGCCCGGTTCGACATACGCGCGACGGGCCGCGGGATCGATGCGCACCGATTTCATCTGCGACAGGTCGAGCACGACGCCGTCGTTGCACAATGCGCTGCCGCCGATGTTGTGGCCGCCGCCGCGAATTGCGAGCGGCAGGCCGTTGTCGCGCGCGAACGCCACGCCGCGGCGCACGTCGGCTACGCCTGCGCAACGCAGGATGATCGCCGGACGCCGGTCGATCATCGCGTTCCAGATGCTGCGGGCTTCATCGAAGCTCGCGTCGCCGGGCAGCAGAACCTGGCCCCGCATGGCGGTTTTCAATTCGTCGACGGCGCTGCTGGACACATTAACCATGGCTCAAACTCCTGAGATAGTGGTGGAGATTTGCAGAACACTATTCAGCTGACCAAAGCAAATCGGAAGTGTTCTGAAAGCTTGTTTTGCGTCCAGTAAACGAGTCTGCCTCCTGAAGTCAAACAAAGGTAAACCCGCGTTCTTTACCGATTGTGCGCAGGAGCTCGCGCGGCAAGCGTCCGCGGGCCTTGGCGGTGGCGCTAGCCCATCCCGGCGCCGCGGATGGTGGAAATGCTTCGGAAAAAGATGCTGACAGGAAGTGTTGGTTGTGCCGCGGCGTGGTGGGTGCGCAGCGACACTTCCTGGTTTGGCTCGCGCGAATGGGAGGCGCACGAATGGTGAGCGAACCGCTCAGCCCTTCACGAGGCCGCCGTCGACGATCAGGTTCTGGCCGGTCACCGCGCGTGACCACGGCGACAGGAAGAACAGAACGGCATCCGCGAACTCTTCCGGTGTCGTGACGCGGCGCACCGGCGTGGAGCTCGCGATCAGGTCGAAGACGAATTCCGGCGTGGCCGCGCTTGCGTCGGTGGTGCGCAGCAGTCCGCCCGACACCATGTTCACCGTGATGCCGTCCGGACCGAGATCGTGGGCGGCGGTACGCGTAAGCGACAACAGCGCCGCTTTGGCCGCGGTGTAGTCGTGATAGGGAACCACGGGGTTCTGAAACAGATTGGTGCCCACGTTGACGATGCGGCCGAACCCTCGCGAACGCATGCCGGCGACCGCCGCCTGAATCGTATTGAGCGCGCCTTTAAGCGAGCCGTCGAGTTGCTGCTGGAAACGCGCCCAGTCGATGGAGTCGATTTTCGGGCGAGCGTCGCCGTCGAACTGGAAGTCGGCCAGCGCGTTGTTCACTACCGACACGATGGGTTGCCCGGTTTGCACCTGTGCTTTTTCAAACAGGCGCGTGACGGCGGCCGCGTCGGTGACGTCCGCCCGAAGCGGCAGCACACGATCGCCCAATTCCTCTTTCAGCGCGAGAGCCGCTGTTTCGCTGTTACGGTAGTTCACGACCACGCTCGCGCCTTCGCGCACCAGCGCGCGCGTGATCGCCGCACCGAGTCCGCGAGCGCCGCCCGTGACCAGCACCCATTGTTCGGATAGAAGCATCGGTTCTCCTGTTGTCGATGAAATTGCGATGCTCGTATTGTCGCCCGATTCAGGATTCGCGCTCGCTCCGTGCGATGGCGCATACATCGCGAACGAATTCAAAAAGGAATTGGTGGTGGATTCGCGCGGCAATTGGAATGCGGTGCGTGCCACAAGTTTTATATGGCGAGGAAGGGTAGTCGATCCGATGATGAAATGCTTTTGTTCGCTCGACGTCTTTGCGCCTTGCCGAAGTACGGAGGTGATTATGGCGCAGGGTAAATAGTCCGAGTTGTGCCGTCTGTGTGATTGCCCTCACTCGCGCATGGGCAGTTTCCTTTTTGTGTTCGCATGCACCCGTATATGAAGCATTCGAACGTATCCGCTTGATTCATCTGATCAAGCGGATTAAGGAAAACGTAAAAAAATAATAGTTTGGACTGCGTATCTAAAGGCTCGAATCTTCGACTCTTTATAAGGCCGGTAACTGACGATCTTTAACAGTTCCGCTGCGCAATTAATCGTAAAAAACGCGGCGATATCGCATTGCGTGGGGTAGCGCACGGTCACTGGATGGCACTCCGCATAACTTCAACGTCCATCAGGCCCAGCTGTGCGGTTTTAAAAAACAGGCTCGCGCACAGCCAGTTGTCTTCTCTCGAATCACGTTGAATCGGACCGGGGTTTTCCGCGCGAGAGAGGCCGAGCGTCATGTGGTTTTAGCGTAACGCGAGGCAAAGACGACTGGGCGTTGAGGTTTCATCTTTGACAGTGAACAGAGATTCACCTGTTACCAGGGCCGGTCACTCAAAGCATATAGTTAGGAGAATGAAATGAAAAAGCAAAACGGGGACGCGCTGGCGCTGGGGACGCGCCGGGCGGTATTCGCAGTTGCTGTGAGTCTGTATGCGGCGATGGCGGGTGCGCAAACGAATCCGGCTGCGTCGGCCGCGCCGTCGGTCAGCTCGAACAAGATGATGCTGGCGCAAGCCTTGCCGGCCGATTGTCTGGACTCGCTTGGGTGCAAGCGGGAAATCGGTAGCCTCGTGATGCCTGGTGGAAGTGGAATCGCCGCGGCTGCGGGTGGGTCGGTATCGGCTACGGGCAGCGGCGGCAACGGGCCTTCGTCGGTGGGGGCGACGGGCGCGGGCAATAGCGGCGCGAATGGTGGGGCTAACTCCGGCTCGTCGGGGTTGGGCTCCGGCAGTACGGGTAGTGGCGGCGGCGGAACCGGCACAGGGGGTGATGGCGGTGATGGCGGTGGCACCGGCGGCGATGGAGGTGACGGTGGCGACGGCGGCGATGGCGGCGGTCATGGTCATGGCCATGGTGGCCATCATGGTCACGGCGGTCATCACGGTCATGGCGATGGTGATGGTGATGGTGGTCATCATGGCGATGGTGGCCATCATGGTGACGGCGGTCATGGCGATGGTGGCCATCATGGTGACGGCGGTCATGGCGATGGTGGCCATGGTGATGGTGGTCATGGCGATGGTGGTCATGGTGATGGCGGTCATGGTGGTAGCGGTCATGGTGACGGCGGTCATGGCGATGGCGGCCATGGCGACGGCGGCCACGGCGATGGCGGTCATGGCGATGGTGGCCATGGTGATGGCGGTCATGGCGATGGTGGCCATGGTGATGGCGGTCATGGTGGTAGCGGTCATGGCGACGGCGGTCATGGTGACGGTGGACATGGCGATGGTGGTCATGGTGGTAGCGGTCATGGTGACGGCGGTCATGGCGATGGCGGCCATGGTGACGGTGGTCATGGCGACGGCGGCCACGGCGACGGTGGTCACGGTGACGGTGGTCATGGCGATGGTAGCCATGGTGACGGTGGTCACGGCGACGGCGCTCACGGCGATGGTGGCCATGGCGATGGTGGTCACGGCGACGGCGGTCATGGCGCTAGCGGTCACGGCGACAGTGGTCATGGTGACGGCGGCAAGGGCGACGGCGGCAAGGGCGGAAATGGTCCCGGCACAGGCGGCTCGGGCAATGGTGGCCATGGAGAAGGCGGCCACGGCGACGGCGGCAATGGCGGAAACGGTCCTGGCGCGGGCGGTCCCGGCAGTGGTGGTCACGGAGACGGTGGTCACGGAGACGGCGGCAAAGGCGGAAGCGGTCCTGGCGCAGGTGGCTCGGGCAATGGCGGTCCTGGCGCAGGCGGCCCGGGCAATGGCGGCTCCGGCAATGGCGGTCCTGGCGCGGGCGGCTCGGGCAACGGCGGTCCTGGCGCAGGCGGCCCGGGTAACGGCGGTGCTGGCGCGGGCGGCCCGGGTAACGGCGGTTCCGGCAACGGCGGCAAAGGCGGAAGCGGTCCTGGCGGAGGCGGCGCTGGCAATGGTGGCCCGGGCGCAGGTGGTTCGGGCAACGGCGGTGCTGGCGCAGGCGGCCCGGGTAACGGCGGTTCCGGCAACGGCGGCAAGGGCGGAGGCGGTCCTGGCGGAGGCGGCGCTGGCAATGGTGGTCCGGGCGCAGGTGGTTCGGGCAATGGCGGTCCTGGCGCGGGCGGCCCGGGTAACGGCGGTTCCGGCAACGGCGGCAAGGGCGGAGGCGGTCCTGGCGGAGGCGGCGCTGGCAATGGCGGTCCTGGCGCAGGTGGCCCGGGCAATGGTGGTCCTGGCGCAGGCGGGCCGGGCAACGGCGGCAAGGGCGGAGGCGGTCCTGGCGCAGGTGGCCCGGGCAATGGCGGTCCTGGTGCAGGCGGCCCGGGTAATGGTGGCTCCGGCAACGGCGGCAAGGGCGGAAGCGGTCCTGGCGCAGGTGGCCCCGGCAATGGCGGTCCTGGTGCAGGCGGCCCGGGTAACGGCGGTCCCGGCAACGGCGGCAAGGGCGGAAGCGGTCCTGGTGCAGGTGGCCCCGGCAACGGCGGTCCTGGCGCAGGCGGCCCCGGCAACGGCGGTCCCGGCGCAGGCGGCCCCGGCAACGGCGGTCCTGGCGCAGGCGGCCCCGGCAATGGCGGTCCCGGCGCAGGTGGCCCGGGCAATGGCGGTCCCGGCGCAGGCGGCCCCGGCAACGGCGGCCACGGCCGCGGCGGTAACGGCCCAGGCTCCGGCAACGGAGGCCAAGGCCACGGCGGCGGCTTCGGCGGCGGCTTCGGCTCAGGCCGCGGCGGCTTCGGTGGCGGCTTTGGCGGCCACGGTGGCGGCTACGGCGGAGGCGGCGGAGGAGGAGGCCACGGCGGCGGCAACCACTAACGGAGCGACGCTCCTTCATCGCACGGAGGCCGGGAGACCGGCCTCCCTACCGATGCCAAACGGAGCGAGCGAACGACCCCCGTCCGCTCGCTCCCACCCTCAACCTCCACGAATCAGTTGCTCAAGAGATCAGAACGAAGTCCCGCATCACACCACTTCAATCACCCTCTCCTGCACCACCAGGAAAACCTTCTCCCCGGCCACGCGACCATCCTCACGCGCGCCTCCAGTAAAACTCCCGAACGCAGGCAATACCCCACACGCCGTCCCAAACCGGAAACACGGAACCCGTACCGAATCGTTGCGCGTCGCAATCCGATACACCGGGTGCATATGCCCCGCGAGCGCATACGCACCTTCCACCCGGTGCGGGTGATGACACAACGCCCACGGCCCCACACGCCAAGGCTCCTGCACATACTCGACGTCGAGCGTCGCCGGCAGCGCGCCCGCATGCCGGTCGTGATTGCCCTCGACCAACACAACCCGCAGCCCCGCATGCCGCGCGCGCCAGACATGCAATGCGTCGAGCGTCTCGCTGGCATGCGCCTCGCGCGCATGCAGCAGGTCGCCGAGAAACACCAGCATGGCCGGTTCGAATTCGGCGATCAGAATATCCAGGCGCATCAGGTTGTCGGCGGTCGAGCCGATCGGCACCGGAATGCCGCGTGCGCGAAACACCGCGTCCTTGCCGAAATGCGCATCGGCGACGAACAGACAGCGCAGCGCCGGATCGAACATCGCGCGCAAGCTCGACAGCACAAGAGCATGCCCGCCGATCTCCACCGGCAACGATGCCGGCTTCATATGCGGGCCGCCTTCTCGAGTTCGGCGAGCATCCGCTCGACGCGATCCGCGAGTTTCTCCGTGCTGACCTTTTCCCGCAGGCGTCCGACGATCAGCGGAAACGCAAACGGCGTCGGCTTTTTCGGTCGCGTGACGACCACACGGCTCGCGTTCATGCGTTCGAGCGCAATGCGAATGCGGCGGGCGTCGAGTTCCTGCAGCAGCACTTCGTCGTCGGCCTGGTTGAGCAGCAGGTTGCCGCGATCGTGATTGCGAAAGATTTCGTAGAAGAGGCCACTCGACGCCTGCAATTGCCGCGCGCTTTTCTGCTGCCCTGGATGCCCCTGGAACACCAGCCCCGACACGCGCGCAATCTCGCGAAAGCGCCGCATCGAGAGTTCCGAAGAATTGAGACTGGCGAGAATGTCGTGATCCAGTTCTTTGGGCGAGAGCAAACCGCTTTCGAGTTGCGCAGCCCAATCGAATGGTTGCGCGGACAGCAATTCAAAGCCGTAGTCGTTCATCGAAATAGAAAACGTGCCGGGCTTTTCGCGTGCGACGCGCCATGCGAGCAATGCGCCCAAACCGATATGCGCCGTGCGCCCGGCAAACGGATAGCAAAAGAAATGGTGTCCCTCGCGCGATTTCACTAACTCCACCACCAGCACGCCCGGCTCGGGCAAGGCCGACCACTTCTGCTGCAATTCGAGCAGCGGCCGCACGGCACGCATTTCGGGTTCGTCGTAGATGCCGCCGGCCGCGCGTGCGAGCATCGTCAGCGTGGCGTCGGCGAGTTCGGAGGACAGCGGCATGCGGCTGCCCGCCCATTGCGGCATGGCTCCACGCGATGATGTCGCGCGCCGAACCCACGCGGTCATATCCTGCACGCGGATCAATTCGAGTGCACGGCCGCCGAAGGTAAAAATATCGCCCGGTTTCAGCCGCGAAATAAACGATTCCTCGATCGCGCCGAGCCGTCCGCCCGAGAGATAAGCGACGTTCAAAGTGCCGTTCGCGACGATCGTGCCGATGTTGTTGCGATGCCTTCGCACCAGATCCTCTCGCGGCACGCGGTACAGGCCGTCGCTTTCGCGTACCACGCGATGGTAGTCAGGATAGGCGCGCAATGCCGTTCCTCCGCCTTCGACGAAGCCGAGCGCCCAGTCGAACTCCGCCTGCGTCAGCTGCCGGTAGGCGTAGGTGCTGCGAATCTCGCCGTACAGTTCGCGCGCGTCGAAACCGCCGCCGATCGCCACGGTGACGAGATGCTGCACCAGCACGTCGAACGGTTTCTCGGGCGTCTCGCGTCCTTCTATCTGACGCTTCTCGACAGCCTCGCGCGCGGCGGCGGCCTCGACCAGTTCGAGCGCATGCGTCGGCACGATCGTGACACGCGACGGCCGCCCCGGCGCGTGACCCGAACGCCCCGCGCGCTGCATCAAACGCGCGACGCCTTTGGGCGAGCCGATCTGGAACACGCGCTCCACCGGCAGAAAATCGACACCCAGATCGAGGCTCGATGTGCACACAACCACTTTCAACAAGCCACTCTTGAGGCCACGCTCGACCCATTCGCGCACTTCCTGATCGAGCGAGCCGTGATGCAGCGCGATCAGGCCGGCCCATTCGGGCCGCGCTTCGAGCAGCGCCTGATACCAGACCTCGCATTGCGAGCGTGTATTGGTAAACACGAGCGACGTTTGAGCCTCGCCGATCGCTTCGGCCACTGCGCCGACCTGGCGCATGCCCACATGGCCGCCCCACGGAAACCGCTCGATGGTCTCGGGAATCACCGTATCGACGATCAGTGCTTTCGGCAGCGCGCCATGCACGCTCACGCGTGGCGTCTTCACGGGCGCGAGCAAGACATCGGCGGCGAAGGACAGATTGCCGAGCGTCGCCGACAAGCCCCATACCTGCAATTCAGGCCGCCAATGCGCGAGACGCGCGAGCGCGAGTTGCGTCTGCGTGCCACGCTTATTGCCGAGCAACTCGTGCCATTCGTCGACGATCACCAATCGCACGTGCGCGAGCACGTCGCGTGCATCCGGGCGAGTGAGGATGAGCGAGAGACTTTCAGGCGTCGTGACCAGCGCCGACGGCATGCGCCGGTTCTGCCGCGCGCGCTCGGCCGACGACGTATCGCCTGTGCGTAACCCGACGCTCCACGGCACGGCGAGTTCCGCGGCCGAACTTTGCAACGCGCGCGCGGTGTCCGCAGCGAGCGCGCGCATCGGTGTGATCCACAGCACGGTGAGCGGCTCCGGCTGTGTGCGGGGCGTGCGTTTGCGCGTGGTTGGCAGGGCGGCAAAAGCGGCCAGTGCGCCGAACCATACCGCCCATGTTTTACCTGCGCCGGTCGTGGCGTGCAGCAAACCGCTCGCGCCACGGCCGATTTCCTGCCAGACCTCGCGTTGAAACTCGAATGGCTGCCAACGGCGCGCGTCGAACCACTCGGCGAGTTTTACGGCAAAGGGGCGTTGTGCAGCGGTTTCGTCGATGGAAAAAGGCAGCGGCTCGAACGCCGGCTCACGCGCGTCGAGCCGCGCCTGTTGCTCGCGGCTGCGCGGAATCCGGCGCGGCCGGGGCGCGCGGCGCCGCTCCGGAAGAGCAGACGGCGCCGGGGCCGTGGTCTCGTCGGAATCAGCCGGCTCGGTCATCGAAAAGCGCTCTTTAGCATCGGATTCGCGTGTCGGCGAACAACTCGAAGGAGGGGGTCTTCTATGTCGACCGCCAAACCGCACAGGTGGTTCACCACGCATCTTCGCACTTACACGCGGCGTGCTGCTCGTGTTTAAATGCCGAGGCGTTGCCCGCCTATATCCGGGGTTGAACGTAGGCGGGCGCATCGCAACGGTTCATTCATCACGGAGTGCGCGTTGAATCACACACAGGCATTGCTGCCGCAAACTTCATTGCGAATCGCGGCTGCGCAAGCTCAACCGGTCTCCGGTGACGTCACGGCCAACATCGCCAGAACGGTCGAATTGACCGCTCTGGCCGCAAACGCCGGTGCAAAACTGGTGGTTTTTCCCGAGAAATTCCTGAGCGGCTACGAACCCGGCCTGATCGCCGGCGACCCCGCGAAATACGCGTTCGACGCAAACGACGCACGCCTCGAACCGATTCGGAACATTTGCCGGCAGCGCGAGATTGCCGTGATCGTCGGCGCGGCGACGCGCGGCGAGGGCGGCTTGCATATTTCTTCGCTGGTGTTCAGCCGTTCCGGCGAGCGACTCGATCCGTATCACAAGCAATACCTGTACAGCAGCGAAGCAAAGATCTATCGGCCGGGCACGCAAGGCCGCATGCTTGAAATCGACGGATGGCGTCTCGCGCTCGGCGTGTGCTACGACTCCGCCTTTCCGGAGCACGCGCGTCTTGCGGCGGTCAACGGCGCGCACGCGTATCTGGTGAGCGCGCTCTTCAGCGTGAAGACCGGCTACCACCAGTCGCGCATCTGGTTTCCCGCGCGGGCATTCGACAACACCGTGTACGCGTTGTTGTCGAATCACATCGGCACGACCGGCGGTTGGGCCACGTGCGGTGCGAGCGCAATCTGGAGCCCGTCTGGCGACGTGGTGGCGGAAGCGAGCCGCGAGCGCGAACAAGTGATTACCGCACTACTCGATCCGGCCGTGCTGGCCGATGTCCGCGAACGCGAGACGGTGCTCGCGGACTTCAACGCGCGCGGCGAGGCGACGACGGGAGCCTACGCGGTACAAAGTCTGGACTGACTAAAAACGCTCGCCGTAAGTCAATTCGAAGCAACAGGCTGCACCACGCTCAAAGTGTTGCGCTGCGACGCGGGCGTCGCTCGGAACAGTGCGATCATGCCCGCGCTCAGTAACGTGAAACGGGCCGCCTCGCTTATGAACGGGCCGTAATAGCCGGCGTCCGCAGTACAGCTTCGTCCATGCAAGCCAGCAGTGCTGGTGCGTCACATGCGATCCGTTACAATGACGCGCACTACCCATCTGGAGACTCGCTTTGAAATCTATCGTTGCATTGGTCGCAGCAGCTCTTCTGTCTTCGACGGCAATGGCCGCCGCGCCCACCACCGAAAAACTGCCTTCCGGCGTCGTGGTTGAACACCTGACGCAAGGCACTGGCGCCCAACCGGCCGCAGAAGATGTCGTGAAGGTCAACTACCGCGGCACGCTCGCCAACGGTACCGAGTTCGATAGCTCGGCGAAACACGGCGGCCCGGCCACGTTCCCGTTGAATCGCGTGATTCCGTGCTGGACGCAAGGCGTGCAGAAGATGAAGGTGGGCGGCAAGGCCAAACTGACCTGCCCGGCAGCGACCGCTTACGGCGATCGCGGCGTCGGCGTGATTCCGCCGAACAGCGACTTGACCTTCGAAGTCGAACTGGTCGGTATCGTCAAGTAAACCAGCGCGACGTGAACTGAAACTGAGCCCCGCTCCGGATATCGCAGCGGGGCTTTTCTTTTTCCGGGCACTGCGTCTGCCCGCTGCCAGGTACTCCCGAGATGAAACGTGAAACCAATGCCGTGCAGGTGGCCACCATCGGATTTACCGGCAAGACGGCTCAGGAATTTTTCGATTTGCTGAAAAACGCACAGGTGCGGACGGTACTCGACATCCGCCTGAGCAATACGTCGCAACTTGCCGGCTTCGCGAAAAAACAGGATCTGCCTTTCTTTCTCGACAAGTTGTGCGGCGCTGCTTACGAGGGGATGCCCGACCTGGCTCCGGAGCCCGATTTGTTCAAGCGCTACAAGGCCAAAGAACTGACGTGGGACGATTTCTCGGCGGCTTACGTCGAGTTGATCGCAAAGCGCCGGGTGGAAAGCAATCTGGACGTCGATCTATTCCGCTCGGCCTGCCTGCTTTGCAGTGAACATTTACCACACCACTGCCACCGGCGGCTCGCACTCGAATACCTGAACTCGCGTTGGAATAGCCGCCTGAAAATTACCCACCTGTCGTAACCGCCGACTCGATGGCGGCGCCTTTGCGCAACGGGAGAAGGCCGGATTCACTCGGATGGCGCGAACAGCATCGAGATATAAATGATGGTGGAGACGACAGTAATGCCGACTCCGATGAAAACTTTGGTGCGATT
Organism: Paraburkholderia sp. RL17-347-BIC-D; assembly: GCF_046027915.1. Classification (NCBI taxonomy): domain Bacteria; kingdom Pseudomonadati; phylum Pseudomonadota; class Betaproteobacteria; order Burkholderiales; family Burkholderiaceae; genus Paraburkholderia; species Paraburkholderia sp. RL17-347-BIC-D. Next base: position 354,264 of record NZ_JARESS010000002.1, read on the forward strand.
GAATTCCAGTCCGCCGTTAATGGCCACGCAGATCCCGACCACGGACGCCAGCGTGCCGATCGTGGCCAGCAGGACGTGAAGCTTGCTGCGTAGCAGCTTGCGCCGTTCCGGACTTGCGCCTTCTTTCCAATTGTCGAGTTTCACAGGATTTATCCTTTGAGTTAGCGTGTACTGCCCGAAGGTTTGGACTGGAGAGTGGTGCGGCCCGGCTATGCCCTTTCGCATTACGAATAGTTTCCAATGGCACAGCATAGCTGAGCCGCCGGACAGTGCAAATAACAAAAACGGGTAAATGCAGCGCCCGATTGTCACAAGTCTATTTAGTGGAGCGGCGTGTATGGGCCGGACTCCGCATGAAGCAGGGCGGCGAGCGGTTTTTTAAAGTCCCGGCGCGTTCGGTCGTCTACTATCTACTCACGCGCCGACGCGGCATCCACCTCGCCGCGCAGTCCAGAATCCCCCGTCGTCATTCGTCGCGCGTCAGGAGCGCCTGCCATGAATATCGACTTTCATTATGGTGTCGTCTATATTGCCGCCCGCGTGGCCGGCATGCCGGCCGGCGACGCGATCACCGTGGCGCATGCCTGCCAATACGTGGACGATGCGACGACCGCGGGCATCTTGCGCTTCAAGGGCGGCGAGACGTTCGAACGCTTTGCCACCGCGCACAAGTTATTCGACTACGCCACCACGGAGGACGACAAAAACCGGCTGGTGTGGACGCCCTTTCATTTTCTGCCGGCCGCCGTTGGTTCGACGTTGCACGAAAAGGCCGTGTGCCGCCCGGATAGCGCGGTCGCGCGCGAGGTGGTGCGGCGCGCCATCCTGCGCCGGGACACCGAGACAGGATTGCATCGGCTGGGCGTGACGCTTCACACCTATGTGGATACATGGGCGCATCAGGGCTTCGCCGGAATCGAAAGTCCGTGGAATCGGGTTCATCTGCTGGAGGCTCAGGACTGTACGCGCAAAGGCTGGTTCGCCAAACTAAGGCTCGCCAGCGAGCACCTGATCGAGCACATCGAAGAGGATGTGTTGACCGTTGCGCTGCCCGTCGGTCATGGCGCTGCCTTGCACTATCCTGACCAGCCGTGGGCAAAATGGCATTACATCGACGGTAGAAACGAGTTCGTCCAACGACACAATCTGCCGGAATTCGTGCGAGCGGCCGAGATGGCATGCCGCGCGGTGCGCGCCTATCTGGCGGGGCGGCAAGATTTCGAGAACCTGCCCGGCATGCCGGACGATGTGAGAGACGTGCTCACGAACCTGCTCAATACGAACCGGCTCGAGGACGACAACGATCGCTTGCGGCACATTTGCCGCCTCGTGAAGGCCGGCGGTATTCCGGGTTTGAAAGAGTCGATTCCGGAATACGTGCCTAAAGGTCCCGGCTCCTGGAAGTTCCTGGCCACCGGTTTGAAGTTCGACGACGACACCGGAGACAAGCCGGTATGGACGGACGCCTTTGAGAAAAGCGATTACCGGCTATTTCACGACGCGGTCAAGCAGCACCGCTTCGTGACCACGCAGGAGATTCTGCCGACGCACGGATTGCGAATCGCCTGAACGGGGCGCCGGCGCCCCGAACCCCGGTTATTCCACTCTGGCTTGCTGACGTTGCGCGGCCTGTTCTTCCGCATGTTTTTTGGCCATATGCCGCCCCACCAGACAGCCGCCGACCGCGCCGACCACCGCGTGGTGTCCGGCATAGTGACCCGCCACTCCGCCTACGACCGCTCCCTTCATGCAGCCGGCCGCGTTTGCCGTGCCGACCGCTGCCGAAGTGAGTGCGACCGCCGCGAGGGCCGTTTTGATGTAACCCGCTTTCATCTGAAAAGTACCCGTTCAATTGAGGTGTTCTAACGTGGCGCTATTCGGCGTCATTTCAATAGCCGCCCCAATGCCGTTCACGCCATTCGTGTTCGCGCCAATGCTCACGGCGCCATTCGCGTTCCCGCCATTCACGGCGCTCGCGCCACTCGCGTGCGCGCCAGTCGCCGTCACCGCCATAGGCAACCGGGACCACCGCCGGACCGCGCGCGACATAAACAGGCGGCGGCGCTGCAACCACGCCGACTGGAATGCCGACTCCGACGGCCACATCCACGTGCGCCGAGGCCGCCGACGATGCCGCCAGTACTGCCAGACCCAATACCGCGCCGATGATCTTCTTGTTCATTTGCCTTCTCCTTGCATATCGAAGTGCGATGCTTCCGATTGCCTCAGGTTCGCCCTTGCGAGCTTTCCAGAGCTTTGCGTCGAGTTACGGTTCGGAGTGTAGGAGGGTGGTCCGGACACAGGTGAAACAGCGCTGCGAGATTGGTAACGCGGGGTTACGGAGGTTCGGGCTAGCGCATTGCATCGCGGGAAACCTGGATTTCCTGGCAGGCAAAAAGTGTTTTTATAAAAAATGACCGGCGCAAACGTACGAAGCAATAAAAAATGTACTGCCGTCCTTTGAATCTTCGAATGCTTGCCTATAGTAGAAGCGACTAATGCCGCGATGCACAGCGGCTGCCTTTCTTGATGCGTGTGACGGGGAAACCAAAATGACACCATCGAATGCTGCGATCTATCAGTCCCGGGCGTCGACGCCGGAGTCCTTACGAGCGCTTGCCGGCTATCTCGAACTGGCGCTCGACGAAGGCGAAAGCGTGGTCCTGATGCGAGTCGGCACGCATGTGCGCAGTGTTTATGTCGGCGACCCGTCCGGCGCATTGGAGGAATTGACCGAGCATGGTGTGGTGGCCGCCTGTCAGGCTGACGAGATGCTGTCGTTGACCCGGATGGGCCTCAACCGCATTACCGCGGATGACCAGCAGTACCGGTTCATGCGCAGTGTGCGGTATATCGCCGACCGTCAGGCCGTCGTGTTTACGCCGATGTGATCGCCGGCCCAACAATTGGAAAGACAATAGAAGAGAAGGGGGAGTGGCAAAGGAAAAGACAGAAAAAGTGCGGCAACGGAGTAAAGAACCCAAAAAGTTCGTACTCCACCGGATGCATGATCGACTCCGACTCGTGTTTTTATAGCCACGCCGATCTGCCTTTCTCGCGTCATTCGTGGCATAGTTCGATCGATTACCACATAAGGAGCAATCAAATGCCCACGTTAGAGCAAATCCAAGCAAAGCTTAAAAAGCTTCAGGCGCAAGCTGACGTCCTTATTGCCAGGAAAGCGCAAGTCGCGGTCGACCAGATTCGTGACCTGATGCTCAAACATGGCCTGACTACCGCGGATATCGAAGCCCAGGCAAAAGCCCGGCGCGCCGCGAGAGGCCTGAATGGCAATGGCAAGGTGAAAGCCGGCAGCTCCGGTAAGGCAATAGCAAAGTACCGCGACCATAAAACCGGTGCGACCTGGACGGGTCATGGCCGCGCGCCGGGTTGGATTGCCGGCGTGAAAGACCGCACACAGTTCCTGGTCGAAGGCGCGAGCGAACTGAAGTCGGCGGCCAAGGCGGCTGTCACCCATGCGAAAGGCAGCAAAGGTCAGCCGAAAGGCGCGCAACCGCCCAAGTACATCAATCCGAAAACCGGCGCGACCTGGAGCGGCCGCGGCCCGGCGCCGGCATGGCTCGCCACGGTCAAGGACCGCACCAGATTCCTGATCGATAGCGCTTCGGCAAGCGTGGCGGATGCTGGTCACAAAGCCGCAAAGAAGGCCGGCAAAGTGAAGTCGGCGGCAACTAGCGGCGTAGTGAGCAAGAAAGCCGCAGCCCGAAAAGTCGTGGCAAAGAAAGCAGGCGAGGCCAAAAAGACGGTTGCAAAGAAAGCCACGGCGGCGACCAGGAAAGTAGCGGCAAAGAAAGGCGCCGCAAAGCCGGCCGCGAAGAAGAGCGCCGCGACTAAAGCAGCCAGGAAAGCACCTGTGCGCAAGACCGCAGCCAAAAAAGCCGTCGCGGCGACTGTCGCGGCCACGCCGCAAGCCGCGCCGGCGTCAGCCAGTGCATGAGCGCAACCGAGCCGTGAAGTAGATGACCAGTACGCTTGAAACACCCCAGCAGGAAGACCAGGTCGTCCTGCTGGACTCCGTTCCTCATCCGGCAGAAGATGCCGGCGAACCCTTCATCGTCGCGAGTGACCGCCGGGTCATTCTCTCTTATCCGATTGCGGAGTCCGACTTTGAACGGTTCGGACCATTCGATCCCGACGACGATCCATTTTGCGCGGTGCTGTTTCCGGACACTGTATTTCATCGCCTGGGTCCGCCCGGCGACGGCGATCTCGAGATCCATCCACTCGCCTCGCAGGGTCTCACTAGCTACTCGGTTCATGAAGTCATGAATTCGTCGCTTGCCGCCGAGCTTGCGGCGGTCGCATCGACGGGACCCGCGCTGCGCCATTTTGTCATCACGTTTCAGCAGTCCACCTTCGAATGCGTAGCGTCGGACTATACGGTAGTCGGTGTCTATGGCGCGGGTGAAATAGCCATCCGGGAAGCGTTCTCGCTGGTCAGGTAATGAGGTTGAGTAGCAAGGTGCGGGCCTGCAACGGGCACGCGCAATGCGTCCTGCGTTCGTCGTAACAGCCGGGGCTGAGGCCCGGAGTCTTCGTCAAACCGCAGGACGCGCATCCGACGCGTCCCGCCGATTAGCATCGAGGCCACGCATGCTGACGATTTCCATTACCGCCTTCGTCACGCTCGTCATCATCTTGGTGATTGCCAATTTATCGAGCGGCGAGAAGAAGATCGAACATAAGATCGAACGCCTTTATGCGAGCGACGATCCGCAATTCCTTCGCTCGATGGGTTTGCTGCTCGGGCCGCCGGTCATCTCGGGCAATCGCTTCGAGATGCTGCTGAACGGCGACCACATTTTTCCTTCGATGCTGGAAGGCATCCGTTCCGCACGGCAAACGATCACGTTTGAAACTTTCATCTATTGGTCCGGCGAGATTGGCGAGCAGATTGCGCAGGCACTCGCGGATAAAGCGCGCGAAGGCATCGCGGTGCACGTGCTGCTCGACTGGGTCGGCTCGTCGAAAATGGATAAGCGCTATTTGGATCTGCTTCGCGATGCCGGCGCGGAAGTGATTCAGTATCACAAGCCCCATTGGACCGGCCTTGGCCGCATGAACGATCGCACGCACCGCAAACTGCTGGTGATCGACGGGCATATCGGCTTTACGGGTGGTGTGGGTATTGCGCCGGAGTGGACCGGCCACGCACAGAATGAAAAGCATTGGCGCGATACGCATTTCCGCGTGGCGGGTCCGGTGGTCGGCCATATGCAGGCCGTATTCATGGACAACTGGGTCAAGGCAACCGGCAATGTGCTGCACGGTCCCGGCTATTTTCCCGATGTCGAGTCAATGGGCGACGGCCTCGCGCATATGTTCAGCAGTTCGCCCTCGGGCGGCAGCGACGACATGCAGTTAATGTATCTGATGGCGATCACGGCAGCCACGCACTCCATTCATCTGGCGAGTGCCTATTTCGTTCCCGACAAGCTGACCATCAACGCGATTGTCGAGGCGGCGAAACGCGGCGTGAAAGTGCAGATCATCATGCCCGGCAAACGGATCGACACGCATACCGTGCGCGAAGCGTCGCGCGCGTGCTGGGGCGATCTGCTCAGAGCGGGCGTGGAAATGTACGAGTATCAGCCGACCATGTTTCACTGCAAATTGCTGGTGGTGGACGAATACCTGGTTTCGGTCGGCTCGACCAATTTCGATAATCGTTCGTTCAAGCTCAACGACGAAGCGAATCTGAACATCTACGACCGCGACTTCGCGAAGCAACAAACCGCCGTTTTTGCCGAGGATCTAAAGAAGTCGCAGCAGGTTACGCTCGAAGCATGGATGCACCGGCCCTTTACGGAAAAGCTGATCGAAAAGTTCGTGCCGCTGCTGGATACGCAACTCTGACGGTTCTTTTGATTACCGATCTGCGCCAGAGAGATAGGCTTCGATAGGTGATAGAGAAGAGGGAGTGCCGCTTTCCACTTCCATGGCAGGGAGTGGTGTGCCAAGAAGCGTTTGTGCACGTTGATACGCATGAGCGAATCCGCGCAATTCCTGAGTCACCGGACGATCGTCCAGTCGGCGGCGCAAAAGCGCTTGCTTAATACTGCGGTCGATCAACGCGAGTTGGCTGTCGATATAGTCGAGACACAACTGGCGACAGCGCGCGGAAGTACTGGCCACGGCCAACAGCGCCGGCACGATCGAGATCGTCAGAAAGCCGCCCGGCGGAATACGCGCCAACGCGGCGGGCGAGTCGAACAGATCTTTGCGCAGCGATTCGAATACGGCACGGCCCCACACCTCACGTTCTTTTTCGAGCGCGCGGCGGCGACGCGCCAAAGCGTTCCTCGCATTCGCGTCTTTTATCTCGCCTTCCGCGGTCATTAGTGCGGCGTCCGCGCGTTCACCTTCCTGAATGCAGTCGGCGCCCAGGTACGAGGCGCTCTGATTGCGGCCGGCCAGCACGAGATGTTGCAGCGTATCCGGCACGAGCGGATCGAGCGGCACGACTTCACACGTGACCGGCTTGCCGTTTAGATGGATCGCACAGCGTCCATCATCGGCGAGCGCGGGACAGCGCGCCAGAGAAGGGTAATCGTAGCCCTGCGTCATGATGCTGAAGGTGTCGCCCGCGCGATGGAGCAGCGTGTCCGCGATCGATTCGAAAGCGGCGATATCGGCCTCGTCGAGCAAGGCTTCGTGCCGGCCGACGCGCACCCGCTCACCGATGCGCCTGCGCGGCACGCGGCCGATCGCAAGGCAGCCGATGAACCGGTCGCGATGCCGGAACAGCTCGGGTAACGACATGGCCGGCGGACTATTGCAGCACTTGCCGCACGCCGTGCACGCGAACGAGAAAGCGTTCACCACGGCCGGCGCACCGAGTCCTGATAGCGCGTCAGAATGAAATGCGCGACGTCGTTCGAATGGTAAGCCGCCACCAGTTGCGCAACCCAAGGCCGAGCGCGGTCGGAATCGCGCACCGTCAACACGTTGGCGTAAGGCGAGCGGGCATCTTCGAGACCGAGGCTGTCGCGCGCCGGGTAAAGACCCGCGCGCGCCGCGTCGTCGCTATCGATCACGGCGAAGGCCACGCTGTTCAATGAGTCGAATAGACGTGCGCGCGGCACCTGGCGGATCTGCAGATTCAGCCGGTTGCTCGTGATGTCGGCGAGCGTCGCATGCAAGCCGGCCCTGTCCTTGAACGTCAGCAGCGTGAAGTTCTGCAGCAGGATCAAGGCGCGCGCCGTGCCTTCCCGGTCGTCCGGAATGGCGATCGTCGCGCCGCGTTGCAGTTGGCCGAGGTTCGTCAGTTTGCGCGAGTACAAGGCGATGGGAAACGTCACGGTGGTGGCGACGCTCGCGAGCGCAAAGCCGTGCTGTTTGCGCTGTGCGTCGAAGCGTGGCTCGTCTTCGAAACTCGCCGCGTCGATCTGCTTCGCGGCAAGCGCGGCGTCGATACGCTCGGGCTGATCGAATACGACCACGTCGAGCGTGAGTCCGCGACTGGCGGCGACGCGGCGCACCTCGTTCATGATCTCGGCATGCGCGCCCGCACTCACACCTACCTTGATGACTTGCGACGCGGCAGCTTGCACGTGCTGAACCATCGAAGCGGCGACCAGCAGCACGGCCGTTGCGAATAACCGTGACTTCATGACGCATCCCTCAACACCGTGCGAAAACCGATATGCGACGCCGGCAAATCCGCTTCCTGCTGTTCGCGCGACGCCGCCCGATAGCGCACGCAATAGTCGCGCGAGCATAGGAACGAGCCGCCTTTGATGACCATCGGCGTGTCGTGTTTGCGGCTGAGCGGCGCGACCGCCGCGGTATCGCCATTGGTGTGGGACTGGTGCGGACCGCTATAAGCATCCTTGGTCCATTCCCACGCATTGCCGATCATGTCGTAGAGCTTGAAATCGTTGGCGGCATAGCAGCCGACGGGCGCGAGGCCGACGTGACCGTCCTCATTCGTGTTGAGCACGGGAAACACGCCTTGCCAGTAATTCGCGCTCGGCTTGCCGTGTTCATCGCGCGGAGCGGTATCGAGCTCCGCGCCTTCGCGGCCCGCCTTGCCCGCGTATTCCCACTCGGCTTCGGTGGGCAGATCGCGGCCCAACCAGCGCGCGTAGGCGAGCGCATCGGCTTGCGTGACCATCGTTACCGGTTGGTTCATGCGGCCTTCGAGCGTGCTGCCAGGTCCGGTTGGATGATTCCATGCGGCGCCTTTCACCCACGTCCACCACGCGAGATCGCGTGCATTCATCTCGTCGCGTGTCGGCGTATGAAATACCACTGCGCCGCCTTGGCGCTCCGAATCGCTGACGTAGCCCGTGGCCTTCACGAATGCCGCGAACTGCGCATTCGTCACATCGGTCTGATCGATCCAGAAGCCCGCGACGCGCGTCTTGCCGTCGCCGGCCGGACGCTCGTCTTCGTAACCGAGCTTGCTGCCGAACACGAAATCACCGCCATGCAGGTGCACCATGCCAGCTTTCGGATCGTCGCGCCAGCGCGAAGGCAGGCCGGCGTAACGCTCGCATTGCCGCTCGGAGCCGAGCGCGGCCAACGGACGCGATGCATTGAGTTCGTCGAACGCCCCTTGTTTGCCGCCGCTAAAGACCGCCGAAGCGGCCGTCGCGGCGGTAAATGCAGCGGCGAAGGCGACCGTGGCGATCGCCGCGTAGACGCCGTACAGCGCCGCGTTGCTTTTGAGCTTGAATCTGACGGTCATTGCGTGCTCAGTAGTAACCGCGCGGACGCAACGGTTCGACGCCGCCGACGCTGCTCATATAGTTGTTCCACTGCTGCACGAGACCGTCGATCACCGAGGGATTCTGCGTCGACACGTCCTGCGTTTCGCCGCGGTCGGCGCTCATGTCGAACAGTTGCCAATGACCGTCCACGGGACCGAGCGGCGGTTCCGTCCACAACGCTTTCCAGCGGCCGTCGGCGCTGCGCAGATAGCCGCGGCCGTACGCTTCGTCGCCGAACGACGCGGTGTGCACCGCGCTCGTGGCCTGATCGTTCAGCAATGGCAGCAGCGACTGTCCGGTCACCGGATACACGTAGCGAATGTTATAGACCACCTTGCCCTTGTTCTGATCGACGCCGGTCAGCGTATTGATGAGCGCCGGCGCGGCCTGCGTGGGCGGAGGAATCTGCGAGACGGCGAGGAACGTCGCGGTGTTGTCGGTCACGTGCGTGAAGTCACGCAGCGTCGGCTTCTGCGTGGTCTGACCCGGCAGATGGACGATCAACGGCGTGGATACGCCACCTTCGCCCGAATAGCCCTTGGTCAGACGGAACGGCGTGGCGCTCACTTCGGCCCAGCGCAAGCCGTACTGCAGACGTTGCGCGTTCTGCTTGCCGTTGTCGGTGCCGAGTGCCGAATAAACCGGGTCGGCGGCATTGGCGGTGTCAGTCGCGGTCGGGTCGGCGCCGGAGTCGATCGGCCAGCCTTCCGCGCCGTTATCCGACTGGAACATGATGAACGTGTTGTCGTACTCGCCGATATCCTTCAGATGCTGGATCAGCAGGCCGATGTTGTGGTCGAGGTTTTCGACCATGCCCGCGTAGATTTCCATGTAGCGCGCCTGGACCTTCTTCTCGGCGGGCGAGAGGCTCGCCCACGTCTTGTTCACCGTGCCCGGACCATAGTCGGTATAGCCTTGCGCCGCGCTATGCACGGCGCTCACGTACTTCGCGTTCACCGTGCCGTTGTTCGCGGTGGCCGCGGTCGCGGCGAGCGTTTCCGACGCGCCGCCGTACGGCACGAAGTCGTTCGGGATGATGCCGAGCGCCTTTTGCCGCGCAATGCGCGCGTTGCGGATCGCGTCGTAACCGGCGTCGTATTTGCCGGCGTAGTTATGCAGATAAGGCTCGGGTACTTGCAGCGGCCAATGCGGCGACGTGTAGGCCGCATAGGCGAAGAACGGCTTGCCATCGCCTTTGTTCGAGTCGATGTACGAGATCAGGCGCTGCGTGTAGAAGTCGGTCGAATAGAACACCGCTGGGCTGCCGCCCGCGCCGCCCGGTTGTCCCGGCTGGCCGGGCTGCACGTATTTGCCGTCTTCGGTGTAGTTCTGCGAGTTCGCCGGTTCGTGCGCGAAGTGATTGGTCGCGGCGCCGCCGAGCAATGCATAGCTGTGTTCGAAGCCCCATTGGTCGGGCGTCTGCCCACCGCCCGTCGTGCTGCCGACAATGCCCGAGCCGATATGCCATTTGCCGGCCATATACGTGTGATAACCGCCGTCCTTCAGCAGCTGCGCAACGGAGAGCGCGCGGTCGTTCAGATAGCCCTCGTAACCCGGCAGGCCTTTGCGCTCATCGGTCGGCACACCCATGGTGCCTTCGCCGACCAGATGGTGGTCGGTGCCGGAAATCAGCATGGAACGCGTGATCGCGCAGACGGTGCCCGTGTGGTGATTCGTCAGGATGCGGCCCGATTGCACTAGCGCGTCGAGGTTGGGCGTGTTGATCTCGCCGCCGAACGCGTGGATGTCGGAATAGCCGAGGTCGTCAGCCATGATGTACAGAATGTTCGGGCGTTTCTGCGCGACTACGGGTGCGGGCGTCGGGCTGGGCAAATTGTCGTCGCCGCACGACGCGAGTGCGACGAGGCTGGCAACGGCGGCGCCGATCATGCCAAGGCGAAGAGAAGGGCGCTGCGATCGTTGTGTTGTCATTGTTGTCGTGACCGGATATGTCGGGTCGCCGATGGTAGCAATGACGTCGAAACGCCCAAAGTTCGATTTCTGCGTTGCTATGTTCGATCGCCGATATAGGCGTTGCAGCGTGATACCGGATATCACGCGCGCGCTGCATTCGCTCGTCGGCCTGTGTGGCTAGTTGCCTGGATCGAGTACCGGCTTGTCCGGATTCGCAAGCGTTTTGTAGGGGAGCTGTGCGGCATGCGGATTGGTGGTCGTGTCGTCGATCACACGCTCGACGTCCGCGGTTTTCGCGAGTTCGGTGAGGAAGGCCTTCTTGTCGAAACCTGGCGCAACGCAACCTTCGACATAGATGAAGCGGCGTTGCAGCGTCAGCCAGAGCGTCGACTGTTCGCGCCAGTGCGTGGCGAAGTTGATGTTGGTGAGGCGTCGCTGCAGGGCGTCGGCGATTTCCACGTCGTACAGATAAGCGTTCGACAAACGGCAGCGGCCTTCCACCCAGCAGCTATTGCCGCGCTCGATCCGGTAATGGCTGTCGTCGAGCCATTCCTGCTCGGTTTCGAGCGGGCCCAAAGGCACCGGACAGTCGCCGATTGCTTTGGAGATCTGAAAGAACGGATCGTGGCCGCGATTGACGCGCGCCGGTTCGGCATGCGCGTGAGTGGCGGCGCAACAGATCAGCAGACTCGCTAGCCGCAATGGGATCGAGCGTTTCATCCTCATCAGCTCCAGGTGTCGGGCGTTGAGTAGATCAGACGGAACGACGGCAGTGGTTTGAGTGGATGCTGTGCTAATTATGCTGCGATCGCGCACTCGCGTCAGTCAGGTTTTTACCGGCTCGTGCGACGATTCTCGACTGCGAACTTGATCAACTCGGCCTGACCTTCAATATCGAGCTTGCGTTTCAGATTCAGCCGATGCGTTTCCACCGTACGCACGGAGAGATCGTTGCGCTGAGCGATCTGCTTGCTGGACAGGCCTTCCGCGAGCGCGTCGAGAATGTCGCGTTCACGCGGCGTGAGCCGCTCGACGGGCGACTGCGTTGCCGAAGCCTGAATCAGACGTGCGCCCAGTCCCGCGCTGAAAAACTGTTTACCTTCGAGCACCGCGCCGATCGCCTGGATGATTTCGGTGGCGGGCGAATCTTTGAGCACGTAACCGCTCGCGCCCGCGCGCACCGCCTGGGTCACGTACTCGAGATTGTCGTGCATCGACAGCATGAGCACGCGAATCGCCGGGAAGCGTTCATGAAACATGCCGGCCAGTGCGATGCCGTTCATCCCGTTCATGCCGACATCCATCAGTACGAGGTGGGGCTCCTCACTCGCGGCGAGGGCGAGCGCTTCCTGCGCATTGCCCGCTTCGCCGACCACTTCGAGGTTGCGCACCGCTTCGAGCCGTGCGCGCAAACCGTCGCGCACGAGCGGATGATCGTCGACGAGAATCAGACGGGCGATAGCGGGTGAGGCGTCGTTCATGGTCAGGTTTCCTGCAAGGCCGGCAATGTCGGCTCGGTCGATCCGAGCGGCACGCGTGCGGTGACGAGAGTGTGGCCGGCCTGTGAACTGAGCGACAGCGTGCCGCCCAGCGCTTCGAGCCGTTCGCGCATATTGCGCAGACCCACGCCCGAGCGCCGGCCGACGAACGCATGCGCCACGTCGAAGCCGCGTCCGTTGTCCGCGATGTTCAGCGTGACGGCGTCGTTCGATACTTCCAGCGCGAGCGCCGCGCTCGACGCCTGCGCGTGGCGCACAATATTCGTCAGCGCTTCCTGCGCGATCCGGAACAACACGGTGTTGACCGCGTCGGGCAAAGCCGCCGCGTGAGTGTGGGCAATCTGCGTGAAGCCGATCTCGATGCCCGACTGCTCGCTGAGTTCGCGGGAGAGTTGCTCCAGCGCAGCCGCCACACCGAGATCGTCGAGCATCGACGGACGCAGCGCATGGGAAATGCGCCGCACTTCGCGCAAGGTGTCGCCAAGCCGGGTGAGGCTGGTGGTGAGCGCGGCCTCTGCCGGGGGCACGCGCACTTCGCTGCGCTCGAAGCGCGCCAGCGCGGATTCGAGCAGCAGCTTCACGGAGACCATCATCTGGCTGATGCCGTCGTGCAGTTCACGCGACAGGCGCGCCCGTTCGTTTTCCTGCGACTCCACCACCTGCTGAGCAAGCCGCTTCAGTTTGGCGTCCGCACTGCGATATTCGGTGACGTTGAGCACGAGCGCGCATAGCGCGATCACAGCGAGTCCGGCCACGGCGATCGCGTCGATCCATTTCATCGTACGATCGATGTTGGCGGCCGCGCCCTCGTCGATATGCGCGAGCGTGCTGTCCACGTCGTCGAGATAGATGCCGGTGCCGATCATCCAGCCCCAGCGCTCCAGCGGCACCACATAGCCGAGTTTCGAAGCCACCTTGCCCGTCGACGGACGATGCCACAGGTAGCGCACATAGCCGCCGCCGCGCGAGGCCGCGGCGAGCAGTTGCTGGATCGTCAGCGTGCCTTCGCGGTCGCGCATTTCCCACAGGTCGCGCCCCACGAGGTCGGGCTCGCGCGGATGCATCAACGAACGGCCGTGCATGTCGTAGACAAAGAAATAGCCGTCCTTGCCGAAGTCCATTTTTTCCAGCACGTCGAGCGCGCGCATGCGCAGCATCGAGTCGTCGCGCGCATTGTCCTGGCCAGCGTTATAGAGCGGCGCGATCGCGGTAGTGGCGAGTTCGACGTAATGCTTGAGCTCGATCTCCTTGCTGGCCATATACGCGGCCTGCGTGGTCGCGTGCTGCGTCTCGGCGAGCGCCGTGGCTTCCTGGCGCACACCGATTTCGATGCTCGCGATGGCGGCCAGAAAGGGCACGATCGCCAGCAGGACAATCTTGGCTTTGAGTTTCATCGTTGAAAAGACGGCCGGCCGGCTACGTAGTATTACGTAGCCGGCTTACGTAGTTGCGCGCTTGTGAGGACGCTCACGAAGGCGAATACTACATCCCCGCGGCGTAGTGCGCCTTGAGGGCGTTTGCGCGGCGCGAGGAGCGCATTCCGGTTTCGCCGACTAATATCACGAAACCGGTTTCCGCGTGCCGGGCCACAAGCCCTGGCGCGCGGTGTCGATAATAGACTTAGGAGATGATTGTGGAGACCTCCCACCCTGCCGGCCGTTCATGGCTATGGCTGATCCTGCTGATCCCGTACATCGCATTGCTGTGGCTGCCGTTCTATAACGACACGCGTCCGTCGTTCGCCGGCTTTCCGTTCTTCTACTGGTATCAGTTCTTGTGGGTGCCGTTGACCTCGTTACTGATTTACGTCGTGTACCGAGGTGTCAAATGAGCGATACGAATCCTGTGAATCCGGTTGCGATGACCGTCTTTATCGCATTCTTCGTTCTCGTTACCGTGATCGGCTTCTTTGCCGCGCGCTGGAAACGGGGCGACCTGACGCAATTGCACGAGTGGGGTCTCGGCGGCCGCCAGTTCGGCACGGTCATTTCGTGGTTCCTAGTGGGCGGCGACTTCTATACCGCTTATACGGTGATCGCGGTGCCCGCGCTGGTCTATTCGGTGGGTGCGTATGGCTTCTTTGCGTTGCCGTACACGATCATCGTCTATCCGTTCGTGTTCGCGGTGATGCCGAAACTGTGGAAGGTCGCTCAGGCGAAAAACCATATCACGGCAGCGGACTACGTGCAGGGCGAATACGGCGGCAAGTGGTTCCCGGCAGCCGTCGCGATCACCGGCATTGTCGCGACCATGCCGTATATCGCGCTGCAGCTGGTGGGCATGCAGGTCGTGATCAAGGGGCTCGGCGTGACCGGCGAAATGCCGCTGATCGTCGCCTTCGTGATTCTCGCGCTGTACACGTATGCGAGCGGCCTGCGCGCGCCGGCGATGATCGCGTTCGTCAAGGACATCATGATCTACATCGTCGTGATCGCGGCGGTGTGGCTGATTCCGGCCAAGCTCGGCGGCTACGCGCATGTGTTCGACGCGGCCGATACGTATTTCAAGGCCAAGGGCGGCGCGACCGGCATCATTCTGAAGCCGACGCAATTCACCGCGTATGCGTCGCTGGCTTTGGGCTCGGCGCTGGCGGCGTTCATGTATCCGCATACGATGACGGCGGTGCTGTCGTCTTCGTCGGCGAATACGGTGCGCAAGAATGCGATCTTCCTGCCGGCGTACACGCTGCTGCTGGGTCTGATCGCGTTGCTCGGCTATATGGCGATTGCGGCCGGCGTGCATGTGAAGTCGGCTTCGGACATGGTGCCGGCGTTGTTCAACACGCTGTTCCCGTCGTGGTTCGTCGGCTTCGCGGCGGCGGCGATTGCGATCAGCGCGCTGGTGCCGGCGGCGATCATGTCGATTGGCGCGGCCAATCTGTTCACGCGCAACCTGTGGCGTCCGCTCGTTTCGCCGAATATCTCGCCTGAAGGCGAGGCTTCCACGGCGAAGATCGTCTCCCTCGTCGTGAAGTTCGGTGCGCTGCTGTTCATCGTGTTTTTGCCGACGCAATACGCGATCGACCTGCAACTGCTGGGCGGCGTGTGGATTCTGCAGATCTTCCCGGCGATCGTGTTCTCGTTGTACACGCGTCGTTTGAACACGCCGGGTCTGTTCCTCGGCTGGCTGGCCGGGATCGTGCTCGGAACCGGGCTGGCGATTTCGCAAGGCCTCAAGCCGGTGTTCGCCCTGCATCTCGGCGATGCGGTCTATCCGGTGTATATCGGCCTGATCGCGCTGGCGGTCAATATCGTCGTGAGCTTCGCCGTGTCGGTTCTGTCGCCGCGTAGAGTGGTGGCCGCGGCCTAAGCAATCGATGTCGAGATAAAGGAACGCCGCGGAGCTTGTTTGTCCGCGGCGTTTTTTTATTGTGGCTCGGAGCGCGACCCGCGCCGTTAGAACCGTTCCACGCTGAACGGCCGCGGGTCCACCACGGTTTCCTCGCCGGTCATCATCTCGGCGATCAGACGTCCGGTTATCGGACCCAAGGTCAGCCCGTGATGTGCGTGGCCGAACGCGAACCACAAGCCCGCGTGTTTTTTCGCGGCGCCGATGATCGGCATCATGTCCGATGTACAAGGACGTCGGCCCATCCAGGGTTCGTCGTCGAGACGCTTGCCCAAGGGAAACAGCGTGCGGGCAACCGGCTCGACCGCCGCGAGTTGCGCCGGCGTCTTGGGCGCATCGAGGTCCGCGATTTCCGCACCGGTGGTCAAGCGGATGCCGCGCGCCATCGGCGCCAGCACGTAGCCGCCTTCCGCGTCGAGCACCGGATGATTCAGACGGGCTGTCCCCTGCGGCTCGTAGTGCATGTGATATCCGCGTTTGACGGCGAGGGGCAAGCGGTAACCCAATCGCGTACTCGCGCGATCCGACCACGGCCCCAACGCCACGACCGCGGACGAAGCCGAGATCGTTCCCGCTTCCGTATCGACCTGCCAGGCATCGCGAAGCGTGTCCGCATCGCCGATAAAAAACCGTCCGCCGAGCGCTTCGAAGTATCTGGCGTAAGCGGTGACGAGCGCGTTCGGGTCGCTCACGGAATCGGATGCCGGATAACGCAGGCCGCCCAGTAGCGTCTTGTCGAGATCGGGCTCCATCTGTTGCAGACGGGCGGCGTCGAGCGCTTCGAACTCGACCTCGTATTCGCGATGCCACTGTTCGGCGAGCCGCAATTCCGCGTCGCGAGCCGCTGCGGTGCGAAACACTTTCATCCAGCCGATCGGGCGTAAAAGCGCGCTTGCGCCGGCATCGACGGCGAGCGCCCGGTGCTCGCTCACGCAATGCTCGATCAGCGTCGCGTACGACTTCGCAATGGCGGCGTGCCGCGCCGGATGTGAGTTGCGCCAGTACTGCCACAGAAACGGCGCTGTCTTGAGGATGGCGTCGGCATGATAGCGAACGTCCGCCGACTGGTTGCGCGCATAGCGCAGCAACGTGTCGAGTCCCCGAGGAAACGCGTAGGGATAGACGCCTTCACGCTGAATCAGTCCGGCATTGCCGAACGAGGTCTCGTTGCCGGGCAGCTTGCGATCGACCAGCGCGACCTGGCGGCCGCGTTTCTGCAAATGCACGGCGACGCATACGCCGACAATGCCTGCCCCGAGCACAACAGTATCGAATTTCATTCTGCTTATAGGCCTCGCTTGAAGTCGCTTTGTTCGAAGAGTTCCGCGATCCAGTCGACGAACGTTCGGGTCGCGCCGCTTGCGTTTCGGCCGTGCGGATAGACGATCGAAACAGGCACAGCCGACGATCGCGCACTGGCGAGTACTTGTTTCAGACGCCCTGATTTCAGATACGGCAGCGCGACGAATTCCGAGAGCTGGATCAGTCCCAATCCTTCCAGGCCGCATTGCAGATAGGCCTCTGTCTCGTTGACCGAGAAGCGGCTCGGCATGGTCATCGCGAGATCTTCGCCTTGTACGTGGAAGCGCCAGTCGAGCGGCCTCCCTGTCGCGTTCGAGATGTAATTGATCGCACGGTGATCGTTGAGCGCGCTCACGCTGTCGGGCTCGCCATATTCTTTCAAATATCGCGGCGATGCGCACGTGATCCAGCTCAGTTCTCCGAGCCGCCGCGCAATCAGGCTCGAATCCGCCAGTGCGCCGGTGCGGATCACGCAATCGATGCCGTCGTAGATCAGGTCCGCGGGCCGGTCGCTCAGACCGAGCACGAGTTCGATGCCGGGAAAGCGCTGCTCGAATTCGCGCAGCCGCGGCAACACCATCGCGCGCCCGATCACGCCCGGCATGTCCGCGCGGACACGTCCACGCGGAGTCGCCGCGTCGGCGGACAACTCGCTTTCCACGCGCGCGATCTCCGCGAGAATCGCCCGGCAGGACGTGTAGTACCGCTCGCCCGCATCGGTCAGGCTGAGCGTGCGGGTACTGCGCCGGAGCAGGGCGGCGCCCAGCTCGTGCTCCAGATTCTTGATCATCGTCGTCACCGACGAACGAGGCAGCGAAAGCGTCTCCGCGGCCTTGCTGAAGCTCTGAGCCTCGACGATGCGCATGAAGGTCGTCATCGCTTGAAGTTTGTCCATGAGCGGGGCACCTGTCCGGGTTCGCACTGCGCCGTCCACAGGCGCGTTGCAGCGGGCGTTCATCTTACATGGAGTCGTTCGCTTATCCGACTTGAGCCGGCTGGTTCGAGGCGGGCGCTTTCTCAATTCCGTGAGGGCGAACAATGGCGGCGATTGCGCACCTAGACTCCAATTCGTCCGGCTGACTTCTGCCTGAAGCTACACCGCAGCAGCGTGTTACCGGTGACGGCGGATCGCACGAGCGAACGCCACTCGATCCATTCCCGAACTTCGAAAAGGTCTCACACATGTCGCACACTCAATCCATTCTCGTGCTCGGCGCCGGTGAACTCGGCATGGCCGTATTGCGCAGTCTCGCGCGGCGCGCCGCGTCGACGCCGGGCGTCTCGCTCGCGGTTCTCCTGCGACCGTCCACCCTGCAATCGAGCGATGCCGCCAGGCAGAAGGAAATCGCCGAATTGCGCGCGCTCGCCATCGAACTCGTGCCGGGCGATCTGGCCGCGCAGTCCGAGGCCTCGCTTGCGGCGCTGTTTCGGCGCTTCGACACGGTCGTGTCCTGCACCGGGTTTGTCGGCGGCAAAGGCGTGCAGTTGAAGATTGCCCGTGCCGTGCTCGCGGCTGATGTCGCGCGTTATTTCCCGTGGCAGTTCGGCGTGGACTACGACGTGATCGGCCGGGGCAGCGCGCAGGACCTGTTCGATGAACAACTCGACGTGCGCGACCTGCTGCGCGCGCAAGGCCGCACCGAATGGGTGATCGTGTCGACCGGCATGTTCACGAGTTTTCTGTTCGAGCCGTCCTTCGGCGTGGTGGATCTGGAGCAGAACACGGTGCACGCGCTCGGCAGTTGGGACAACGCGGTGACGGTCACCACGGCCGACGACATCGGCAGACTGACCGTGGAGATCATGTTCGCCGAGCCGCGCATCGCGGATGAGGTCGTGTTCGTCGCCGGGGATACGGTGACTTATCGGCAAGTGGCGGAGGCCGTCGACGCGATGCTCGGGCGCAAGGTTCGCCGCGTCGAATGGAGCGTGCCGCAATTGCAAAGCGAACTGGCCGAGAAGCCCGACAGTTCGATCAGGAAGTACCGCGTGGTGTTTGCGGAAGGTGAGGGCGTGGCATGGGATATGGATCGCACGTTCAACGCGCAGCGCGGCATGGCGGTTTGCAGCATGGCGCAGTGGATGCGCGAAAACCTTCTGATGAGCGAGGCCGTGTCGCTTCAGTGATCGCGCAATCGGGCGGAGCGGCGAGCCGGAGCGGAAGGTCGAAGCGGAAGGCCCAAGAAGGCCAAAGCAGCAGGCGAATCATCAAGCCGGAACGCCCCGCCGAGCACGGCTCCGCTCAAGTAAAATGCGCCTCGCGCACGGTCCGCGGATCGACTTGCGGCCGCCCAGGCGCCGACAGCGTGTAAACTGGCGACTTTTTTGTCTCCGGTGGTATGTTGCAAGCCCCCCAGCGCACCGCCCTCAGCGGCCCGGCGCTCATTCGCTTACTGGCACGCCTCGCGGATGTCGATGTCCCCGAATCCAGGCAATCGCTCTCGGACCGGCTCAGCCAATGGCTCGGCTGGACCGACGCCATTGCGCTGTCCTCGGCACTGAGCGGCAATCCGCCGGCCGTCGCCGCCGGCGCGCGAAGCTTCGGCAGCGCCGAAGAGTCGGAGTACGTGCGCGCGCG
The DNA here is from genome assembly GCF_046027915.1 of Paraburkholderia sp. RL17-347-BIC-D. Classification (NCBI taxonomy): domain Bacteria; kingdom Pseudomonadati; phylum Pseudomonadota; class Betaproteobacteria; order Burkholderiales; family Burkholderiaceae; genus Paraburkholderia; species Paraburkholderia sp. RL17-347-BIC-D. The sequence continues at coordinate 373,640 of NZ_JARESS010000002.1, forward strand.
CAGTTCGCTCGCGAAGACCATCACGGGCGATAGCGTGTTCGCAGCCGACAGGCGGCGTGGTCCCGCGCATGCGTCCGCACATGCGGCGTCGCAGAATGCGCCCGCGGAGCCGGCGGCCGATTACGCGGTTTTCCGTCAACGCTACCTCTCCATCCAGCAGTCGATGGAAATGGCGATCGGCAATCTGCGCGGCCGCCTGCGGAACATGCTGGCCGCCAGAACGCCCGCCATGGCGCGGCTCGCCGTGGTGGATGCGGTGATGGAGCGCGCGCTGAGCGAGCGCGAGCGCAATCTGCTGGCTGCCGTGCCCGTGCTGCTGGCCGGGCACTTCGAGCGCTTGCGCGCGGCCGAGCAGGCGACGCTGGCCGCCGCCGAGGCCGGCGAGTCCGCCGAATCTGCCGAATCCGCGGACGACGCCGGAAGCAATGTGGCAAGCAGCGCCGCAAGCAACCCAGCGGCGCCCACGCCCGGCGCATGGCTGAATGTGTTCCGCAAGGACATGCAAAGCGTGTTGCTTGCCGAACTGGATGTTCGTTTACAACCGGTCGAAGGGTTGCTCGCCGCCCTTCGCGCCAGCTAACTGGGACACTATGTCCAGATATCGTATTGATCTCGTTGTGTTTTTGGCCGGTCTGGCCGCTGTGTGCTGGATCGCCGCCGGCTACCTCGGTTCGAACCCGCTGGCGCTGGCCGTCACGTTATTGATCGGCGTGTGCTACCTGGCGGGCGCGCTCGAATTGCACCGCTACAACCAGGCCACCGCCACGCTCGCGCACGCGGTCGCCGGGCTGTCCGGGCCGCCGCCGAATCTCGGCGCATGGCTCGAGCCCTTGCATCCGAGCTTGCGCAACGCGGCGCGCCTGCGCATCGAGGGCGAGCGGGTGGCCTTGCCGGGTCCGGCGCTGACGCCTTACCTGGTCGGCTTGCTGGTGCTGCTCGGCATGCTCGGCACGCTGCTCGGCATGGTGGTGACCTTGCGCGGCACCGGCATGGCGCTGGAAAGCGCGACCGACCTGCAAGCGATCCGCGCTTCGCTCGCCGCGCCGGTCAAGGGCTTGGGCTTTGCGTTCGGCACCTCGATTGCGGGCGTGGCCACCTCCGCGATGCTGGGGTTGCTGTCCGCGCTGTGCCGTCGCGAGCGCCTGCAGGCAGCGCAGATGCTCGACGTGAAGATCGCGACGACCCTGCGCATCTACTCGCAGAGTCATCAGCGCGAAGAGGCGTTCAGGCTTTTGCAGCGTCAGACTGAAGTGATGCCCACGCTGGTCGACCGGCTGCAGACGATGATGTCGGCCATCGAGCAACAAAGCCTCGCGTTGAATGAGCGGCAGATCGCCAGCCAGGAGGCTTTCCACGTCAGGGCCGAGGCCGCTTATACGCGCCTCGCCAGTTCGGTCGAGCAGTCGTTGAAGGAGAGCGTGGCGGACAGCACGCGCGCCGCCGGCGCGGCGCTGCAGCCGGTCATGGAAGCCACGATGGCCGGCCTCGCGCGCGAGACGACGGCCTTGCACGACACCGTCACGCACGCTGTGCAACGGCAACTGGACGGCCTGACGAACGGCTTCGAGATGAGCACGACGACCGTCGCGGATATCTGGAACAAGGCATTGTCGGGACATCAACGTTCGAGCGAGGAACTGGCGCAGCATCTGCGCGCCTCGCTGGATCGCTTCACCGACACTTTCGAGCAACGCTCGGCCGGTCTGCTGGATGGCGTGTCCGCGCGGCTGGAAAGCACGGCGGGAAATGTCTCGCAGGCGTGGAACGAGGCGCTGTCGCGTCAGGAGAGCGTCGGCGAGAAGCTTGCGGCGAGCAACCAGCAGGCATGGGCGGCAGCCGCTGCGACTTTCGAGCGGCACGCGGCGTCCCTGCTGCGTGGCGTGGGGCAGTCGCACGCGGATTTGCAGACCGAGCTGGCTTCGAAGGATGAACAGCGGCTCGCGGTGTGGACCGAGACGCTCGGCGCGATGGCCGCGACCTTGAGCAAGGAATGGGAGCAGTCGGGCACGCAAACCGCGAGCCGTCAGCAGGAAATCTGCGAGACGCTGGCGCAAACGGCGCGTGATATTTCGGCTCAAACGCAGGCACACGCCAGCAAGACGATTGCCGAAATCGACCGGCTGGTCGAGGCCGCGGCGGAAGCACCGAAGGCCGCGGCGAATCTGCAGGCCGAATTGGCCTCGCGGGACCAGCAACGGTTGGCAGCCTGGACCGAGACGCTCGGCGCGATGGCGGCGACCTTGAGCAAGGAATGGGAGCAGTCGGGCGCGCGCACTGCGAGCCGTCAGCAGGAAATCTGCGAGACGCTGGCGCAAACCGCTCGCGACATATCGGCTCAAACGCAAGCCCACGCTAGCAACACGATTGCTGAAATCGACCGGCTCGTGCAGGCCGCGGCGGAAGCGCCGAAGGCTGCTGCGAACCTCCAGGCCGAATTGGCCTCGCGGGACCAGCAACGTCTGGCAGCCTGGACCGAAGCGCTCGGCACGATGGCCACGACGCTGAGCCAGGAGTGGGAACAAGCGGGCGCACGCACCGCGAGCCGTCAGCAGGAAATCTGCGAGACGCTGGCGCAAACCGCGCGCGACATCTCGGCCCAGACGCAGGCCCACGCCAGCGACACGATCGCCGAGATCGGCCAACTCGTGCAAGCCGCCTCGGAAGCGCCGAAGGCCGCGGCCGAAGTCGTCGCCGAACTGCGCCAGAAGCTCTCCGACAGCATGGTCCGCGACACCGCGATGCTGCAGGAGCGCGCTCGCTTGCTGGAAACGCTGGAAACCCTGCTCGACGCCGTCAATCACGCGTCCACCGAGCAGCGCACGGCGGTCGACGCGCTCGTCGCCACGTCGGCGGATTTGCTGGAGCGCGTCGGCACGCGCTTCACCGACAGGATCGAACTCGAAACCGGCAAGCTAGGCGCGGTTGCCGCGCAAGTCACTGGCAGCGCCGTCGAAGTGGCAAGTCTCGGCGAAGCGTTCGGCACCGCCGTGCAAGTGTTCGGCGAGTCGAACGACAAGCTGGTGACGCACCTGCAACGTATCGAAAGCGCGCTCGACAAATCCCTTGCGCGCAGCGACGAACAGCTTGCGTACTACGTGGCGCAGGCGCGGGAAGTCATCGACCTGAGCGTGATGTCGCAGAAGCAGATCGTCGAAGACCTGCAGCGGCTCGCCGGCCGGCGCGCATCGGCGGGAGCTGAAGCGGCATGAGCGAGGACATCGACGGCGGCGTGGAGCAGGTCGCGCCGATCTGGCCGGTTTTTGGCGACCTGATGTCGGTGCTGCTGGGCGCCTTCGTGCTCATCCTCGTGGGCGTGATCGGCGTGCAACTGGAGCTTTCGAGCAAGCTGGAGCAGGAGGTCAAGCAGCGTCAACTGGAAACGCAGCGCCGCAAGACCCTTGAGCAGGCGCTCGCGGGTCCGCTCGCCGCCGGGCGCGTGACGCTGGTGAACGGGCGCATCGGCATCAGCGGCAATGTGCTGTTTGCGCTGAACTCGGATCAGTTGCAGCCGCAAGGCCGGGATCTGCTGAAGAGTCTGGCCGGGCCGCTGTCCGCGTATCTCGGCGCCAATGACGAAATCCTGATGGTGAGCGGCTTTACCGACGACCAGCGGTTGCGCGAAGGCAATCGCCGTTTCGCCGACAATTGGGAACTGTCGGCGCAGCGCGCGCTGACGGTGACGCGCGCGCTGATCGACGACGGCGTGCCCGCGTCGTCGTTGTTCGCGGCGGCGTTCGGCTCCGGGCAACCAGCGAGCTCGAATACGGATGAGCAGGGACGCGCCAAAAACCGTCGTGTGGAAATCGCGCCGGTGCCGAGGCCGTCGATTGCAACGGTGAAGCCACGTGATTAACGGCGGCGACAGCGATCCGGCAAGCGGAGCCCGTGCGACGCTCGACGCGTGGCGCGAGCGCGGCGCGGATCGCCTGGATCCTGTGCGCTTCCATTTCATCGATGCGTTCGAGCGGCGCGCGGCCGCCCACGGCGGCGAAACACGACGGATTTTGGACGAGCGGCTGTCGGGTCTGCTGGACGCGTATGCCGCGCAAATCGAACGCGCGGCCTCTTCGGCTAACGACGCAGCTGCTCACGGCGCGGGCGAATCCGCGGATGCAACGCTGAAAGGCCTCGTCGATTACATCGCGAGTCAGGATCATGTGCCTGTGGCGAGCGGATTGCCGCACTCCGCTTCGTATCCCGAACTGCCCGCGCTGGATTATTTCAGGGAAGTCTGGTCGAAAGTCCGTACCGAGAAGCAGATGCGGCAGTCGCTGGAACAGGTGCCTGGAAACGCCGGCCCGCTCAACTCGAGCAGCCTCGTGCACCGGGCGCTCTCACTCATGCGCGAAGTTTCACCGGGCTACCTCAAGCAGTTTCTGTCCTACGTCGACGCCTTGTCGTGGATGGAGCAGATGAATGGTGGCGCCGCGCCCACCGGTAAAGACGCGCCTCGCGGCGGCAACGCCGGCAAGAGCGCTCGCGGCAAAGCACGCTAGTGCGATATGCGCCGGAATGTTCCCGGCGCTTCTTCCCTCACGGCTGACGACGCTCAGTCGAAATCGAACACGTCGAAAATCGAGCGCTTTTTCTTCTGCGTCCGATAGTCCGTTCGACGGTCGTCGTATCCACGCTGGTGGTTATCGTACGAATGCTCCCGCTCCCGGTAGCCGTCGCGGCTTGCACCACGCGGCGCGGGCGGTGCGTCGGCACTTGCCGCGTCCTGCGCAATCAGCTTGTCGAGTTCCCCTCGATCGAGCCACACACCCCGGCAGTCCGGGCAGTAATCGACTTCGATCGAGCGACGCTCGGTCATCAGCAGGTCGGTGGTCTTGCAAACGGGGCATTTCATAGTGTCGCTCCTCAAGAGTAGAAAGACATCGAATGCTGGACCGGGCGAGCCGCCCGATCCGGAAACAAACCATCACACGGTATCGACCGTTGCCCGGTGCCGAGTGCGCTTCGATTTCGCGCGGCGCACCAGCATGTTCATCGCCTCGACGAAACCGGAGAACGCCATCGCCACGTAGATGTAGGCCTTCGGCACGTGTGAGCCAAAACCTTCCGCAATCAGCGTCATGCCGATCACGAGCAGAAAGCTGAGCGCGAGCGTGACGATGGTCGGATTGCGATCGATAAAGCGTGACAGCGGGCGTGCGGCGAACAGCATTGCCAGGACCGCGCTGATCACCGCGACGAACATGATCGGCATGTGTTCGGTCATGCCGACCGCGGTGATGATGCTGTCGACCGAGAACACCATATCGAGCACCAGGATCTGGCCGATCGCGGCCGCCACGGTCAACTGGACGGTGCTGCCCGTCTTGCTGCGTTCCTCTTCGGCATGGACCACGTGATGGTGAATTTCACGCGTCGCCTTCCAGACGAGGAACAGGCCACCGCCGAGCAGAATCAGATCGCGCCACGAAAACGCGTGGCCGAAGAGCGTAATGGCCGGCGCGGTCAACTGCGCGATCCACGCGACCGTGCCGAGCAGGCCGAGCCGCATCACGAGCGCGAGCATGATGCCGATGCGCTGCGTGCGAGCACGTTGCGCTTCCGGCAGCTTGTTGCTCAGGATCGAGATGAAGATCAGGTTGTCGATGCCGAGCACGATTTCCATCACGACCAGCGTGAGGAGCGCGGCCCATGCGGCGGGGTCGGCAACGAGTGTGAGCAGAGTGTCCATGGTGTCCGTTGGCGAATGAATGCGGGTGACGTCGGATTAGCGTCATGATCGCCATCTTCTGGCTTCGGATAAATCAGTGATACTCTGAGCGACGTATCGTATTTTTCGAAGTGTTACGCCATGCTCAACTACCGTCATCTGTACTATTTCTGGATCGTCGTGAAAGAGGGCGGCTTCGCGCGCGCGGCCGAACGGCTCGACATGGCGGTGCAGACCATCAGCGCGCAGGTTCGGGAGCTCGAAAAATCGATCGGGCGTCAATTGCTGAAACCGGCGGGGCGCGGCGTCACGATGACGGAAGCCGGCGAGACGGCGTTCAATCGCGCGGAACAGATTTTTCAGCTCGGCGAGGCGCTCCTCGACGAGATGCGCGAGGCCGGAGGGGAAGGCGTGGCGCGGCTCGCCGTCGGTCTGTCCGACGGCATTTCAAAGCTCGCGGCGCACGCGTTGCTGGCGCCGGTGCTCGGTACGCCGTCGCTGCGGCTCTTGTGTCACGAGGGCGAGCACGCCGAATTGATGTCGGAACTCGCGCTGCATCGGCTCGATCTGGTGCTCGCTTGCCAGCCGGCGCCGCACAATGCCGACCTGCGCGTGCTGAGCCAGCGCCTCGCCGGTTCGCCGGTCGACTGGTATGGCCCGACGGAAATCGTCCGCAAGTCCGCGCGCGCGGGCTTTCCGCAGTGCCTCGCGGACGTGCCCGTACTTTTGCCGACCCGCCACGCCGCCTTGCGCGCGCGGCTCGACCGCTGGTTCGACGCGCAGGGCATCCGGCCGCGCATCGTCGGCGAATTCGAGGACAGCGCGCTGATGGCGGTGTTCGCCGCGCGTGGCCTCGGCGTGTTTCCGCTCGCGGAACTCGGCGCGGAGGACCTGTCGCTGCTGCGGGGCCTGCGCTGGCTCGGCCGCGCGGATGGCGTGATCGAGGAGATTCACGCCATCCGCTCGCGTCGCGGGCAACATCACGGGCTCGCTTCTCAGGTGGTGGCCGGCGCGCGTTGATAACTGCGCATGACGCGCGACGGAAGCCCGTGACGGTTGGCGGCCGGCGTCAGATTGGGTCCCCACGCGTTCAGGATGGCCGCGAGCAGGGCGATTTCGCCGTCCGCCAGATAATCGTCCGCGACCGTAACGGCGACACATAGGCGAATGATCTTGCGGCGCAACGCAGGATCGTCGATTTCGTCGATCAAGGTCGTGAGCATGGCCGGATCGAGACGGCCCACCGGCGGCGCGAATGACAGATGCGCGACCGAATGGTCCTCGCACAGCGTTTGCACGATCTGCTCGAACTGCGCGGGCGCGAGACCGAGTTCGCCGGCGATATTCAAGCGCAGCAGCACGCGCTCTTCCGAACTGCACACGTGACCGTCCGAAGTGAGGGCCAGCGCGACGATGCGTGCTGCGGCTTGCGGGCTGTTACGCGGATAGGTTCGCATGATATTTTCCTTGCGTGGACGATGTCCGTAGTGAAGATGAACTCCAGTCTGCGGTGCGTTCAGGATCGGATAAACCTGCTAATTACGAAGCGAAGGTTCGGAAAAGACGAAGCTCGGCGAGGCGATCACGAAGGCGATGTTTGAAGAATGCTCGTGTGCCACGGCACGTCCCGCGTTCGCGCTCGAACGTTTGCAGCGTTTGATTACATCGTGACGGCTTTCTATGTTGAAAGCTGCTCATACCGGCATCCCGCGCGGCTAGCGGGAAGTTCTTTCCTCCGACAAATCACGGCCTCTCAAGCCCGCAACTACATTCCGCGAGTCATGTCCGCAAGTCCGCCCAGTCTCCGGCAGCAGATACGTTTCTGTACCAGCAGCGACGGTGTGCGCATCGCCTATGCGGTCTCGGGCACCGGTCCCGTGATCATCAAGGCGGCGAACTGGCTGAGCCATCTCGAACTCGATCTGACGAGTCCCGTGTGGAGCCATCTGGTCGAGGAACTGAGCCGCAATCACACGCTCGTGCGCTACGACCAGCGCGGCTGCGGCCTATCTGATCGCGACGTAGCGGAGATTTCATTCGAAGCCTGGCTGCATGATCTCGAGGCGGTAATCGACGCGAGCGGCGTCGAGCGCTTCACGTTGCTGGGCATATCGCAGGGCGCGTCGATTTCCGTCGCTTACGCGGTCGCGCATCCGGAGCGCGTGAAGCAATTGATCCTCTACGGCGGCTATGCGCGCGGCAAGCTCAAGCGGCACGGCGGCGACGCGATGCGCGACGAGGCCGAAACGCTCGTCAAACTCGCCGAACTCGGCTGGGGGCAGCAGAATCCGGCTTTCCGGCAATTCTTCACGACGCAGTTCATCCCTGGCGGCACGCCCGAGCAGCATCGCTGGTTCAACGAACTCGAACGCATGACCACCACGCCGCGCAACGCCGCGCGAATCATGCGGGTCTTCAACGAGATCGATGTCGTCGATCTGCTCGAACAGGTCACGTGCCCGACGCTTGTGCTGCACGCGAGTGGCGATGCCCGCGTGCCCTTCGAAGAAAGCCGCCTGCTTGCGGGACAGATTCCAGATGCGCGATTCGTGCCGCTCGAAAGCGAAAATCATCTGTTGCTCGATACGGAGCCCGCGTGGCTGCGCTGGCGCGAAGAAATCAGAAACTTCCTTTCCGCCGACGTCGCCATCGACCCCGTGTTCGCCACGCTGACGCCGCGTGAGCGCGACATTGTCGAGCTGATTGCGGGCGGACGCGATAACGCGCAGATTGCCGCGCGGCTCGCGCTCAGCGAAAAGACCGTGCGCAATCACATCACGAGCATCTTTGCGAAGCTCGAAGTGGAGAACCGTTCTCAGGCCATCGTGCTCGCCCGCAAGGCGGGTTTCGATTCTCCCGCCGCCTGACGGTATCGGACCAGCCTGGGCATCCGGGACACAGGTCCCCCTGGCACTGCACTAATTCGCGCTATCCGGGCTGCTTGCCGGGACCGCCGCCTCATGTGCGCTACGACCCCCACACGGAAAATTCGATTCAGACGGTGACCCATGCGAAGTCTCGCTGCGCCGCTCGAATCCCTTTTCCATCGAGGAGTAGTGCCATGAATGCCATCCAGGCTGAGTTGCCGTCCCAGCGTTACGCGAGATGTATTGAAGTGTCCCGGCGTATCCGCTGGGATATCGACCGCGACGTGATTCGCGGACGCCGCTTCGATCTCTCGCACAAGTTCCTGCCCGACGGTCTCACGGAAGTCGACCGGCTGCCGTTCCTGAACGCGGACGAGCGCCGGCTGATGTCGCAGGTGCAGGGACGCACTTACGCAAACATGTTCCGGCTGGTCGAGCGTTTTGTCGGCGCGAAGATGCTCGAAGTAGGCCGCGATCACGCGCTGGGTGACCAGATCGCGCTCGAAGCCGTGATGCGTTTCACCGAAGAAGAACTGAAGCATCAGGAACTGTTCCGCCGCATTGAGATACTGGCCGGTGAGGACATGCCGACGGGTTACCGCTTCTTGCCGCCGACCGACGACGTCGCGAACTTCGTTCTCGGCAAATCGACGTGGGCCATTCTCGCGCTGACCTGCTGCATCGAAATCGTGACGCAGGTGCATTACCGTCAGAGCATGGAAGTCGATGACAGTCTGTCGCCTCTGTTCAAGGACGTGTTCCTGTTTCACTGGAAAGAAGAGTCGCAGCACGCGATCATCGATGAACTCGAATGGCTGCGCGACGATGCGAAGCTCGATGCCACGGCGCGGGATGCGGCGATTAGCGACCTGATCGAATTGATCGGCGCGGTGGACGGTTTGCTGCAATTGCAGGCCAAGGCCGACGCGGAGTACTTTCTCGCCAATGCCGGACGCACGTTCACGGATCACGAACAGGCGCGCGTGAAGGCCGGGATGCTGGATGCGTATCGCTGGCAGTACATCGTGTCGGGGGTTGAAGAGCCGCGCTTTTCCAAACTTCTGACGAGCCTGATCGACGAACCTCAGGGCGAGCGGCTGGGCGCGTCGCTCGCGCCGATCGTGCAGCGCACATTGAACAGTGTGATGCTGAATCAGATGTGATGACGACTGAGGCAGCAAGGCTGCCTCGGTTTTTGACGGCAGCGGGGTCTTGCCGAAAAGTCCGGATGAGTTAACACTCGCGGGTGAACATCTGCCCAAATAACTCATAAGGATGGACCATGCTTCGATTTATCGTGACCCGGGGCGTATTGATGTACGGCGTTTCCAGCGCACTGATTTCTCTTGGCATCCGGTGGTATGTTCACTCGACGATCAGCGTCAGAGAAGTATTGTGGGCATTCGTTGTATTCCCGTTGGGCGGCGTTGCGTGGGGAGCGATGACGTGGTGGTGCGACCAGCCGGTTTCTCGTCGATAATCAGCGATTGATAACAACTCGAATAACCGCAAACCGGAGGCAATTCTGGAATCGACATCGACACTTCGAAGCAGATCACTCGCCGCTCTCACGACTGTACCCACGCCGGTTCTCATTTTTGCCGGGGTAGCGTCCATCCTTCTGGCGCAATATGCAATCTCTATTTGCCTCGGCGGAGTATTCGGTTATCCGACGCCGGGTCTCGACCCGTTTGCCGGACGCCCACTGTGGCTCAAAATTCTATGGGTCGCTTTATTTGCGCCGCTGTATGAGACTTTTCTTTTTCAGTGGCTGATCATCAAGTTCTTGCGAGGGCCGCTGCGTCGTTCGTGGGGAGTTGCCGGCGTCGTATCCACCGTGGTGTTCGGCCTCGGACACGGGCATACCGATTGGCGCGCGATTAGAATGCTGTCGACCGCGGCAATTCTGACTTCGCTCTTTATCATCGAAGCCAGACGGTCGGGGCCCGCCTTTCGCGCCACATTTGCAACGCATGCGCTTTTCAACAGTTTGACGATCGCATTGAGCCTGTGACGATCAAGGCTGCTGCGCGTCATCGTTATAAAAACAATCGGGAATTCAATGCAGCCCACTTTGAACCGGATTTTGCTGTATGTGAAAGACGTCGCTAAGACCTGTGCGTTCTATGAACGACACTTCGGATTCGCCCGCAAAGTCGACCCAGATGACCGCATCATCGAATTGGTGTCGCCGCACGGCTGCGCCATCATCATGGTTCATCAGGCGGGGAAGGCAGTGAAGTCCGGACAAGTGACCGTCAAACTCGTTTTCGATATTCGGGACGTGGAGGCGTTCAAGGAGCAATGCGCAAAGAACGGCCTGCAATTCGGCGCAACGCATCGGGCGGACGGCTACACATTTGCCAATGCCAAGGACCCCGACGGCAATTCCATCTCGATCTCCAGCCGCAGTTTCGCTTCCAGCCGCTAGACGCGAACGCCCGCGCGCGGTGAGTTCGATGCCGGGAAAAAAGGAGCGTCGATCGGAAGAAGACCGACGCTCAAAAGGAGAACCCGCTGTCCACAGGTTCACACACACCGGACCGCCATCAATGCATGGGCATGTTTTGCATTGCCGGCTGGTTGTCGCTGAGCGCGCTCTGCTGGGCTGCGTGCATGGCGGCTACTTTTCTTTCCGCTTCCTGAATATCGGCGGGATAGTCGCTTTCGTCGCCGCGAGACGGGTCGTAGCCGGCGGCTTCCAACTCCTCGAGTTCATGGCGCACTTCTGCGCGCGTGACTTGATGCGTACCGGGCGTGGCCGATGTTTGCGCATAGGCACCGCTCGCCGTCGCCAGAAGGGCGGCGCTTGCGACGAGTGCGCCGGCTACGGCGCGGACCATGAGACGGTTCAGAGAGATCAGTTTCATGTCAATACTCCTCGATATGCGAGCGCAATGTTCGAACTCGACGCGAGTCGGCATCAGCACGCTCTGAACCGGTAAACCAGCGGAGTGGATTTCTTATTCCCGGCAGCGCGTTGAGAAAAGCGTGGGAATAACCAGCTCGGATTCGGCGTCTTGCAGTGCGTGCAGACACGAATTGGGGGTGATCAAAATGGACATCATCGACATGGCCCGTCAATCGGGAATGGCGGTTATTCTCGACGCCCGGATCGGCCGGGAGGAATACCACAGCGTGTGCGGTTCGCTGTCGGCGCTACAGAAATTTGCGGACGCTATTCGCCAGACGCCGGCGAATCACAAAACGGGTGGCAACCGGCAGGAACGGCCTCGCGCGTGGGGGCCGAAATGAATCGAACGCGCATTGCGACCTGGAAGCCTCTGCTTGCGGGCGATATGTTGCGAGCCGCCGGGCGCGCGCCGCTGATGCCTTTTCGGCGGCCGCTGAGTTTGTCTGCTCGCGTTGTGAGGGAATCGACCGTCCATACTCTTCTGCGCCGCTGTCAGCTCGTGTCCGGGGTGGTTCTGCTGGTCTATCTTTCCCTGCACCTGGTCAATCACGCACTCGGAATCTGGTCGCTGGATCTTGCGGGGCGCGGTCTTGTGTTGGCGCTGCGGGTGTGGCGCAGTGCGCCGGGAACGGTGCTCCTTTATGGCGCCTCGTTATTGCATTTTTCGCTGGCGCTGCGAACGATCTATGGCCGCCGTCACTGGAAGCTGCCGCTCACTGAATGGGTTCGGCTTTGGGCGGGACTGAGTCTGCCTCTACTGCTGATCCGCCATGTGGTGTCCACCCGCCTTGCCTCGTCGCTGTACGGTTTCGAACCGAACTACGAGCGCATCGTGATATCGCTCATCACCAGCGGCACGCAAGGTTTGCAGCTTGCACTGCTTGCGCCGGGCTGGGTACATGGTTGTCTGGGACTGTGGCTGCGTATGCGTCATCGTGAAGGGGCGCGGCGCGCGAAGCCCTTTCTGGTTGCACTGCTCGTTCTGTTGCCTACACTGTCCGCTGTGGGTTTTGTTCGAATGAAGCTGGCGGTCCTGGCACTTCGTGTCGGACCATTGCACGCCGACCCGAAGCTGGTCGGGCATCAACTCGCGCTCGATGCATGGCGCCACAACATCCTGATGCTGTATCTGTCGTTGCTGATCGGCGCGTTCGTGGCGGGCCAGCTACGCAACTGGGTGGAACGTCGGCGGCTTCGGAAGGCGATGATTGACGCCTGATTCTCGACGTTCATCGCGTGTCATTCACGACCCCGGATGTGCCGACGAGCTTCAGCGTGCAGCACAAAGAGAAGTGCGGACACTGAAGCTCGTCGGTTGTTGCGCGGCGAGATACCGTTCAACTAACAGCGCAACTCGCCATGGCGAGGAGCGTATGCATCAGAAACGATGGCGAATGCCGACGCGGAATGCCAACTGGTTGTCCGCGCCCGGACCCGACGGACCGAAGAAGCTCGTGCTAGAGCCGATCTGCGCCTGCACGTCGCCCGTTGCCGTGTTGTGGCCCGAAGCGATCTGGTAGATACCCAGCGCATACACGTCAGTACGCTTGCTCAGCGCGTAGTCGACGCTCAGGTCACCCTGATTCCAGTGGCCCGTGTTCGCGTTGCTCAAATGCATGTACGTATAGCCCGCGCCGACCGTCAAGGCCGCGGTGAACGCGTATTTCGCGCCTGCATCGTAAGCCGTGAACGTGGTCGCCGCACCCGTCAGCGTTTCGAAACGCGTATTGGTGTAGAGCGCCCACAGCGTGGCCGCGCCGATCGTGTAACGGCCGCCGACACCGTACGTACGCAGGTCGCGCACGTTGCCTGTCGTCACGTTTGCAAGGGTGGTCGAGAAGGTCGGGACGGCCTGGCTCGGGAAGCGGATGTCCGTGTACGCGGCGCCGACGCTGATCGGGCCGTTCGCGTAGTTCGCCCCGAAGCTATACGCGCGCGACGAACCCGCGACCGGTGCCGCGGCCGTGCCGCTGGCCGGTGCGCCGGCAAAAGCGCCTGCCTGGTTCGAGAAGCCATACAACGCGCCGAACGTGAAGCCGGAGAAGTTCGCGCTGCTGAACTTGACCGCGTTGTTGATACGGCTGGACGTCAACTGGTCGACGTCGTTGATGTGATAATCGTAGTTGCCTGCAACGGTTTGGCTGCCGGTCGAATACGTGCCGCCCAGGTAGTCCGTCGAGAACGAGTACTGGCGGCCGAACGTCAGCGCGCCGACGTTGTTCTGCGACAGACCGACATAAGCCTGACGGCCGAACAGTGCGCCGCCTTGGCTGAGCGTGCCGTTGCCGCTGTTAAAGCCGCCTTCCAATACGAACAGCGCCTTCAGGCCACCGCCCAGATCTTCCGTGCCGCGCAGGCCCCAGCGGCTGCCCGACGCAACGCCGTCGTCGTATTTGACGAGGTGGTCGTGGCCCGTGCCGGCTCGGGCGTTGTTCACGTAGCTGATACCGGCATCGATCAGGCCGTAAAGCGTGACGCTGCTTTGTGCATGTGCGTTGAGCGTCATGCTTCCGAGGACGGCGGTTGCGAGCAGGGTCTTTTTCATCGTTTCCTTCTTCTTATAGGGTGGCTGCGCGGCGCAGGTTGTTGCGCGCGGCGCGAACCGGGTTGGCAAACGGCACCAGACATGAATCGAGCGTCCACGGCAAAGCCGCACGAGGCCGCGCAGGGAAAGATCGATGTCTGAAGAGTGCGATTGAACGGGGGCGAGACGACGACCACGTTGTGCGCGATCGGCGCCGCCTGGTGACGGACGCGTCGGAGCATCGGCGAATCGGTCCGGCGCGCGAGTGTCTTTGAAAAAGCGAGCCGTCTTGTCCCGTTATGTCTTGCGGAATATATCGGCCTGTTAACTTCTCGTAAACGAATTCGTAGGTAGTTGTCGTCTTTATGACACACAGTAAGGTGACGTGCGCCGTGGACACTTGCTGTCCCGCTCGCTATGTTCAAGCGGACATAACCGGAGAGATGGGATGGAAGCTGCGGCAAAGCAGGCGGTCGGAAGCAGATACGTGCTCGAGTCGATGAAATACGCGCAGGGCAAGACGTGGGAAGCCGTGAACCGGCTGGCGCAACGGGTACAGCCTGGCATGCTGGAGACAGAGGCAAAGGCGGAATGCCATAACGTGCTCAACGAAATGGGCATGGACCGTATCTGGCATCCGATTCTGGTGCGCTTTGGCGAAAACACCCTGAAGGTGTTCAAGCAGCCATCGGAAGGCGACCCGCGGCTCAAGGAAGACGATATTTTCTTCGTCGACCTCGGTGTGGTTTGGGATGGGCACGAAGGCGACGCGGGCGCCACCTTCGTGGTCGGCAACGACGCTGAGATGAAGGCCTGCGCGGATGCCGCGAAAACGGTATTCGACGAGGTGGAACACCATTGGCGCACGACCCGCGCTGGCGGAAAAGCGCTATACGACTTTGCGGAGCAGCGCGCGGCCGCGCTCGGTTGGCGTCTGAATCTGGATATCAAGGGCCATCGCGTCAGCGACTTTCCGCACGCGATCTACAAGGCCGGCAACCTGGGCGATTTCGCCGATTGTCCGGACGCCGGCCTGTGGATTCTGGAAATCCAGCTTGCCCATCCGACCCGGCCATTCGGGGCGTTCTATGAAGACTTGCTGGCCTGAGCCTGAATCCGCAGCGAAGCAAGGCGCTCTTCGTTAAGTAAGTTACATCAGGACACCGGCGGCACTCGACCGGGTAGCGGCCGTCGGCAACTCGAAGCAGAAGGTCGTGCCCGTTCCCGCCGTGTCGAGCAGGCGTATCTGGCTATGGTGCAATTGCAGCATGCGCTGGACGATCAGCAACCCCAGTCCACCGCCCCGATGCGCGCCGCCCGAACTGAATGGACGCTCGAACAGACCTTCGCGCTGCTCGGGCGGAATGCCGGGGCCCGTGTCGCTGACCGTGACCGACACCTTGCCTTCCTTATGCGCGAGATCGACTTCGATCGATCCTTCAGCGGGTGTATGTCGAATCGCGTTGTCGAGCAGATTCGTCAGCACGCGCTCGATCATGCCGAGATCGGCGCAGACGTTGGGCAAGCGTGGCGGAATATTCGCTCGCAACTGAATGTGCCGCGCTTCGGCCGGCAATTCGAATTTCTGAAAGACGTCCTGTACCAGATCGACCAGCGAGAACTGTTCAAGCGCGGGTTGCACGTTGCCGTGTTCGAGCCTCGCCAGTTCGAACAAGGCCTGCGCGAGCCGGCCGACCTTGACGCTTTGCGCGAGCGCGATCGCCAGATAGCGTTTGCGCTCCGTCTCGCCGAGCGTGTCGGACTTCAACGACAGCGTTTCGAGGTAGCCGTGCAGCGAGGTCAACGGTGTGCGCAGGTCGTGCGAAATATTGGCGATCAGTTCGCGGCGCTGCTGGTCCTGCCGCGTCAGCGCACGCCATTGTTCGCCGATGCGGTGCGCCATCTGCGCGAACGTCGCTTCGAGCACGGCGATTTCGTCGCGCCGACCGGCCGGCGATGAACGCGGCACGCTCGGCTGGGTGTCGGGCTCGCCCTCCGCATCGAATCGGCGCATGGCGTCGGTCAGGCGGCGCAGCGGCCGCGTGATCAGGCCGAACGCGGTCAAACCTGCGAGCAATCCCAACAGGGCGACTAGCGCCATTGACCACAACGTCGTGCGCAGCACGGAACTGGCCGCCACGCGCGCGGCGAGCGCATCGTGTTCCTCGCCGAGCAGGACCACGTAAATATAGCCGGACGGCGCCTGTCCGCTCAATTGCAGCGGTGCTGCGCTGAACACCTTTTTACCGTCGACGCTGCGCGGGTCGTCGCCGAGAATCGGCAACGCGTCTCCCGCGATGAACTGCCGGATCGGCGCAAGATTCACCTGCTCGCGCTTGACGTGTCCCGCGGGCGCATCGTCGCCTTTGATGCGCCCTTGATTGTCGAGCAGATAGACCTCGACGCTCGGATTCACCCTCATCAACTGACCGAACAATTGCCGGACCGCGTCGGGCCGCAAGCCGTTGGCGTCCATCAGCGAGTTGCCATGAGCGATATGGTCGGCGAGATTGCGCGACAGGCTCTGTATCACTTCCTTCTCGTGCAGATCGCTCGAGCGGATTTGCAGGAGGGCCGACGCGCCGCAGCATGCCAGCAACAGTACGGAGAAAACGAGCGAGAGCCGCTGGGTCAGCGTCAGATTCACGATGGGTCCTTCGGTGCGCTGGCGGGCGCCGGTGGCTCGCCGGGCACAGCGAGCTTGTAGCCGCGTCCCCAGACGGTCAGGATGCGCTCGGGTTGGGCCGGATCGGCCTCGATCTTCGCGCGCAGCCGGTTGATATGGGTGTTGACGGTGTGCTCGTAGCCCTCGTGCTGATAGCCCCACACCGCATTGAGCAGGTCCATGCGCGAGAACACTTTGCCGGGATGCTGCGCGAAGTAGTACAGCAGGTCGAATTCGCGCGGCGTGAGTTCGATCGGCTTGCCGTCGACGGCGGCCTCGCGCGTGAGCGGATCGATCGACAACCCGGCGATGCGCAGACTGCCGGCTTCGATTTTCGAGTCTTTCGCCAGCGCGTCGACGCGGCGCAGCAGCGCCTTCACGCGCGCCACCAGTTCGAGCACGGAGAACGGTTTGGCGAGATAGTCGTCCGCGCCGAGTTCAAGGCCGAGAATCCGGTGCACTTCGCTCGAACGGGCGCTGGTGATGATGATCGGCGTATAGCGCGTCATCGCGCGGGCGCGCCGGCAGATTTCCAGTCCGTCGACGCCGGGCAGCATCAGATCGAGGATCAGCGCGTCCCAGCCGCCTTGCTCCAGCAGGCGCAGCCCTTCATTGCCGTCGGCGCTGTGCACGACTTCATAGCGCTCGTCGCGCAAATGCAGGCTCAGCACGTTGGCGATGTCGACGTCGTCTTCGACTATCAGGATGCGCTTCAAATTGTCCATGGTGGGCTTCAGCCGCGGTTCAGGGCGTGGTTGAGGAGAGGGGCCGGGCATGGCCGCCGGGAAAAACGGCCCTTGCGCCATTGTGCAAAATTTCCCGGCAGCGAGTTATCACATTTAATTTAACTTTTCGTGAGGACTTCGACACCGGCGGCGCTCTAGGATGTGGGCACTTTCCGCAGTATCAGGCTTTGGATGAACTGCACACCGGCTGCCGCCTGAGCCAGCGTGCCCACTTTAACCGACCTAAACGAACGTTCGGAACTGACATGTTACTCATCGTTCTCGCCTATCTCGGCGGCGCCCTTACGATTCTCAGCCCGTGCATCCTGCCGGTGCTGCCCTTCGTTTTCGCGCGCGCCGATCAACCTTTCGTGCGCAGCGGCTTGCCCTTGCTGGCGGGCATGGCGCTGACCTTCGCCCTCGTCGCGACGCTTGCCGCGGTGGGCGGCGGCTGGGTCACGCAAGCCAACCAGTACGGCCGCTGGCTGGCTATCGCACTGCTCGCGATCTTCGGGCTGACGCTGCTGTTCCCGCGCTTCGCCGATCATCTGATGCGGCCGCTCGTCAGTGCCGGCAATCGCCTGTCGAATTTCGCGCAGGCCGACGGTCAGCAGGTCCGCGCGGGTTCGTCGTTTCTGCTCGGCATTGCCACCGGCCTGCTGTGGGCGCCGTGCGCCGGTCCGATTCTCGGTCTCGTGCTGACAGGCGCGGCATTGCGCGGCGCGAGCGTCGGCACGACGTTGCTGCTGGCGGCCTACGCGGCTGGTGCGGCGAGTTCGCTGGCGGTGGCGCTGCTGATCGGCGGCAAGGTGTTTACGGCGATGAAGCGTTCGCTGGGCGCGGGGGAATGGATTCGCCGCGGCATCGGCGCGTTGATGTTGTGTGGCGTCGCGGCGATCGCGCTCGGTTTCGACACCGGCATACTCGCTCGTGTCTCGACCGTCGCAACTGGCGGGCTCGAACAGAAACTCGTGGATAAGCTGTCGCCGAACGCGGCGCCGGGCAAAGCGCCGGCCGCGGGTAATTCGGGCGACGCGTCCGGCGGCGCGATGGCGAGCGCCAACCCTGCACCGCAACCGGCCGCTAACGCCGATGCGGATTCCACCGTGGCCAATGCCGCGCAGGGCGGCGCGATGATGCGCACCGCCGCCGAGGCGGCGCCGCTGCCCGTCGAAGGCGTGCTGCCCCCGTTGAACGGCGCGGTCCAATGGCTGAATTCGCCGCCGCTTACGACGCAGGACTTGCGTGGCAAGGTCGTGCTGGTCGATTTCTGGACTTACTCGTGTATCAACTGCCTGCGCTCGCTGCCGTATGTCAAAGCATGGGCGCAGAAGTACAAGGATCAGGGGCTCGTCGTGATCGGCGTGCATGCGCCGGAATTCGCCTTCGAACGCAATATCGACAACGTGAAGAAAGCCACGCACGACCTCGGCGTCGACTATCCCGTCGCGATCGACAACAACTATGCG
The DNA here is from genome assembly GCF_046027915.1 of Paraburkholderia sp. RL17-347-BIC-D. Classification (NCBI taxonomy): domain Bacteria; kingdom Pseudomonadati; phylum Pseudomonadota; class Betaproteobacteria; order Burkholderiales; family Burkholderiaceae; genus Paraburkholderia; species Paraburkholderia sp. RL17-347-BIC-D. The sequence continues at coordinate 392,469 of NZ_JARESS010000002.1, forward strand.
ATCTGGCGCGCGTTGAACAACCAGTACTGGCCCGCGCACTATTTCGTCGATGCGAAAGGGCAGATCCGTTATCACCATTTCGGCGAAGGCGATTACGCGGAATCCGAGAAGGTGATCCAGCAACTGCTGACCGAAGCGGGCCATGCGAACGCGTCGAAGGTCGCTATCGGTATTGCAAACGGCGGCGCGCAAGGCGTGCAGGCCGCGGCCGACAACGCCGACATGCAATCGCCGGAAACCTACGTCGGTTATCAGCGGGCAGAGAATTTCGCGTCGCCGGGCGGGGAAGTGGCTGACAAGACGCACACGTATGCAGCGCCGTCGCAACCTGGCGTCAACGACTGGGGTCTCGCCGGTTCATGGAACGTGGGCGCGGAGCACGCCACGCTCGCGGCCCCGTCGGGACGCATCGTGTATCGCTTTCATGCACGCGACCTGCATCTGGTGCTCGGTCCGGGCAAGGATGGCAAGCCGGTGCGGTTTCGCGTGAGCGTCGACGGCGCCGCGCCCGGCGCGTCGCACGGCACCGACGTCGCCGCCGATGGCAGCGGCACCGTGACCGGACAGCGTCTCTATCAACTGGTGCGGCAAACCGGCGAAGTCGGGGATCACACTTTCTCGATCGAGTTTCTGGACCCGGGCGTGCAGGCGTTTGCCTTCACGTTCGGCTAAGGCGGCGCGAGCGAGCCGCCTCAACAACTCTCAACTGACCAAAAGGACTGACCATGCGCACGATATCTACCAGCACAGCGTCGCTGCGGAAGCGTTTCTCCGTCACTCGAATCATGGGCCTCGTCGTCGTTGCTCTGGGCGTGGTGGCCGCGCAGCATGTCGCGCATTCGGCCGAAGCCGCCACGAAGATTCCCGTGCCCGTACAGGACGAGAAAGTCGGTACGACGCACAGTGAAACGGCGGTGTTCGCGGGCGGCTGTTTCTGGGGCGTGCAGGGCGTGTTCGAACATGTGCGCGGCGTGAAGCAGGTCGCGTCGGGTTACAGCGGTGGCGCGGCATCCACGGCGCAATACGAAACCGTCAGCGACGGCGATACGGGACACGCGGAGTCGGTGCAGATCACTTACGATCCGGCGCAGATCACGTATGGACGTCTACTGCAGATATTCTTCTCGGTCGCGCACAATCCTACCGAGTTGGACTATCAGGGCCCCGACCACGGCACGCAATATCGTTCGGCAATATTTCCGGTGAATGCAGCGCAGCGCGGTATCGCGCAGTCGTATATCGCGCAGCTCGACAACGCTCATGTGTTCTCGGCGAAAGTCGTGACTCGCGTGGAGGACTTCAAGGGGTTTTATCCGGCGGAAAGTTATCACCAGAACTTCCTCGCGCTGCATCCGGACTACCCGTACATCGCGATCAACGATCTGCCGAAAGTGACTGACTTGAAACGGATGTTTCCGGATCTGTATCGCAACGATCCGGTGTTGTTTGTGACGGCGGCGCGATAGGGCGTGAGCTGACGCGCGGACGGGCCGCACTTCTTCTACGATGCGGCCGTCTTCCAGCCGGATATAACGGTCGACCGCGCTGAAATAGCGATCGTCGTGCGAAATCGCGATCAGCGTTTTGCCCTGACGCGTCAGGTCCGGCGGGATCTTGCTATAGAAAATCCAGCGGAAGCTCGGGTCCTGGTTGGCGGCCCATTCGTCGAGCACTATCACCTGCCGGCGCTCCAGATACGCGTGCACCAGCGCGAGCCATTTGCGCTGGTCGGTCGACAGATCGGAAGTGGCGCACGCCGTCGCGAACCGACACCTTGTGGACGATTTCGAGGCGTTCTAGATAGTCTTGCGCTTCCGCCGTCAGCATGCCCTCGCCGGAGATCAGCGTATCCAACAGCTAGTAGTTCGAGAAGATCGCCGAAAAGAGCTGTCGGCGGATGTGTTGCCGGTGCAGATGCCGCGTCGACTTTGCTGGTCGCTGTTGGTTCGTCATCCAAACTAAATGCGGGAATATCGGCGCATCGATTTTTCAGTCCATTGTGTCCTGGGACGGACTGAATTTCCGATAAAAAAGGATGCGAACCTATTTCTGCATTTCGTTCGAATTGGCCGGTTTGTTCGGGCCAAGCGGTTGGCAACGGCTTCAGCATATTTGTATTACCAATATAAGAATTGCGCGCGAGCAAAAACGACGAACAAAAATACCCTCAATGAGCTGATAAATCAAATATTTACGTTTTCACGCGCGCCATGAGGTAGAGCTTTTCCGTTCACTCTCGTTTGGAAAAGCTTCGGACGGATACTATTGAAATTTTTTGTAATTATCACTTATCGCCCTTGAATCGGACACGTTACGCGGATGAAACGTTTATAATTCGTCTGCCAAAAACTTCTGTAACTAATACCGGACAGATTGGTCGATCACTGCCTCTTCTGTAACAGTTACATCACCGGTTGCTGCGCTGCGATAGGCCGCTTTTCTTAGCGCGAAGCGGCGTTGGCGGAGGCGTGGCTCGCTTCGATTTGACGCATCAACACTTTCGCTGCCGCTGGATCGCGCGAAGAAAATCCGCGGGTCGATCGGTTTTTTGGGTTCCGAACCCGCCTCGCGAGGCGAGGGCGCCCCTCGGTCGCTGTCGAGTCGACGGGTTCACGTCAATAACGGGCTGTCAACGGTGGACGAAAAAAAATTGCATTAATTTTTCGTTATCCTAACTTTTAAGTCGCGCATATTGGCGCGAAATTTGTTTATCAAATTGAGGTGCGCTGACCTGTCAGTGCGAGCCTCGCCAGATGTTCGAGTCGCGTCAGCGGCATGCATTGACCCCTTGTGATGTTTTCCCAGTCATTCGATCGGCGGGATTCTTCATCCCGGCGCCGACAGAGTTTTTTACGCTATCGGTGCGCACAGGTGGAGTTGGTGCACGTTGCGCCGCTGCTCGGCGAAAGTCGGCATGCGAGCGGATGGCAAGTGCGTCCGCTACCGGATAGCAGCACATCAAAGCTTCAGCTTCATCAGCAATGAGCGCGGTCAGCGCGTTCTCAGGTTCACCTCTCTCTGGACTCAATAACGTCAAGGCGGGACGACTGATCGATCTTGCTGAATTCTCGGGGACAACCTGCTTTTAGCGAAACATACGGACAATGACGAGATACTTGAAACTATTGGGCGTTGCATCGGCAACAGTGTTGGCATCGTTTGCCGCGGAAAGCGCGCAGGCTCAGGCAAGCACCATCACGGTCTCAGGGCAGCAATACAAGTTGTGCGCGCAGGAAAATGGCAAGTGCTCATTCCTCGGAACGGGTTCGGTTGTGTTCGGTGCGGTTCCGCCCACCTCGCCCTCGGTGATGTTGAGCGCGCCGCGCACGTTCAGCAACGGTGTCGGCTGCTACGTCGGCGCAGTGTCGCAGTCGGACCCCGCGTTCGGCTATGGCAAGTCTTGCTGGGTTAAAGCGGTTGCCGCAACGCCGACTCCGGCCCCGACCCCGACCCCGACCCCGACCCCGACCCCCACGCCGACGCCCACGCCGACTCCCACGCCGACTCCGGCCTCGGCCCCGACGCCCACGCCGACGCCGACGCCGACACCGACCCCGACGCCGACTCCCGCGCCGAGTCCGACTCCGAGCGCGACGCCGTCCCCGACGCCGGGCGGCTCGGCCATGTCGTGCAGCGCGCCGACGCAAACGGCCGGCGGAACCGCGAACGGCGTGATCAGCGCCGACACGCCCACCACCGACGGCCTGCGCGTGTTCCAGAACAACGCCCCGTTCAAGCTGGCGATTACCACGAACGCACCGAGCGCGGATACCGTCGTCTGGTCCGTAGCGGATTCCAACGGTGCGATCAAGACGCAAGGCAGTTTTGCAGTCAAGGCAGGCGTACAGACCAGCACGATTCCGTGTACGTCGACGTGGTCCGGCTATGGCGCACTCACCGCCACCTTGCGTTCGAACGGCGGCACGTTGCCGAGAAGCGGCACGCGGCCGGTCGGTATCGCGACGTTCGGCGTGTTGCCGAACCTCAGTTCGGCACTGGGCACCGTGACGTATGCGCATCAGGATCAGCACCGCTTCGGCATGCAGGGCTTCAACGGCAACATCGCCGCGCTGCACGCTCTGGGCATCTCGTGGACGATCGACGACCGTCAGGTATCGGCCATGGAACCCAACGGTCCCAATACGTATACGCCGAACGTGAACGACCTCGATCCGTTCTACAAGGCCAATCCTGATCAGATGCGTATCGTGCGTCTCGATGGACTGCCGGCGTGGGATTCGAAGACCGGTCAGTTCAACGACAGCTACTATGCGCCGTCGAACATGCCTGAGTTCCAGACCTTCATGAGCAAGGTCGGCACCGATACGAGCCTGATCCGCGCTGCCAATTACCCGAATCAGCAAAAGAACTACTATCAGGTAACCTGGGAACCGAGCCTCGGCTGGGCGGATAGCGACGCGAACTTCGTCGCCATGTACAAGGCTGCTTACCAGGGCATTCACTCGACCGATCCGAATGCAGTCGTGATGGGCACCGGCAATCCGTTCGCCGCGAATTGCGACACCTGTACAACGGGTTATCTGCAGAAGTTCGGCGCACTCGGTCTGTGGAATTACATCGATGCAGTCTCAACGCATGGCTACTGGAATGCGGGTACGTACCCGGCCCATCCGCCTGAATTGCAGGACTCCGATCCGAATCCGGCGAACCAGGCCAACGCGCTCGACAACCAGATGACGCAACTGCGTTCGGTCATGCAGGCAGGCAAGCCGAATATGAAGCTCTTCTTCACGGAAGCCGGCGTGAGCTACGATCCGGGTCTCAACTACGGTCCGAATGTGCCGTCGCAGAACCAGTTGTTCGCGCATGCGGCGGTCGGCGTGCGGGCGCATATCATCGTGCTGGGCGGCGGTGCACAGGTCACGACTCTGTTCTACGGTCCCGACTATCCGGGCGAAGTGGGATACGGCTCGTTCTTCGACCTGAACAACGCACAAGGCGCGTTCGGTGCGACGAACCTTTCGCCGAAGCCTGAAGCGATGGCCTTCGCAACGATGACGCGTGTTCTCGACGGCACGAATACCCTGGGCCGCATCAAGAGCGCGCCTGCCGGAGTCTTTGCGTACGGGTTCCAGCAACTGGGCAACGGCAAGGTCGTGACCGCGGCGTGGACGCACAACAACGCGCAGTGGCCGACGAGCAACGGCACGTATAGCCAGAGCTATTCGACCAGCTATTCGCTGCAGGTCGACAACGCTGGCACGTCGGGCAATGTGACGAAGATCGATGGTTACGGCAATGTCAGCACGGTTGCCTACACCAACGGCCAGGTCGCGCTGACCCTCACCGAAGTGCCGCAGTACATCGTGTCGAACAACGCCACGGTTGCCAAGGCCAATGCGACTGTTCCGCTCGGTTACACGGGCCAATAAGCGGCTCAACTAGCGCGCTAATAAGCAGTCCAATAAGCGCTGAAAACGATCGACGCGCCGCCGAAATGGCGGCGCGTCGATTACGCATCACGGTCAGGTCGGCGACGGCACCCTTTAGTCATTGCGCGCCGACGTCGATCGTAACCATGAAGTCCGACCGCGCTCGCCGCGCGTAAAGACGGAGAGAGCGGCACGCGCTGCAAGATTCTCTACCCTGCGCAACGCCTACCGCTGCGCATTCAAAACCTCGACACCCTTATCCGTAAAGAAAGCGAGCCCGGCGCCGAGCATCGCGTACTGGCTCTTGATCACCGGCATATCGTGCGGAACGGCGTCACGTAGCGCCGCAAGATACTTGGGCGTGAAGATGCGATTCCAGTCGGCGGCAAGCTGATTCGCCGAACCTATCATCTCGTGATGTGTCGCGCTCCAGTTCACACGCAGCGGAAAGTGCACGAAACGCGCCGCCTGCTTCGGGTCGCCTTTCAAAGCGGCGAAATAGAAGCCCTGAGCGCGTGCTTCGAATGCGTCGTCCGTTTCGTCGGTGATCATCCCGTAGCGGTGTCCGGCATTCGCATCTGCGAATGACATTCCTTCGAGAGTGAATTTGACCGGCAAGGTCTTTCCGCCGCCAGTCCAACTGCCGGCAAGGCCCACGCTATTGGAAAAATCGAGTGGCTGGGCGCCGTTCGATCCATTGCCCACGAAGTGCAGGTTGAACGTGCCGTTCGCTTCCTGCAACGTCAGATCGCTGCCGGACTTTTGGCCGGTCAGTGCAATGTCCTTGAGGTAGCGGTAGTAGAAGTAATGCCCTTTGCCGACCACCTTCCCATGCAGCACGAGCGTCATGCCGACCTTCGCTTCGCCGACTGAGCCGGAATACTCGACGCTAGTCGTGTTCTCAGTCTGCGCGAGGGAAGAGTGATTCAGGCTGGTCGAAATGGTCAATAACGCGGCAAGCATCGCGATCGTGCGTCGCCGGGTCAGGCCATGAAGGCGCAATCGACGTGTGTTCATGCGACGTCCTGTAATTGGAAGTCACGAGGCTAGCATGAACAGCACAGCGCGAGAATCGACCCAGTTCAGACCACTGAACTCCCGGCCGGCCGAAATCGACGGGAAGCCGCTCGTCACATCAAAGCGGCTGCGCAACGTTCGCCATCGCCTCGCGGATGAAAGCGAGCAGCGTTTCATCCGCCCATGTGCCGGCTATCAACTCCGGCTCCGTTTGCAGCGCATGGCGGAACTTGGCTTGCGTACGTGGATCGTCGCCCGCGTAGCTTCTGAAAAGTTCGAGCCAGCGAAGCGCAAGCTCGCGCGCTCGCGATGTCTGCGGTCCGACGCCCGCGTCGATCGCATCGCGCACGTCGGCCATCAGTTGCGGCCATTCCATCGCGCGCTTGCCGTAATTGGCGCGCATGAAGCGAATCTCCTCGGGCGACAGATACTTCTCGTAGATCAGCAGCTTGGTTTCGCTAAAGGCGCGCAGCGCGTAGTCGCGCAACTGCGTCGAAATACCGACGTGCGTCTGCATCGACGGTTCGTTGTCGTGCATCAGATTCAGCTTGGCGAGCAGGCGCGCGTCGCCATTCGTGTCGCGCACGAGCATCGTCATCCAGCGCATCGACAAGGCGCGCGCCTCGTCGCCCTCGGGTGGCGCGCCGCTGTCCATCAAGGTGCGGACCTGGCCGATGAGTTCGGTCCATTCCGGGTTCGGCGTCTGGCTATTGCGGTACATCGGCATGCGTGCGAGTTCGTCTTCGGAGAAATACTTGTCGTACATGGTCATCAACTCCAACGTGATAAGCCAATCGGTCAGCTCCGGTTCCTTGCCGTCAAGCAACACGCCGTGCAGGTCGACGAGGCGTTCGCGCAAGCGCTTCGCCTGGGCAATCTGGCTGTCGAGCATGGCGATCTGCCGCGCGACGATCGACACCAGCGGCGTCTCCGGTTGCGTCAGGCAGGTGTGAATCTCGGCGAGCGCGAGTCCGAAACGGCGCAGCGCCTGGATCTGATGAAGCCGGGCGACGTCGTTGCGGTCGTAGAGCCGGTAGCCGTTCTCAGCACGTGCCGAAGCTGTGAGCAGTCCGATTGCGTCGTAGTGGTGAAGCGTGCGGACGGTCAGTCCGCTGCGCTTCGCAAGTTCTCCCACTTTCAACAGCATTCGAGCCTCCGGTCAGTGTGCACCTTGGAGGTTAGAACCTTACGCTACGTGAGGGTCAAGGGAATCGAGGCCGGATTCGCGCGACCGGCGAACCCCGGGACATGGCATATTGGCGAACGGAGTCATCAACAGGAGCACACCATGCGGATCCAGACCTCTTTCCTTTTCGATCTCGACGGAACGCTGGTCGACAGCGTCTACCAGCACGTGCTGGCCTGGAAAGAAGCGCTCGACAGCGAAGGCATTCCTTTGTCGGTCTGGCGAATTCACCGCAAGATCGGCATGAGCGGCGGGCTCTTCACCAATCAGCTTCTGCGGGAAACGCACGGTGAAATCAGCGCCGAGCGGGTGGAGCGTCTTCGTCATGCTCACGCCGCGGCCTATCAGCGATTGCGCGCGCAGGTATGTCCGCTGCCGGGCGCGCGGGCCTTGCTCGACGCGCTGACGCAAGCCGGAACGCCGTGGGCCGTGGCGACGAGCGGCCGCATGGAGACGGCGGCGCTCAATCTGGAGGCGCTGGGTGTCGATCCCGCGAAGGCGGTGGTCGTGACGCGCGACGACGTCAAATATGCAAAGCCGGATCCGGATCTGTTCATCGCCGCGGCCGGGCGGCTCGGCGTGCCGGTCGAAAACACGGTCGTGGTCGGCGACAGCATCTGGGACATGCTCGCGGCGCGGCGCTGTCGTGCGCTGGGTGTGGGCTTGCTGTCGGGCGGGTACGGCACGGAGGAACTCGAACGGGCGGGCGCACTGCGGGTCTACGACGATCCCGCCGATCTGCTGGAGCATCTGGACGAGGTTGCGTCGCGGCCGTAAAGGGCGGCTCTTTATCGCGGATTCCCAGAACGCATAAGCGCTGCCGTTGATCGCCGTGGCGAGTTCGCACGATCGGTGTCAAGGCCCTGTACTATATTGTTCAGCGGAAAACCGCCTTGGCGACCGGCGTGAGAGAATTCTGCCTATAAGCAGGTCCGAGGCGCGCCGGAATGTTCCATATGCGAACATGCGGGAACCGGAGGCGGCAAATAGGGCGCTGCCGTGCGGGTTGCTGTGACCCTACGGCGGGCGGCCTGCCGCGGTTGTCCTCCAGCGGGGGCGTGACGAACCACGTGAAAATATGAACAATTTTATCCGACCACCTGTTATCTATCCGTCGACGGTTGTTTTCGTGGATGACAACGACAGCTACCTCGACGCCCTGCGGCGTTTCTTTCCGGACACCGCCACCAATCTGTTTTTTACGCGGCCGCAAACCGCGCTTGCCTTCATCCGTCAGCATGCTCGCGAAAATTCGCTGGAGTTCGCGCCGGCGTCGGCATGCGTGAGCGAGACGGGTTTTGAGCGCTACATGGAAACCGCCGCGGAACGGGACATCCTGGCCCGCCGCTCCCGTTTCGCGGAAGTAGCAGCGGTGGTCGTGGATTTCGACATGCCCGGCATGAACGGCGTGGAATTCCTCTCGTCCATCTCCAATCTGCGCTGCGCGAAAGTGCTGCTGACCGGAGTCGCGGACGAAACCGTCGCAGTCAAAGCCTTTAACGCGGGAATCGTCGATTTATACCTGAGAAAGACGGATACCGACTCCGCTAACCGGCTGGCCCATTTCCTGAAGGACGCCAAAATCCGGCATTGTTCGGAAGGCGGCTGGCTGGCCTTGGGCGAGAACGGCATGACGTATTGCGACTCGCGAACGCGCAAGGTCATCGACGAGGTGGTGGCCGCGAACGGTATCGTCGAGTACTACTGGCGCCCGGAACAGGACGCCATTCTGATGTTCGATCGCGCCGGCAACCCGAGCGTTTTCGTCGCGTGGGCTGAGAACGACTGGATTTCCCAAGGCGAAATCGTCGCGGACGAGGACGGCCCGGCCGAACTCCTGAAGCAAATGGCGGTGCGCGAGGTGATGCCGATCTTCTGGCCGAACCTGGCGTATCGCTCCGGCATGACCGTCAGGACGCTGACGCCGCGGACCATTCCGGGCTGGGATGACGTTTTCTATTGCTGGACCCCGATCGACAGGGCCGACGTGGGCCTCGACCTCGTGACCTTCGCGCAATGGCGGAATGAGCGGACCCGCTAAAGTTTGCCGACACGTTGAGCCACATGTACGCCATTCCGCCTGCCTTCGTGTCCGCGATGTTCGTGGTGTTCGCACTGTACGTTCTGATTACGCAGGGCGCGACGCGTCTATTCACGCCGTTCATCCTGATGTGCGTCGCGACCTTCGCCTGGCAAGGCGCATGGACGCTGCTGTTTCAGACTGAAAACCCGCAGACCGCGGACCTGCTGGTCAGATTCGGCTATCTCTTCATTCTCTTTCTGCCGACAACGTTCTACCACTTCGTGACGGAGGTGGCGGCGCAGCGCCGTGAGCGGCCGATATTGCTCGCGTCGTACGGTCTGTGTTTCGTTCTCGCGATACTGCTGCCCGGTAACGAAGTGGTGGCCGGCTATCAGCACTTCTTCTTCGGCTACTATCCGGTCGCGGGGCCGCTGCATCCCGTGCATGTCGTGCAAACCGTCTTGCTGGCCGGGCGCAGCGCGCAGCTTCTGCTCGCCGCGCGCCAGAAGGCGGAGGGCGACGCGCGCCGGCGTTTCGATCTGTGCCTGGCGAGCCTTTGCCTGTACTCGTTTGCCGCGATGGATTACGCGGTCAACTACGGCTTCGGGTTCTATCCGCCGGGCGTCCTGTTCATCGGCCTGAGCCTTGGGCTGCTGGCGATCACCATCGTCCGGTATCACCTGATTCACCCGTATGCCGTGGCGGCGACCATCGCGCACGAGATCTCGACGCCGCTCGCGACCATCGGCATGCACGCCGACGAAATCGCCAGCGTATGGGGCCACGTGTTCAAGGGCTACCGGACGGCCGTTACGCATGGGCTGTATGACGATCACGACGAGTCCGGACAATCCGAGCGCATCGGCCAGCTTGCGACGGCGATCCGGCGCGAAGTCTCCGGCACCAGCGCGATGGTCGAAATGGCGCTCGCGTCTTTCACGCTCGATCGACTGGACCGCGGCGGCTTCAGCCGGCATTCCGTGCACCAGTGCGTGATGTCGGCGCTGGAGCGGTATCCGTTCAGCGGCGGCGAGCGTGAGCGTGTCACGGTGATACCCATCGATCCCGCCATGTCTTTTTCGGGCTCGGATACGGTCGTGGTTTACGTGCTGTTCAACCTGCTGAAAAACGCGTTGCATGCCATTCGCGTGGGTGGCGATGGCGAGATCACGATCAGCGCCGTTCAGGATCAGGACTTCTGCGTGCTGCAATTCCGCGACACCGGACCGGGCATCGCGCCTGATGTCCTGCCGTATATCTTCGACGCCTTCTTCACCACTAAGCGGCATGGCAGTGGCGCTGGCATGGGACTCGCGTTCTGCCGGCGCGCGACGGAGCTGCTGGGCGGGAGCATCGAGTGCAGTTCGATACGAGGCATTCACACGACCTTCACCGTGCGGTTGCCGGCACCGGACACGCCCGCCGATCGCGCACTGCGCAAGGCGCCCGCACGCTCGCCACGCCGCCGTCCAAACTGATAGTCCATGAGTTGAAAGCGGTGGCCGTTGCGACCGACTATCGGGTGGCCTGAACTCGAATTAATGAGCCGCGGACGACGCCGGCGTCGCATGGGTGGACAGAAAACGGCATACCTCTTCGTGGAACCTCTGGACGCCGGGGCTCGATTCGATGGCGCGCCAGCATCCGTGCACGAGCCCGGCGCCGATCAGGAGCCGCGCCTCGCCACCGGCCGCGTTGATACGCTCGACAAACACGCGCGCGTCGTCCCTCAACGGATCATGTTCGACGCCGATCGCCAGCGTCGGCGGCAGGCGGTCGTAGCGCGTCGCATCGAGAGGGATCGTCCACGCGGGGTAGGGCGGATGGGTGCCCCAATAGTGATCGCGGAACGCATGAACGTCGGCCAGCTTGAGCATCGGCGCCTGCGCTTCGGTTTCGCGTGCGGGCAGTTGCGGTTCGGTGCCGAGCATCGGATAGACGAGAGCGAGGCCGCTTACGCCTTGAATGGCCTCGTCGCGCAGCCGCATCGCCGCGCTGGCTGCGAGCGTGGCGCCGGCGCTGTCGCCTGCCAGTTGCAGCGGCGCGCCGGCATGCAGATCGAACGGCAAGCGCCCTGCCAAAGCGGCGAGCGTGACCTCCATGCAATCGTCGTGCGCGGCCGGCGCGGGGTGTTCGGGGGCTAGCCGGTAGTCGACTGCGATCACATCGAGACCGGTGTCCGCGGCAAGGCGCGCGGTCACGATCTGATGGCTGTCCAGCGAGCCGAGCACGAAGCCGCCGCCGTGAAAATACAGCACGGCGCCACGCGACGCCTCCTGATGCCTTGCACGGTTGCGGTACAGCCGCAGCGCGATCGAATGGCCCGCGCCGGTTTGGAATTCGGCGTCCTGCGTCACGACTTCATCCGGCAACGCAGGCGTGAGTGCCGCGGCGTAGCGGTCGTAAATCTTGCGCTGTTCAGCCGGCGTCAACGAAGTCGAATGCCCCGGATAAATCGCGGCGGTTCTTTCGATGAACGCGGCAATCTCTGGCTCAAGCATGTCCACTCCCAATGGGCTTTGTCCTCGCGGGCAAGCCGATCACGCGGCCGGCAAACGCGGCGGGCGGCAATGCGGCATGCGCGTCGGCCAATGCCCGCACGTGCGCCGCGACGTCCGGATCGAATGCGGCGGCGCGCGGGCCGCTGGTATCCACGTGCAGCAACATCTGTTCGCCTGCTGCCACCGGTTCGTCGCCATCGTCGGCAAACATCTCGAGGTACAGATGCAGCCGTTTCGCATCGTGCCCGAGCAAGCGCATGTCGACGCGCACTTGCGCGCCTTCCTTGATCTCGTGCAGATAGTTGATATGCGCTTCGAGCGTGTAGATCGAACGCTGGCGTTCTTTGCGCACTGCGTCCGGCAAACCGATCAGGTCGATCAGGACGTCAGTCGCGAAGCTGAAGATCAGCATGTAGAACGCGTCGCGCAAATGGCCGTTGTAATCGACCCATTCGGCGCGCACCGTGTCGCGATAGCTAGGCAGGGCTGCGGGTTGCGGCATCGGCAATCGTCTCCGTTATTCGTTTCAATGGCGGTGGCTGGGGGCGGGGTCATGCGTCGCTGACGCTTAGCGCGGGTGGCGCGCCATCTGTGGCTTCCGCGCCCTTGAGTACGCGCGGCCCTTCCGCCGTTTCCGTGCTCTTTGGTCCTTGCGCGCCTTCCGGTCCTTCCGCGCGGTCCCCCTCAGTCAGCCGGCAGCATTCCATGCCGCGCCTTCGCCTCCGCAATCGCCGCCAGCACGCTCGTAATGCAATCGTCGCGGTAACGTTCGAGCTGTTTGATCGACCGCGGCCCGACCTGCTCGGCCGTGCCGTCTACGACCCGGTCGATCAGCTCGTCCGTCAGTTTCGGTGCTACCAGTTTAGTCCAGGGCAGCTCCAGCGCGGGTCCGAATTGCTGCATGAAGTGGCGCATGCCCGCATCGCCGCCCGCCAGCGTGTACGTCAGGAACGTGCCCATGAACGACCAGCGGATGCCCGCGCCGAAGCGGATCGCGTCGTCGATTTCGCCGGTGGTCGCGACGCCTTCGTTGACCAGATGCAATGCCTCGCGCCACAGCGCTTCGAGCAGGCGGTCGGCGATAAAGCCCGGCACTTCCTTGCGAACGCGCAGCGGCCGCATCGACAGCGCACGATACACCCGCAGCGCGGCGTCGATGGTTTCCGGCGCGGTGCTTTCGCCGCCCAGCACTTCGACGAGCGGCAGCAGATACACCGGATTGAACGGATGCCCGACGATGCAACGCTGCGGATTCACCGCCCGCGCGTAAAAATCGCTCGGTAACAGACCCGACGTCGACGAAGCGATGATCGCATCCGGTTTCGCCGCGCGGCTGATCTGCTCGTGCAAGGCGAGCTTCAACTCCTCGCGCTCAGGCGCGCTTTCCTGAATGAAATCCGCCTGTCCGACGCAGGCCTCGATCGTATCGACGAAGCGCAATCGCTCGGGCGACGCACCCTCGGCAAGCCCCACGCGCAGCAGCGCCGGCCATGCGTTCGCGACGTTCTCGCGCAACTGCTTCTCGGCGCCCGGCGCGGGATCCCACGCGATGACATCGAGCCCGTGCGCGAGCGCGCGCGCCACCCAGCCGCTGCCGATCACGCCCACGCCGATTGCCGCGAATGTTTTGATATCGACGATCACTGCCATTGCTGACGTTTCCTTTTTGCCTGTGTGTTGTCTGGTTCAGAAAGAAGCGCGTTGCATCGAACGCGCGGTGCGACTCTCGCAATCGACTAAGCGTACTGTCCCACCGCGCGCCGCTCCAATTGACGCTCGCCACGCGCGGGCAGACCGAGCTTGCGGCGTCCTTCGGCGGGCGTCAGCGCGCGTGCGCCGAGCCGTTCGATGATTTCCACCGCGCGTTGCACCAGCGTGCCGTTCGTTGCGGGCACACCTTTGTCGAGCCAGATGTTGTCTTCGAGGCCGACGCGCACGTGGCCGCCGAGCAGCATCGCCTGGGCGACCATCGGCATCTGCATGCGGCCGATGCCGAAGCCGGCCCATTGCGCGCCGGGCGGCAGGTTGTCGGCCATCGCTTTCATGGTCGTGGTGTCGGCGGGCGCACCCCAGGGAATGCCAAGGCAAATCTGAAACAGCGGCGGCGCGTCGAGCAGACCTTCCTTGAGCAATTGTTTGGCGAACCACAAATGGCCGGTATCGAAGATCTCCAACTCAGGCTTGACGCCGAGTTTCTGGATACGCTGCGCGCCGGCTCGCAATTGCGCGGGCGTCGATACATAGATGTAGTCGCCGTCGCCGAAATTGAGCGTGCCGCAATCGAGCGTGCAGATTTCCGGCAGCAATTCCTCGACATGCGCGAGGCGCGTGAGACCCCCGACCAGATCCGTGTTCGCGCCGAAGCGCATCGGGTCTTCGCCGGGACCGATCTCCAGATCGCCGCCCATGCCGGCCGTCAGGTTGATGATCACGTCCGTGCCCGACGAGCGAATCCGGTCGACCACCTCGCGATACAGGTGCGGATCGCGGCTGCCGCGTCCCGTTTTCGGATCGCGCACATGGCAATGCGCAACGGTGGCGCCGGCCTTCGCGGCTTCGATGGCGGCCTCGGCAATCTGCTTCGGCGTGACGGGAATGGCCGGATGCTTGCCGACGGTATCGCCTGCGCCGGTGACCGCGCAGGTCACGATGACTTCATGATTCATGCGAACTGGTTCCTGTGGATGAAATGCGCAACGCTCGGGATCAGAGACCCAGATAGGCCTTGACCGCGGGCAAGCCTTCCTTGCCGTCGTAGGTCTTCACGCCGGCAAGCCAGGCATCGAGTACTTGCGGGTTTTTCTTCAGATACGCCTTGGCGGCATCGGCGGGCTTTTCCTTGTTCATGACCGATTGCATCACCACGTTTTCGAGCTGCGTCGAAAAGCGCAGATTGCTCACGAGCTTGCCGGCGTTCGGGCAGCGCGTCAGAAAGTCGGGGGACGTCAGCGTATAAACGCGTGCTTCGCCGTCGTTCGGGCCGAATACGCCATCGCTGCCGGTGAGATATTTCATGTCGATCTGGATGTTCATCGGATGAGGTTCCCAACCCAGAAAGACCACCCATTTCTTCTCGCGGATCGCGCGATCGACCGAGACCAGCATGCCCGCTTCACTCGATTCGATCAGCTTGAAGCCGCCGAGGCCGAACTGATTGTTGGCGATCATCTTCAGGATCGCCGCGTTCGCGCTGCTGCCGGGTTCGATGCCGTAGATCTTGCCGTCGAGCTGATCGCGGTGTTTGGCGATGTCGGCGAAAGTCTTCAGGCCCGCGTCGTATTCATAGCTCGGCACGGCGAACGTGGCCTTGGCGCCGGTGAGGTTAGGTGGCTGCAGCACCTGGATCGATTTCGAATCGACGAACGGTGCGATCGCCTTTTCCTGCACCGGCCACCAGTAGCCGAGCGACACGTCGAGCTGTTTGCTCTTCAGGCCGGCGAACGAGATGGGCACGGAGGCGACCGTCGTCACCGGCTGATAGCCGAGTCCTTCGAACACGGTCGACGCGAGCGCGGTGGTCGAGGTGATATCGGTCCAGCCGATGTCGGCGAAATGCACCGCGCGGCAGGCAGCGGGATCCTGAGCGAACGCCGGTAGCGCGGTAACGGCGGCGGCCGCGACGCACGCAAGATGGGCGAGCAGGGCTTTGATGCGTAACTTCATGGCGTTCCCTCTTCTGACACGGGTGATAGCGTGTTTCGAACCGGGCCGCTTCGCCTGAGCAAACAAAACCAGGCGAAGCGGCCCCCGGACATGCGATAGGGCCTGTGATGCCTGAACTGCACGAATGACGTAACGTTAATGCCCCATATTCCAACCAAAGCGACCGTCAGCGACCCGTTCTTGCTTCCACGCGACAATGAGGGAAAACCTGCGTCGCCCGCCTTGCGATGCAACATCGAGTCAAGCGCGAATTTTGGCGTGCCTTGCCGGGCCGGCCGCTGCTTGCTACGCTCGCCGGGAACCGCCCGCGCCCGCGTTTTTTGTCTCCTGATCGAGTCTGAGTACGATGCCCGAAGATATGTCGTTCCTGTTGCTGCCGGGCTTTTCGGCGATCGGTTTCATGTCGGCGGTGGAGCCGTTGCGCGTGGCGAACCGCTTTCGCGGCGACCTGTACCGCTGGCGCATTCTGAGTCTCGACGGCGCGCCGGTGGCCGCCAGCAACGGCATTTCGATCAACGCGGATGCCGCCATCGGCGACATCGACGCGGCGCGGACGCTCTTTGTCGTCGCGGGCTTCGAGCCGCTCGCCTGCTACACGCGCGCGTTGGGTGATTGTCTGAAGCGCCTCGAGCGCGCGGGTACGACGCTCGGTGGGATCGACACCGGCAGTTTCGTGCTCGCGGAAGCCGGGCTGCTCGGCGGCGCGGACAGTGTGACCGTGCATTGGGAAGCGCTGTCGGCGTTCCGCGAGCGCTATCCGTCGCTCGATGCGAGCCAGGAACTGTTCGAGATCGGCGCGCGCCGCATTACGTGTGCGGGCGGCACGGCGTCGATCGACATGATGCTCGACCTGATCGGCCGCGAGCATGGCGCCGCGCTGGCCTCCGCCGTTTCGGAGCAATTCGTGGTGAGCCGTATCCGGCAGCGCTCGGACCATCAGCGCATGGAGATCGCGGCGCGTTACGGCGTGCACAACCGCAAGCTGATTCAGGTGATCGGCGTGATGGAACAGCACATGGAGGAGCCGCTCGCTCCGGACCAACTCGCGCAGGAAATCGGCGTGACGCGCCGGCAACTGGAGCGGTTGTTCTGTGCCTCGCTGAAGGACACGCCGACGCATTTCTATCTGCAGTTGCGCCTCACGCGTGCGCGCGAGTTGCTGCAACAGACCGACATGTCGATTACGTCGATTTGCGTGGCGTGCGGGTTCGAGTCGCCCTCGCATTTTTCGCGGACGTATCGCGCACGTTTCGGCGCGAGTCCGCGAAGCGACCGGCAGGCGACGGGCGGCCGAAATGCTGGTGAACTGGCGCCGTCACAGGTCCGAAACCTCGCTGCCGCACCCCAATTAGCGCGATTGTCGCAACAGTGAATTAGGTGATTTGGGGTTTACCCTATATACATTGACTCCTAGACTGTATCCATACGCTGCGGACACAGGTTCGCAGCATGGCAAAAAACAATCTCTGGAGGTAGGTATCATGAAATCCCTGATCGAAGCTGTTGTTATCGCCGCTCTCATTTCCGCTCCGCTCGCCGCTTTTGCTCAATCGAATCAGCCGGTTACGCGCGCTCAGGTGCGTGCGGAACTGATCCAGCTGGAAAAGGCGGGCTACAACCCGGGCACCGCAAACGACGAAGATTATCCGGCGAACATTCAGGCTGCTGAAGCACGTGTCGCCGCACAAAAGAGCGCTGCTCAGACGAGCGGTTACGGTTCGGCCACCAATGGTTCGTCGCAGGCAGGCGGCGGTTCGGACACGACGAACAGTTCGTACTCGGCTCCGGTTGTGAATTACGGTCGTTAATCGATCGCGTAGTGTGTAGTTGCTGTAGCAGGGCGCTGGATTGATTGGCATGCCAACCGTGATATGTCCGGCGCCTATGAAACGGCCTGACACGTGGACCGTCCGATCTTATGGTCATACGCGTGATTACTGGCCTCGATGGAGTCGATGGAACATTCGGCCCATCGCTTCAACTCGGTGACGATCGGCAGCACGGTGCGAGCGAGCGGACTTAAGCGATACTCGATACGCGCCGGATGCTGGTCGTCGACGTATCGCTCGACAAGCCCATCTCTTTCCATCGATCTCAGCGTCTGAGAAAGCATTTTGTCGGAGACACCGTCTAATCGACGTCTGATCTCGGCAAAGCGCAGAGGCTTCTCACGCAATGCGATCATCGCCAATACGGTCCACTTTTGACCGAGGCGTGCGAGAGCGAGTCGGGACGGACAAACTCCCGAAAATGCATCTGGCGGCGATTCACCATCTCGCGACACGACTTGCTTTACGCAGTAGTCCCCAGATATTGCGGTGCTTGTAGATACCACCCGCATGTCTCTTGCACCGTCACTCATCCTTGTTCCCGGCACCTGGTCGCACAAAGGGCGCATCGTGAATAACATCGCCCTGATAAAACGCCGGGAAGCGGTCGAGTTGGCGCTGCGCGTCCTCTGGATCGACACCGTCTTTGAGTACCGCACTTGAGAAGCCGGTTCGCTCCATCTGAATCAACTGATCGACGAGCACGTCGCCTGTTGCTCGCAGATCGCCTTTGAAACCCAAGCGGCGGCGCAGGAGATACGCCTGGCTGTATGCCCGACCGTCGGTGAAACTAGGGAAGTGCAACTCCACGCGCGCAGCAGTCGCGATTGCGTCTTTTTGCTCGGCCGGGTCCGCGTCGTTTGTCAGAGAGACAACCTGCCGGGACGGGTCCGATGCATGCTCGGGCAACGTGAGCAGCCTGATACGTGTCATGCCGTTCATGCCGTTTTCTCCATGAGCGTGCGCACGCGATCCGCGGCTGTCCTGAACGGTTCGATGCCTGCCCGTCGAACCGTTTCGATGAACGACTCGCGCCTCTCGCCAACCGTCGCTCGCATGTCGAGGTAAGCGGACAGCAGCGCGTCGATGACCTCGGGCACCTCGACGGCGGAAAACGACGGGCCGATGACCTTGCCCGCTTGCGCGCGGCCACTGGCGCTCGAACCGTCCGAGCCGCCCAACGTCACCTGGTACCACTCCTTGCCATCCTTGTCGACACCGAGGATGCCAATATGCCCGCTATGGTGATGGCCGCACGAATTGATGCAGCCGCTGATATGCAGATCGATTTCGCCGATATCGTTGAGTTCGTCCAGATCCTGATAGCGCTCGGTAATGGCCTCAGCAACCGGAATGGAGCGGGCATTGGCGAGCGCACAGAAATCGCCACCCGGGCAAGCGATCATGTCCGTCAGCAAATTCACGTTGGCGCTTGCGAGTCCTGCCTCGCGCGCGGCTTCCCAGAGCGGCAGGAGGTCGTTGACATGCACCCAGGGCAGCACGACATTCTGCGTGTGCGTGACACGCGCTTCGCCCGCCGAGAACCGCTCGGCCAGGTCGGCTACGCGGTCGAGCTGTTGCGCCGATGCGTCGCCGGGCGCTTGCAGAAGGCGTTTGAACGACAGCGTGACAATCCGCAAGCGCTGGTTCCTGTGCGGCGCGACATTGCGCTCGAGCCAGCGCTCGAATTGCGGCGTCTCGAGGGCCACGTCGTTTGACGTTGCGATCGCTTCGAGGTCGACCGGCGCATCCACGGAAGGCAGTTGGGGTAGAGCGAAGCACGCGCTGACGCGCTCGAGTTCGGCCAGCGGAATAGTGTGAGGGCCGCCGTCGAGCTCGACGATCTGGCGGAACTCTTCCTCGACGCCGTCGATGTAACGTTGACCTTCTGCCTTCACCAGGATCTTGATGCGCGCCTTGTACTTATTGTCGCGGCGGCCGTACTGGTTGTAGACGCGCACCACCGCCTCGATGTAATTCATGATGTGCTGCCACGGCAAAAACTCACGCAGCACGGTGCCGATAACAGGAGTGCGGCCCATCCCGCCGCCCACCGTGACGCGAAATCCCAGTTCGCCCGCCTCGTTACGCAGCAGACGAAGGCCGACGTCATGCCAGTCCGTCGCGGCGCGGTCTTCGCTCGCACCGGTGACCGCGATCTTGAACTTGCGCGGCAGGAAGGCGAACTCGGGATGCAGGGTCGTCCACTGCCGCATGATTTCGGCGAACGGACGCGGGTCGGCAATTTCATCAGGTGCGACACCCGCGCGTTCGTCGCAGGAAATGTTGCGAATGCAGTTGCCGCTCGTCTGAATGCCATGCATGTCGACGCTGGCGAGCAAGTCCATCACGTCCGCGGCCTTCGAGAGCGGAATCCAGTTGAACTGCACGTTGGTGCGCGTCGTGAAATGCGCATAGTTAGTGGGCAAGCGGACGGTGCCGAGCTTACGCTGCGCTTCGCTGGCGAGCCGGTAGACCTCGGCCTCCGGTTCATCGTATTCGCGCGCAATCCGGGCGAGCATGCGCAACTGCCTGCTCGACAACTCTCCGTATGGGATCGCCACGCGCAGCATCGGCGCATGCCGTTGCACATACCAGCCGTTCTGAAGACGCAGCGGACGAAAGTCGTCCTCACTCAGCTTGCCGGACTGCCAGCGTTCGATCTGGTCGCGAAACTGCGCAGCGCGGCTGCGCACGAATGATTTGTCAAACTCGGTGTATTGGTACATGGTCCGGTGCGACTACCGCCCTAGATGGCGCAGTCTGGCTGAGCGTCGGTTTCGTGGAAGGAGCCGTGGTCGCATCGGCGGCACCTGCTGTGCCGCGCTTGCCCCGAGGGCTTCTGGCGAACGATAGAGGCAATGGTGGACGCTGAAAAGCAGCAGATGCCACTGAAAACACGCTAGCAGATGGTGAGTGAACCGGCGCCCCGGCGGACGGTCGGTCGCGCAAGACTGCTGCGCTGGAATTGATCGCAACTGCTACTGTTTTGCGTGACCTGACGGGCTCAAACTGTCGCGTGAGATACAACAACCCTGCCTTGAAGGTGATGCCATGAACCTCTTGAAGATGACGCGAATCGTGCTGTGGAGTTTTTTCGGCATCCGCCGTGGCGCCTCGCATCAGGCCGATATGGCGGGCGTCAAGCTGCCCCTGTTGCCGCTAGTCGCGGTAGTCCTCGCTGCCGGATTCGGCGCGACACTGTTTGCACTCGCGAAGCTTGCGGTCAACGTGGCGCATTGAGGCTTGCGGTGCATTCGCGGGAAGAGCGTGGTTTATCGGCTCGCCTGATCGAGCAGCGAACCCAGCGTTAGGACAGCGTTTTCCGTGCTGTCGCTCCACGGATGACCGAAGTTCAACCGGATATGGTTCCGGAATTCGTGCCGCGCGGAGAAAATCGGACCGGGCGCAATGCTGATGCCGTTCTCTATCGCAAGGCGGTGCAACTGCATCGCGTCGACATGCGACGGCAGCCGGAGCCACAGAAAATAGCCGCCGGACGGCAGCGTCCAATGCGAATCGGACGGCATGCAGCGGCGCAGCGCGGTGTCCATCGAGGCGAGCTGATTGCGGAACGCGCCGCGCAGTTTCCGCAGATGCTTGTCGTACCCGCCGTGCTGAAGATAGTCCGCTATGGCTGCCTGGGCGGGAATGCTCGCCGACAACGTGGTCATCAACTTCAGGCGCTGCACCTTCTCGGCAAAACGTCCCGCCGCGACCCAGCCAATGCGGTATCCTGGTGCGAGCGTCTTTGAAAATGAACTGCAGTGCATCACCAGCCCTTTTGTGTCGAAGGCGATGGCGGGCAGCGGGTAGGTCGCCGCATGATGCAGTTCGCCGTACACGTCGTCTTCGATGAGCGGCACGTCATGCCGGGCGAGCAGTTCGACCAGCGCTTTCTTCTTGTCCTGCGGCATCGCCGCGCCGGTCGGATTCTGATAGTTGGTCATGAACCAGCATGCGCGGATCGGGTGCTTGTCGAGCGCATCCGAGAGCGCTTGCAAATCGATGCCCGAAACGGGATCGACTGGAATCTCCACGGCTCGCAGATCGAGCCGCTCGATCGCCTGCAGTGCCGCGTAAAAACCGGGCGATTCGATCGCGACCACGTCGCCGGGACGCGTCACGGCCATCAAACACAGGTTCAGGGCTTCCAGCGCGCCATTGGTGACGACAAGCTGCTCCATCGGTTGAGCAACGCCCATCCCCATGTAACGCAACGAGATCTGGCGACGCAATGGCTCATTGCCCGGCGGAAGATCGACGACGGTGCTCCACGGACTGATCAGACGGCTCGAATGCCCGAGCGACCTGGCAAGACGCTGAAGGGGAAACAACTGCGGCGACGGAAAGGCCGAACCGAACGGAACCACGTTGGGATGCTTCGCGACTTCGAGCACCGAGAAGACAAGATCGCTGATCTCGACCTTGGCGGATTCCAGCGCGATTTGAGGGCGGGGCGCCGGTTGCTGCTTGAGCGCGGCGCCCGGCGCCACATAGTAGCCGGAGCGTTCACGTGCTCGAATCAAACCCCACTCTTCGAGAAGGTAGTAGGCGCGAAACACGGTGGACTGGCTGACGCCGTGCTGTGTGGTGAGGTGCCGCAAAGATGGCATGCGGGTGCCGACCGGACGGCTGCCCGAGCGAATTTCATCGGCCATGGTGTTGGCCAGCATTTCGAAGCGTTTCATTTAACGGTCGTTATTCGGCTGCGTGCGCTGCGGTCAACAGCCGCAATTGTGCCAGCAGTTTAACGACAGGACGCGGCAGAATAGGAATCCGTTGTGGTTCCCGGCGGAAGTGCAAGCGTTGTCACCACACAGCGCGTCAGTTTCCGCCGACCCAACGAAGAAACGGCCACGCCGGACATGCCGACGCGGCCGTTTCTTACTTCAAGCTTTGCGTTCAGATTCCGCCGACGCACATGTACTTGATGACCACGTAATCGTCGATGCCGTAATGCGAGCCTTCGCGGCCCAGGCCCGATTGCTTGACGCCGCCGAACGGCGCGACTTCGTTCGAGATGAGGCCCGTGTTGATGCCGACCATGCCGTACTCGAGCGCTTCGGCGACACGCCAGACGCGGCCGATGTCGCGGCTATAGAAATACGACGCGAGGCCGAACTCGGTGTCGTTGGCAAGACGGATCACTTCCTCATCCGACGAGAAGCGGAACAGCGGCGCGAGCGGCCCGAAGGTTTCATCGCGCGCCACCTTCATGGCCGGCGTGACATCCGCCAGCACGGTCGGCTCGAAGAAGCCGTGGCCGAGCGCATGACGCTTGCCGCCGGTGACGATGCGCGCGCCTTTGACGAGCGCGTCTTCGATATGCGATTCGACCTTGAGCACGGCCGCTTCGTTGATTAGCGGACCCTGCGTGACGCCGTCTTCGGTGCCGCGGCCAACTTTGAGCTGTTCGACGGCGACGCGCAGTTTCTCGGCGAACGCGTCGTAGACCTTGTCGTGCACATAGAAACGGTTCGTGCACACGCAGGTCTGGCCGCTATTGCGATACTTCGAAGCAATCGCGCCGGCCACCGCGGCGTCCAGATCCGCGTCGTCGAATACGATGAACGGCGCATTGCCGCCGAGTTCGAGCGACACCTTCTTGACCGTCGGCGCGCACTGCGCCATGAGCAAACGGCCGACCGGCGTCGAGCCGGTGAACGACAGCTTGCGCACGATCGGATTGCCCGTCATTTCCGCGCCGATGGCTTTCGGCTCGCCGGTCACGACGTTGAACACGCCGCGCGGCACACCCGCGCGTTCAGCCAGCACAGCCAGTGCGAGCGCCGAGAGCGGCGTGGCTTCAGCCGGTTTGACGATGATCGGGCAGCCCGCCGCGAGTGCCGGACCGACTTTGCGGGTGATCATCGCGGCCGGGAAGTTCCACGGCGTGATGGCCGCGCAGACGCCGATCGGCTCCTTCGTCACGACGATGCGTTTGTCGTTGGCCGGCGTCGGAATGGTGTCGCCGTTTACACGCTTGCCTTCTTCCGCGAACCATTCGAGGAACGACGCCGCGTACTGGATTTCGCCCTTGGCTTCGGCGAGCGGCTTGCCCTGTTCCGTGGTGAGGATCTTCGCCAGATCGTCGGCGTTCTCCATCATCAGGTCATGCCATTTGCGCAGGATCACGGCGCGCTGCTTCGCGGTCGTGGCGCGCCAGGCTGGCCAGGCCGCATTGGCCGTGTCGATGGCGCGGCGGGTTTCCGCCGTGCCCATGCGCGGCACCGTCGCGATCGTTTCGCCCGTGGCGGGGTTCTTCACTTCGAAGGTGGTGCCGTCGTCGGCGCCTTGCCATTCGCCCGCGATGTACGCGCGGGTCTTCAGAAGTGATGGGTCTTTCAAGCTCAACGTGGTCATGTATGTATCCTTAGGCCGCAACGGTGACGCTGTCCTTGACCACGTCTTCGAGAATCGCCATGGCTTCGTCGAAGACCGCGTCCTGAATCGTGAGCGGGAACAGGAAACGCACCACATTCGAGTAGACGCCGCACACCAGCAGCAGCAAGCCGCGTTCGAGCGCGCGCGTCTGCACGCGCTTGGTGAACTCCGCATCCGGCTCCGTGCCGCCTGCCTTGCAGAACTCGACCGCAACCATGCCGCCGGGGCCGCGCACGTCGGCGATTTGCGGCACGTCGCTTTGCAGCGCGATCAGCTTGGCCTTGACGCGGTCACCCAGCACCGTGGCGCGCTCGCAGAGCTTCTCTTCGTCGATGATATCGAGCACCGCATGCGCGGCGGCAACCGCCAAAGGATTGCCCGCGTACGTGCCGCCGAGCCCGCCGGGCGCTGCGGCGTCCATCACTTCCGCACGGCCGATCACGCCCGACAGCGGCATGCCGCCGGCGAGGCTCTTGGCGACCGTCATCAGATCGGGCACCACGTCGTAGTGATGCATGGCGAACAGCTTGCCGGTACGCGCAAAACCCGTCTGGACTTCGTCGGCGATCAGCAGAATGCCGTGCTCGTTGCACAGCTTGCGCAAGGCGCGCACGAATTCGGCCGGCGCCGGATAGAAGCCGCCTTCGCCCTGAACCGGTTCGAAGATGATCGCGGCCACGCGCTTCGGATCGATATCGGCCTTGAAGAGGAATTCGATGGCCTTCAGCGAGTCGGCCGTGGTCACGCCGTGGAGCGGATTCGGGAACGGCGCGTGGAACACGTCCGACGGGAAGGGGCCAAAGCCGATCTTGTACGGCGCAACCTTGCCGGTGAGCGCCATGCCCATCAGCGTGCGGCCGTGGAAGCCGCCGGTAAAGGCGATCACGCCCGGGCGGCCGGTCGCGGCGCGGGCGATCTTGATCGCGTTTTCGACGGCTTCGGCGCCGGTCGTGAAGAACGCGGTTTTCTTCGGATGGTCGCCCGGCGCGCGCTCGTTGAGCTTCTCAGCCAGTTCGACATACGACGCGTACGGCACGATCTGATACGCCGTGTGGGTGAAGTGATCGAGCTGGTCGCGGATCGCGGCGAGGATCTTCGGATGGCGGTGGCCCGTATTGCATACGGCGATACCGGCGGCGAAGTCGATGAAACGGCGGCCTTCGACATCCCACAGTTCGGCGTTTTCAGCGCGCTCGGCGTAGAAATCGCACATCACCCCGACACCGCGCGGCGTGGCGGCGTCTTTGCGGCTTTTCAGTTCTGCGTTCTTCATGGTCATCTCCTTCGCTCCTCGGTTTTTGCGGACGCCGCACCCACAGCGCAGCACATGCAATGACTATAATGAGATTTGGCTCTTAACTTCAGAGCCATTTCAATAAAAATGTAGGAGCCAATCATGCGCGCAAGCGTTTTGTCCGACTGGCTGGCCCAGCGCCTCGACCGCGGCAACGGCCAGCCGATCTATCGCCAACTGCACCGGCTGTTGCAGCAGGCGATCCTGTCGCGCGAATTGCCGCCGGGCAGCAAGGTGCCGTCGTCGCGTTTGCTGGCGCAGGAGTTAGGCATTGGGCGCAATACCGTTACGCAGGTGTATGAGCAACTCGTGCTGGAAGGCTACGTGAGTTCGGCGACCGGGCGCGGCACGTTCGTCGCCGACAGTGCGCCGGACGAGATTGTCGGCGTGCCCGATGCCGAAGCGCCCGCCGCGCGGCCCGAGCCGGCGCCGCTGCAGGCGCGGCGCGCGCTTTCCACGCGCGGCGCGCGGCTGATCGCGGGTGCGGGCGTGTCCAAGCGGCAGTGGGGCGCGTTCATGCCCGGCGTGCCGGACGTCACGAAGTTTCCGGCGCGCGTCTGGAGCCGCCTGCACAACAAGTATTGGCGCCGGCTGCGCCCGGACCTGCTGACGTATGCGCCGGGCGGCGGCCTGGCCTCGCTGCGGCACGCGCTGGCCGACTATCTGCGCACCTCGCGCTCGGTGCGCTGCACGCCGGAGCAGATCATCATCACGACCGGGATTCACCAGTCGGTCGACCTTGCCGTGCGCCTGCTGTCCGATCCGGGCGACGTAATCTGGACCGAAGACCCCTGTTATTGGGGCGTGCGCAGCGTGCTGCACGTGTCCGGCCTGGAATCGCGGCCAATCGCCGTCGACGAGGAAGGCATCAATCCATCCGCCGACGACCTCGCGCAGCCGCCGAAGCTGATGCTCGTCACGCCTTCGCACCAATATCCGCTCGGCATGGTGATGAGTCTCGCGCGGCGCCGCATGTTGCTCGAATACGCGCGGCAGAACCAGTGCTGGATCATCGAGGACGACTACGACAGCGAATACCGCTACGGCAGCCGGCCGCTGGCATCGCTGCAAGGTCTGGATACGTCGGGGCAGGTGATTTACGTTGGCAGCTTCGGCAAGACGCTGTTTCCGGGTTTGCGCATCGGCTACCTCGTCGTGCCGGAAGCGCTGGCGGAGAGCTTTGCCACCGCGAGCGCCGAGCTGTATCGCGAGGGGCAGTTGCTGCAGCAGGCGATGCTCGCGGAGTTCATCGCCGAAGGGCATTTCACGTCGCATATTCGCAAGATGCGCACGCTCTACGGACAGCGCCGCCAGACGCTGCTCGACGCCGCGGCGCACCGCTATGGCGACGCATTGCCGGCGGTGGGCGGCGACGCCGGTTTGCATCTCGTGATGCAGTTGCCCGATGGCAGCGATGACCGGCGGGTGGCGGCCGCCGCGCTGGAGCGCAATATCGTCGTGCGGCCGTTGTCGGGGTATTACGCGCAACCGGGCCTGGCGCCCTCCGGTTTGCTGATCGGCTACGCGTGCGTGCCGGATGAGGAGATCGCGCCGGCTTTCAACACGCTCGCCGATGCGATCGATGCGACGTTGCCGGAGTTCGCGTGAGGGGGCTGACTCAAACCCGTATCAAAACCGCCCCCAGCGTCACCAGCGCGCACGCAACGATCCGCCGTCTGGTCAGCTTCTCCCCCATGAACAGCCAGCCGATCACCACCGCGAAGATCGAGCTCATCTCGCGCAGCGCGGAGACCATCGCAATCGGCAGATAGCGGTAGGCCTCGATGATCAGGCAGTAGGCGCTCAACGCGAGCACGCCCGCCGCCATGCCCTTGAGCACCACCGCGCGGCCGATGAACAGCCCTTTGGCGCCGCCGCGCCAACGCCAGGCGAGCAGAAACTGCGGAATGTTCCAGATCAGATAGACCCACATGACGTAGCTCAGGCCATTGCCCGCCAGGCGCGCGCCGATTCCGTCGACAACCGAATATGCCGAGATGAAGAAGCCGGTGAGAAGTGCGAAAGGCACGCTCTCGCCCGAAAAGCGCATGCCGCGGCGAAACGCCAGCGAGACGATGCCGATCGACACCAGCGCCACACCGATCGCCGCGAGCGGCTTGAGCGCTTCGTGCGCGAACACCAATGCGCCGGCGAACACGAGCATCGGCGAAAGGCCGCGCGCAATCGGATAGATCTGCCCGAAGTCGCCGCTCTTGTAGGCGCGGATCAGCGCCAGCAGATAACCGAATTCCAGCACCACCGATGCAACGATGTACGGCCACGCCGCCGGCGCCGGCATGGGCAGCACGACCACGCCGACCGCGCTCACGACGAGATACGGAATCGCCATCATGCCGAGCAGCCAGACGCGATCTTCGGAAAGATGGAGAAACGCGTTCCACGTTGCGTGAAGCAGCGCGGAGAGCAGCACCAGCAAAACGACAAAGGTGTCCATCGAAGACCAGGGGAGAGGAGAAGCGAAGGCCCAGGTCCGGGCCATGAGCCCGTGATTATTCCAGCAGAACGCCGGAATAGAGGAGTGGACGACTCGAATGAAGGGGTTTTATTTGGAAAATTGAGGCGATTTGTGGCGTCAAAAAGACGCTGAAGGCGGGCGAAAACCGGCGAATGCGAATCGAACCGCTAGCGCAACGGCGCGCGGCGGAAAGCAGACGAAGCCGCGCTTCGTCAAACTTCCCGCCGGGCAATCAGGCCGCCAGCTTCAGGTCACGCGCTCACGCAGCCACGCGGACGCGAGATCGATCACCGTCACGACCACGATCACCATGATCATCACCGCGGCCGTCTGCGCATAGTTGAACGAGCGGATCGCTTCGTACAGCACCACGCCGATACCGCCCGCGCCGACCATGCCGACCACCATCGCCGAGCGCACGTTGGATTCGAAGCGATACAACGCGTACGAAATCCACAACGGCAGCACTTGCGGCAGCACGCCGTAGATGATTTCGTCGAGACTGGTTGCGCCGGTGGCGCGCACGCCTTCGGCCGGACGCGGATCGATGGCCTCGACCGCTTCGGCGAACAGCTTGGCGAGCACGCCGGTGGTGTGCACCCACAGCGCCAGCACGCCGGCAAAAGGACCGAGGCCGACCGCGACGATGAACAGCATGGCGAAGACCATTTCATTGATCGCGCGGCACGCGTCCATCATGCGGCGCATGGGCTGCACGATCCACATCGGCGCCATGTTGTGAGCCGACATCAGTCCGCACGGCACCGCGCACACGAGCGAAAGAGCGGTGCCCCATACCGCCACCGAGAGCGTCACGACCATCTCGTGCAGATAGCTGCGCCATTCGGTGAAGTCGGGCGGAAAGAAGTCCTTGGCGAACTGGCCCATGTTGCCGGAGTCGCTGAGCAGGTCCAGCGGACGCATGTCGGCGCTATGCCATGCGCCGCCCAACACCGCAAGCAGCGCGATCCAGCCGAGCAGCGACAGCCAGCTACGCTTGCCGGCAGCAGGCGCGGGATGACGCGCCGCCTGGGCGTCGAGCGCTTCGCTCGCACGCGCCGGCGACGTGATCAGATCGACTGTGTTCATTGCTTCGATTGCGCGGTGTTCAGCGCGCTCAGCTTCGCGTCGAGTGCGGCCAATTGGGTCTTGCGATCGTCATCGGAGAGATGCGCGTCGCTCTCGATCTTCTGCTTCTGCTGGTACAAGGCGACCTGACGGATCGGCAGCAACTGCGCATCCGACGATGCCGCGAAGCCGCTGTAACCGGTAATCGCCGCCATCACCGCTTTTTCGTGCGGATCGGTCTTCGCGTAGTTCAGGAAAAAGTTGCGCAGCTTGTCCTTGGTGGCTTGCGGCAGATCCTTGCGCCACACCAGCGGATCCGACGGAATCAGCGGCGACTTCCACAGCACACGCACTTGCGCGAACTTGTCCGGGTGTTCTTTCTTCAGCGTGTCGAGCATCTCGGTATTGTTGGTCGCGATGTCGATCTTGTTGTTCACCACTGCCAGCAGATTCGCTTCGTGGCTTGACGGCAGCATGGTCTTGAACGAAGTGTTGACCGGCGTGTTGTGCTTGGCGAACAGGTAGTAGCCGGGAATCAGCGTGCCCGAGGTGGAGTTCGGATCGCCGAAACCGAGCGTGACGTCCTTCGTATTCTTGAACACGTCGTCGAGCGTCTTGAAGCGGCTGTTCACGTTCGTGATCAGCACCGAGTAGTAACCGGCATCGCCGTTCGCATACTGGATCTTCGCGAACACTTCGCCTTGCGCGCGGTCCACCGCCTCGATCGCCGACGCATTGCCGAAATAGCCGACCTGGACCTTGTTAAAGCGCATGCCTTCGATGATGCCGGCGTAGTCCGTCGCGAAGAACGCCTTGACGTTCAGGCCGGTCTGCTTGTTCATGTCCTGAATCAGCGGCTCCCAGCGCTGTTTCAGCACGGAGGAGGAATCGGTCGAGATGATGCCGAGGTTGAGGTCTTCGGCTTGCGCGGTGGAGACAGCAGCAAAAGCGGCCGCGCCGACGGCCAGCGTGATCAATGAACGCAGGAATTTCATTGTTTGAGATCCGGTTGAGTTGACAGACTGAATGGGCGCGCTCAGTTCGAGTGCGCCGGATTGAGAGCGAACGCGTAGCGCGTCGAAGCAGATGCGGCGTTCTGAAGCGGAGTACCGCCGGCGGCATTTTTTGCGTCGATATCGTCCGCGCTTTGAGCGGATTCATCGAGTAATTCGCGGGCATCGTCGCCGTAGAGTTTCTTGAGCAGGGCCGGTGTGAGCGCGGCGGAGGGGCCGTCGTAGACCACCTTGCCGCGGCGCAGCGCGATCGTGCGCGGGCAGTACTGCATCGCGATATCGACCTGATGCAGCGACACCAGCACCGTGAGTTGATGCTCGATGTTCAGCGTGCGCAGCATCTCCATCACGCGGCGTGACGACTCGGGGTCGAGCGAGGCGATCGGTTCATCGGCGAGCACGATGCGCGCGCGCTGCACCAGCGCACGGGCGAGCGCCGCGCGTTGCTGCTGCCCGCCGGAGAGATTGGCGGCGCGTTCGCGCGCATGTTCGCCGATGCCGACTTCGTTCAACGCGGCCATCGACAACGCCCGCTCGGCGCGCGGAAAACGGCCGCTGAGACGGCGCCACCAAGGCAGCCGCGCGAGCGCGCCGATCAGCACATTGGTTTCGACGGTGAGGCGGTTCACCAGATTGAATTGCTGAAATACGAAGCCGATGTCGCGGCGAATGCTGCGCACTTCCCGCACGATGCGGCCGTTCTGCTGAATCGGCCGGCCCAGAATCGCGATCTGCGACGGCTGCGCGTCGGACGCCGTGAAGCCCGCGATATGGCGCAGCAGCGTCGACTTGCCCGAGCCGGAGGCGCCGATCAACGCAACCATTTCGCCCGGTTCGACGCGCAGATCGATTTCGTCCAGCGCCTTGCGGCCGTTGCTGAACGTCTTGCTCAACCGTTCGATACGAATTGCTTCCCGAATTGCTTCCATGAATACCCCTTGATGCATCCGGCCGCTGCCGGCATGTGTGGGGCTCATTCTAGAAAGCGTCTGTGACGGTTGAGTGAAGGCATCGCAACGTCTAGACGACTATATCTTCTCGTGTCTTTTTTTGCGTCGGCGGAAAGACAAATTGGAGTCATCCGTTCGAATGGAAAATGACATGGGTGTGACATGATTCGCATCGGCCCTCGCCACTTCAGCATGTTGGCGCCCGGCCAGGCTATATTGCGTGAATCGGCGTGCCGTCCCCATTAACCTTGCAATTGCTCGCGACATCGTCATGCAGCCTCTGAGCTTCCTTCCCGACAGTTTTGCGGAGTACGAAGATCTCAGGACGATCCTCGAGCAAGGCAGCGCGAGCTTCGCGATCCGCACCGTCTGCGAGACGACGGTGCGCGGCCGGCCATTCGCCGTTCAGACCGCGAGCATCGGTTCGACCGATCCACAAGCGCCGGCAATCGGCTTTTTTGCCGGCATTCACGGGCTCGAGCGGATCGGCTCGCAACTCGTGCTCGACTATATGCGCGCGCTGCTTGCGCGGCTCGAATGGGACGAACTGCTGGTGCGCCAATTGCAGTCGATTCGTCTGATCTTTATGCCGATCGTCAATCCGGGCGGAATGTGGGCGGCCACGCGCGCCAACCCGAACGGCGTGGACCTGATGCGCAACGCGCCGCAGAACGCCGACGAACGCGTGCCGCTGCTCGCCGGCGGCCAGCGCGTGGGCGCGTGGCTGCCGTGGTATCGCGGCCGCGAGGGCGCGCCGATGGAACCCGAGGCTTCCGCGCTCCTGCGGGTGGTCGAAACCGAACTGGCCACGCGGCCATTGAGCATCGCGCTCGATTGCCATTCGGGCTACGGCTGGAGCGACAGTATCTGGTTTCCGTACGCACGCACCCGCAAAGTGATGCCGCATTTGCCGGAAATGTACGTGCTGAAGACCATGTTCGAACGCGCGCATCCCCACCATGGCTACGCATTCGAACCGCAGAGCCATCAATATCTGTTGCACGGCGATCTGTGGGACTTCGCTTACGACCGCACGCCCGCGCCCAACGTCTTTCTGCCGATGACCCTCGAACTCGGCTCCTGGCTGTGGATCAAGAAGAATCCGCGCCAGTTGTTTTCGCGTCAGGGCATGTTCAATCCGGTGAAGGCGCATCGCACGGCGCGGGTGCTGCGGCGTCATGCGAACCTGCTCGACTTTCTGGCGCGTGCGGCCTTCTCGTCGCAACGCTGGCTGCCGCAAGGCAATCGTCGCGAGCAATTGCTGCAAAGCGCGATCGACCATTGGTACAAACCGGAAAGCGTATGAGTACGTGGATCCTGCTACGCGGACTCACGCGTGAAATCCGCCACTGGGGCCGCTTGCCCGGCTTGCTGCATGGCGCGGTCAATGAATCGGCCCTTCACATGGGCGCGCCCGGCCGTCTGCTGCTGCTCGATCTGCCGGGCAACGGCGAATTCACGCACTTGCGCGCGCCGTCGACGGTCGCCGACATGGTCGGCTTCGTGCGAAATGCTGCTCTGCAAAGCGGCATGCCCGGGCCGTACTGCGTGCTGGCGATGTCGCTCGGCGGCATGGTGGCGACAGACTGGGCGCAGCGGCATCCCTACGAGATCGAACGGCTGGTGCTGATCAACACGAGCATGCGGCCGTTCAGCCAGATGCAGGAGCGCTTGCGCCCTTCGGCATGGCCGGACCTGCTCGGCGTGGCCGCGCACTGGCGCGACGCGCCGCGCGCGGAACACGGCATTCATCGGCTGACGTGTAACAACGTGGAAACGCTGGGCGACGATCTCGACACCTGGAGCCGCATTCGCCGCAGCGCGCCCGTGAGCCGTGGCAATGCACTACGGCAACTCTGGGCCGCGGCACGTTTCACTGCGGACGCGGCGCGACCGGAGTGCCCGTTGCTGATTCTTTCTTCGCGGGCCGACAAACTGGTCGACCCCGTGTGCTCGGCGAAGCTCGCGGCGGCGTGGGGCGCCCTGCATTGCGAGCATCCGTGGGCCGGCCACGACCTGCCGCACGACGACCCGGCGTGGACCAGCGAACAGGTTCGCGCGTGGCTCGCGCAGGAGCACGCGGTTCCGGGAGCCGTGCTTTAAACGGCCGGACGCGCCGTGGCGGCGCATTCAGCGGCAGCGGGTATAACCTAAGTGCGGTCATCCGTCGCATGCCGGTCGGCAGGTGCATAATTCCCCTTCAGACGATGCATGCGAATCAAGCGAGTATCAAGCGATACCCGCCATTGCCGCCCAGCCGGGGGAGTTGATCATGCAAGCAAAGAACGAAGAAGCCGTCACGCACTTGCTGAACGATGTCGTCGAATTTGCGCGAGGGCGCCTGCCCGAGCCAACCTTCAAGGTCGTCGAGACCTTTCTGCGGCACTACTACGATTTCGTCGACGCCGACGATCTGCAAAGCCGCTCGATTGCCGATCTCTACGGCGCGGCGCTCGCGCACTGGCAAACGGCGCAACGCTTCGTGCCCGGCGCCGAACGGCTGCGCGTCTATAACCCAATTCTCGAACAGCACGGCTGGCACTCCGATCACACGGTGATCGAGATCGTCAACGACGACATGCCGTTTCTGGTCGATTCCGTCTCGATGGCGGTCAACCGGCAGGGCCTCGCGCTGCATTCCGTCGTGCATCCGGTGTTTCGCATCTGGCGTGCGCCCGACGGCAGTATCGCGCGGCTGATCCAGGGTGCCGAAGAAGCGACCGATACGCGCTCGCAGTTGACCTCGTTCATCCACTTCGAGGTGGACCGTTGCGGCGATGCCGCAAAACTCGACGCGCTGCGTGACGAAATCGCCAAGGTGTTGCGCGACGTGCGGGCGGCCGTCGAAGACTGGCCGAAGATCGTCGAACTCGCGCGCGTCACGATCAAAGGCATGAAAGCCGGCGAGGGCGGACCAGAAGGTCTGGAAGCACGCGCGTTCCTCGAATGGATGGTGGCCGATCATTTCACCTTTCTCGGCCAGCGCGATTACGAACTGGTGCAGCACGATATCGGCTACGGCCTGCGCGCGGTGCCGGGTTCGGGTCTGGGCATTCTGCGCGATGCATTGCGGCCCGCCGGCGCCGCCGAGATCACACCCTTGCCGCCGGCCGCGGCCGAGATCATTTCCGGTTCGTCGCCGATCTTTCTGACCAAGGCCAATTCGCGGGCTACCGTGCACCGGCCGGGCTATCTGGACTATGTCGGCATCAAGATGACCGGCCCTGACGGCAAGGTGACCGGCGAGCGGCGTTTCATCGGTCTCTATACATCCACGGCGTATTTCGTGTCCGCCGCGGAGATTCCGATCGTGCGGCGCAAATGCGCGAATATCGTGAGACGAGCCGGATTCCTGCCGAAAGGTCATCTCGCGAAATCGCTGGTCACGGTGCTGGAAACCTATCCACGCGACGAACTCTTTCAGGCCGAAGAGAATCAGCTCTACGATATCGCGCTAGGCGTGCTGCGATTGCAGGAGCATCAGCGCACCCGGCTGTTCGTACGGCGCGACCGCTTCGATCGTTTCGTCTCGTGCCTCGTGTTCGTGCCGCGCGACAAGTACAACACCGATCTGCGCCAGCGCATCGCCAATCTGCTGGCCGACGCGTTCAACGGCGAGAGTGTCGAGTTCACGCCGCTGCTGTCGGAGTCCACGCTGGCGCGCATTCACTTCGTCGTGCACGCGAAGCCGGGCGGCATGCCCAACGTCGATACGCGCGAACTGGAAGCGCGGCTCGTGCAGGTCGCACGCCGCTGGCAGGACGATCTCGCTGACGCGTTGCTCGACGCCTTCGGCGAAGAGCAGGGCAACCGTCTGCTGCAACACTACGGCGATTCGTTTCCCGCCGGCTATCGCGACGATTATCCCGCCCGCACGGCGGTGCGCGATATCGAACTGATCGAACGCGTGCAAGGCAGCGAGCGGCTCGCCATGAACCTGTACCGCCCGATCGAATCGGGCCCGCGCGCGTTTCGCTTCAAGGTGTATCGCGCGGGTTTGCCGATCGCCTTGTCGCGCAGTTTGCCGATGCTCGAACATCTCGGCGTGCGTGTCGATGAAGAGCGGCCCTATCTGATCGAGGCGCTGGGCGCGACGCCCGCGTGGATTCACGACTTCGGCCTCGAACTCGCGGACGACGCGGAGTTCGACATCGAGCGCGTGAAGGATCTCTTCGAAGAAGCGTTCGAGCAGGTGTGGACCGGCGCGATTGAAAGCGACGATTTCAATCGGCTCGTGTTGCGCGCGCAATTGAATGCGCGCGAGGTGACGATCCTGCGCGCGTACGCGAAGTATTTGCGGCAGGTGGGCTCGACCTTCAGCGACGCGTACATCGAACGCGCGGTGACCGGCAATCCGGCGATAGCGCGCATGCTGGTGGAACTGTTCATCGCGCGCTTCGATCCGGTATTGGGCGAGACGCGCGAGGCGCGCGTCGACGGCTGGCTGCGCTCGATCGACAGCGCACTCGACCAGGTGCCGAATCTCGACGAAGACCGCATACTGCGGCAATTTCTCGGCGTCATCAAAGCCACCAAGCGGACGAACTACTATCGCTTCGATGCCGACGGACATCCAAAGCCGTATCTGTCCTTCAAGTTCGATCCCGCGCAGGTGCCCGGCTTGCCCGAGCCGAAACCGATGTTCGAAATCTGGGTGTACTCGCCGCGCGTGGAAGGCGTGCATTTGCGCGGCGGACGCGTGGCGCGCGGCGGCCTGCGCTGGTCGGACCGGCGCGAGGACTTCCGCACGGAAGTGCTCGGCCTGATGAAGGCGCAGATGGTGAAGAACGTGGTGATCGTACCGGTCGGTTCGAAGGGCGGCTTCGTGGTGAAGAATCCGCCGCCGCAAACCGAACGCGACGCATGGATGCGTGAAGGCATTGCCTGCTATCAGACTTTCCTGCGCGGCCTGCTCGACCTGACCGACAATCTTGCCGTCACGAGAGTGGTGCCGCCGCCCGACGTGGTGCGCCACGATCCCGACGATCCCTATCTGGTGGTCGCCGCCGACAAAGGCACGGCCACGTTCTCCGACTACGCGAACGCGATCTCGCAGGAATACGGTTTCTGGCTCGACGACGCTTTTGCATCGGGCGGCTCGGTCGGCTATGACCACAAGAAAATGGCCATCACCGCGCGCGGTGCATGGGAGTCGGTCAAACGGCACTTCCGCGAAATGGGCGTGGATACGCAGACCATGGACTTCACGGTGGTCGGCGTGGGCGATATGTCGGGCGACGTGTTCGGCAACGGCATGCTGTTGTCGCCGCATATCAAGCTGGTGGCCGCGTTCGACCATCGGCATATCTTTCTCGATCCGAATCCCGATCCGGCGGCCAGTCTTGCCGAGCGCGGGCGCCTGTTCGTTCTCGATCGTTCGAGTTGGGCCGACTACGACCCTTCGCTGATCTCGGCGGGCGGCGGCGTGTTTCCGCGCAGCGCCAAGACCATTCCTCTTTCGCCGGCGGTGCAGTCGGTGCTCGGCATCAGCGCGCCGGCGCTCGCGCCCGCTGAATTGATGCGCGCGATACTGCAGGCGCCGGTCGATCTGCTATACAACGGCGGCATCGGCACCTATGTGAAGGCGAGCCGCGAAACGCATCTGCAAGTCGGCGACCGCGCCAACGACGCGATCCGTGTCAACGGCGCCGATCTGCATTGCAAGGTCGTGGCCGAAGGCGGCAATCTCGGCCTCACGCAGCTCGGCCGCATTGAGTTCGCGCAGCGCGGCGGCCGGATCAATACCGACGCGATCGACAACTCCGCGGGTGTGGACTGCTCGGACCACGAGGTCAACATCAAGATTCTGTTGGGGCTCGTCGTCTCCGACGGCGAAATGACGGAGAAGCAACGCAACGCACTGCTCGCCGAAATGACCGACGAAGTCGGCTTGCTCGTGTTGCAGGACAACTACTACCAGACGCAGGCGCTGTCGATTGCGGGCCGCTACGGCGTCGAATTGCTCGATGCGGAAGCGCGCCTGATGCGCTACCTCGAACGTGCGGGGCGTCTGAATCGCGTGATCGAGTTTCTGCCGACCGACGAAGAAGTCGCCGAACGGCAGGCCGCAAAACAAGGGCTCACCACGCCGGAGCGCGCCGTGCTGCTCGCCTACAGCAAGATGTGGCTGTACGACGCGCTGCTCGAATCGTCGATACCGGAAGACCCGCTCGTCAGCGACATGCTGGTCGAATACTTTCCGAAGCCGGTGCGGCAGCGCTTCAGCGAGCCAATGCAGCGCCACCCGCTGCGCCGCGAAATTCTCGCGACGCATCTGACCAACGCGTTGGTGAATCGGGTGGGTTGCGAGTTCGTGCACCGGTTGATGGAGGAAACCGACGCGCAGCCCGGCGACATCGTGCGGGCCTGCATCATGGCGCGCGACGTGTTCGATCTCGACGACGTCTGGCGCAGTATCGACGCGCTCGACAACCGCGTCGCCGACGACATCCAGGCGCGCATGTTCGTCGAAGTCGCGCGGCTCGTCGAGCGTTCCGCGCTGTGGTTCCTGCGGCAACTGCAGTCGGGCGCGGTCAGCGACCGCGACGTGGCCGGCCTGCTCGCGCGTTGCCGCGACGCGGCGCAACGCCTTGCGCCGCAATGGCCTGCACTCTTGCCGAGCGCCGATCTCGAAGCGCTCTCCGAGCGGCAGCGCGTGTTCGCGGACGCCGGCGTGGATAGCGAATTGGCGGTGCGGATCGCGAGCGGCGAGATTTCGGCTGCGTTACTCGATATCGCCGAAGTGGCGTCGACCTCCGGGCGCAGTCTCGAACTGGTGGCCGGGGTCTATTTCGCTCTCGGCACGCTGCTGAATTCCGGCTGGATCAGTGAACGCGCGGCCGCGTTGCCGGCGCCCACGCACTGGGACATGCTGGCGCGAGCGACGGCACTGGCCGACATCGCGCGTCTCAAACGCGCGTTGACGACGAGCGCATTGGCCAACGCTGACGAAGCATCCACACCCGAGGCACTGGTCGAGGCATGGCGTGAGAAGCGCACCGCGCAACTGGAGCGCTACGCGCGCCTCCTGGCCGATCTGCGGGCCACCGGCGGCGCGAGTCTGTCGATGCTGCTGGTGATCGTGCGTGAAATGGCGGCGCTCGAAAGGGCATAACACGGCGCAAGGCGAGGGAAGGCGAACGAGGTAGAGCGCAAGCGGAGCGCGGTGCAAACAACATCCGGGTTGGACGCATGCCGCCCGGCATGGCCATAATACGGGCTGTTGCTCACCGAAAGCTCTTTGCAAACTCACGGACGCCTTCCACGACGATGAAAGAAGAATCGCCGAAAGCCATTTTCTACGCGCTCGCCGCCAACCTCGGCATCGCCATCTGCAAGTTCGCGGCTGCCGCGTTCACCGGTTCCGGCTCGATGTTCGCCGAGGCTATCCACTCGACCGCCGACTGCGGCAATCAACTGCTGCTGCTCTTCGGTCTGCGTGAAGCGCGCAAGCCGGCGAGCCCGCTGCATCCCATGGGCGGCGGGCGCGAGATCAACTTCTATTCGCTGCTGGTCGCGCTTCTGCTGTTCTTTGTCGGCGGCGCGTTCTCGGTGTATGAGGGCGTGCATCGTCTGTTCGTGCACGAGCCGTTGCAGTATGCCTATGTGGCGCTGGTGGTGCTCGGCGTGTCGGTGGTGCTCGAGGCGCTCTCCTTGTGGGGCGCCGTCAAGGAAATCCGCAAGACGCATCCCGACAAAAGCATGTGGCGCTGGTTTCGGGAGACGCGCGAATCCGAACTGCTGGTGGTAGCGGGCGAGGATATCGCCGCGCTGGCGGGCCTGGCGATGGCCTTCGTGGCCGTGCTGCTCACCATGATGACCGGCAATCCTGTCTACGACGCGTTGGGTTCCATCGGCGTCGGCTTGCTGCTGATGCTGATTGCGTGGCTGGTGGCGCGTGAAGTGAAGTCGATGATCGTCGGCGAATCGGCAAGCCCCGAAGTGCGGCGCGCCATCGAGGCGCATCTGCGCGGGCGCACCGAGATTCGCAGCATTATCAATATGATTACGCTGCAATGGGGCCGTCATGTGGTCGTGGCCGTGCAGGCGGAAATGATCGACTACGCGAGCGGCCGCGCGATGGTCGATGCGATCAACGTGATCGAAGCGGACTTGCAGGCCACGTTCCCGCAAGTCCGCTGGGTGTTTTTCGAACCCGAGGTGCCGCGCATTTGAGCGGCACGTGCGTCGCTTACTGGAACCCGGCCACCGCGTGCGGCACGTACAGTTCTTCAAGCTGGCGGATTTCGTCCGCGCTCAGGTTCAAGGAGAGCGCGGCCACCGCGTCGTCGAGATGATGCAGCTTGGTCGCTCCGACGATTGGCGCGGTGATCGGCTTCTTCTGCAACACCCACGCCAGCGCCACTTGGGCATGCGGCACGCCGCGCTCCCTGGCGATCTGGCTGACCCGTTCGACGATCCGCCGATCCGCGTCTTCCGTCTGCGCATAGAGCGTGCGGCCGAATTCATCGGTCTCGGAGCGTGCGCTTTCGGTGTTCCAGTCGCGCGTCAGGCGGCCGCGCGCGAGCGGGCTCCACGGAATCACGCCGATACCTTCGCTTTCGCACAGCGGCAGCATTTCGCGCTCTTCTTCGCGATATAGCAGATTCACGTAGTTCTGCATCGTCACGAAGCGCGTCCAGCCGTTCTTCTCAGCCACATGCAACGCCTTGGCGAACTGCCAGGCATACATGGACGATGCACCGATGTAGCGCGCCTTGCCGGCCTTCACGACATCGTGCAGCGCTTCCATGGTTTCTTCGATCGGCGTGCCGTAGTCCCAGCGATGGATCTGGTACAGGTCCACGTAGTCCGTGCCGAGGCGTCTGAGGCTGTGGTCGATCTCGGACATGATCGCCTTGCGCGACAGGCCGGCGCCGTTCGGGCCCGGATGCATGCGGCTATTCACCTTGGTGGCCAGCACGATCTCGTCGCGCTTCGCAAAGTCCTTGAGCGCCCGGCCGACGATTTCCTCGCTCGTACCGTCGGAATAGACGTTGGCGGTGTCGAAGAAATTGATGCCGTGATCGAGCGCCTGTTTGATGAAGGGGCGCGCGGCCTCATCGTCGAGCGACCAGGGATGCGTGCCGCGAGACGGCACGCCGTAGCTCATGCAACCGAGACAAAGACGCGATACATCAAGGCCGGTGCGGCCGAGTTTCACATAGTCCATCGTGGTGCTCCTGTTGTGAAGTGCACAAAGGCGGTGCGCTGGGGACTATCGATTATAAGAAAACGCCGAAGAAAGCGTGCTGAACCGATTCGCATGGTTTTGCCCTACTGCGTTCAGAAACGTCGATCGATACCGCATCGTGTAGTGGAAAATAATTTCTTCGCACCTATACTTCTTCCGGCTTGAAAGCAGCACTTTCTCCCAACCTGCATCACAAGCAAAAAAAGGAAGATCACGATGCTGACTCGCTCAATCGGCGCCGTCTGCGCCATTACCCTCGCGGCTTGCGCGGCCTTTTCGTCCGGACCGGCCAGTGCGGACGACAACGACGGTTTCTCGCACGGCGACGGCGGCTCGCGCGGGCAGCCCGTCAAGGTGATGATCATTTCGATGTTCGGGCCGGAGGGGCAGGTATGGCTCGATAACCTCGGACCCTGGCGCGAGATTGCGGTGGACGGCTTGTCGCCCGATTACCCCACCGTCCATTGCAACAAGCAGGACGTGTGCGTGATGACCACCGGCATGGGGCATAGCAACGCCGCTGCGTCGATCATGGCGCTGACGTTCTCGCCGCGTTTCGATTTGCGGCATACGTACTTCATGGTCGCCGGCATTGCCGGGATCGATCCGCAGCAGGGCACGGTGGGCTCCGCCGCGTGGGCGAATTATCTGGTCGACTTCGGGATTCAATGGGAGATCGACGGGCGCGAGATTCCGCCCGGCTGGGATACCGGCTACCTTGGCATCAACACCACGAGTCCTTCGGCCAAGCCGCCGCTCGACTACCGCACCGAAGTGTTCCAGTTGAACCCCCGGCTCGCGCATACGGCGTTCGCCTTGTCTCGCAACGTGACGCTTTCCGATAACCCGCAGGCTCAGGCTGCACGGGCGAAGTACTCGTACGCACCAGCCAATCGGCCGCCGACTGTCATTCAATGCGATACGCTGGCCGGTGATACGTGGTGGTCAGGCACGCTCCTCGGCCAGAGAGCCCGCGACTGGACCAAGATTCTGACCGATGGAAAGGGCGTCTACTGCACCACGCAGCAGGAGGACAACGCCACTTACGAGGCGCTCAAGCGCGCGGCTTCAGTCCATAAAGTCGATTTGAATCGCGTTGCCGTGTTGCGGGCGGGCTCCGATTTCGACCGGCCCTACGACGGGCAGACGAGTGCGGACAACTTGCTGAACTATGCCGCGCAAGGCGGCTTTACGATCGCCATCCAGAACCTGTTTCTCTCGGGCAATCCGCTCGTGCAGGATATCTCCACACACTGGGGCGAGTGGCGCGACGGCGTGCCGAGGCGCTAGGTCTTTGCAAATGCGACTGTGCCCGCGGACCGGGTCCGCGGGCACTTGCTGCTACTTTCGACACTTAGTGTTGCGGCGCACGGTACGGCGTCCACACAGGGGTGTCGGTATCCCAATGGTCGAGTTCCGAGGGTGTCATGATGAGCTCCTTTTTGAAGAGTGCATGAATGGCGCCGCAACGACTATTTCTTTTGGAAACCGAATCATTGCGGCAAGCTGGTTTTACTGTCCGTTGGCCACACGCGTGACGTCGCCGCTCGTATCTTCCTGCAGCGCGATGCGTTCGGCCTGGGTTTGACCGATCAGGCCTTTGTTCGGATACGTCGTGCGATTCAGTGCGGGCAGCGAGCCGTCGCGATAGGCCGCGACGAGTTCGGCCTTCACTTCTTCACGCGTCTTCGCGCTGGCGGTCGGGGTCGGCAGCGTTTCATAAGTGCCGGCGCGGCCAATGCCGCCGCTGCTGCTTTGTGCAAACACCGGTGCGCTCACGAGCAGCGAAAGAGCCAGACCTGCTAAGAGATTGCGTTTCATGATTCACTCCTGTCGATTCGTTTGCAGCACGAGCGGCGCTGCGACAGGGTGAAATGTAGACTTTGAGGCAGTGTGGATAAATCGCGCTTTCGCGAAATGAATTGTCGCGATTTCGGAACAATCGCGCTAACGCCTCGTGAAACGCCTTGCCGGCGTTGTCGCAAATGAAAACCGCGGCATTAGAGCCGCGGTTGGAATTCACTGTTCCAGATTCTGTCCTTCAACTCGCGCGTATCAAGCGACCCATTCCGTTATTACCGGCGTGTCGAGCATCGGAGCAGACTCTCGTTCTTCGAAAGTGCGCTTCGTACACGTTGCGTCGAGACTGCCACGTCCACTCAATAACGGACAACGGTCGAACAGCTCCGCGATCCAGTCTACGAAAACGCGGACTTTAGGCGACAGATGCCGGCTGTGCGGATAGACTGCGGAAATTGGCATCGGCAAAGGTTTCAGCTCCGGCAGTACTTCCACCAGTTGGCCCGAACGCAGATGCGGCAGCACCATGAAGAGCGCAGGCTGAATCAGGCCGAAGCCTTCCAACCCGCAAGTCACGTAGGCGTCCGCGTCGTTCACCGAGACGATGCTCTTCATTTTCACTTCGACTTCTTTGCCATCAACCATGAAGGCCCAATCGATCGTGCGCCCCGTGCGGCTCGAAAAGTAATTGACTGCTTTGTGATTCTCCAGGTCGTCGAGCGAAGTCGGCATGCCCGCGCGCTCGATGTAATCGGGGGCCGCGCAGGTCACGCCCTCGAACAAACCGATCCGACGCGCCACCAGCGAGGAATCCTGTAGCGCGCCTACCCGCACTACGCAATCCACGCCTTCCTGCAGCAGGTCAACCGGCCGGTCCGTCAGGCCGAGTTGCAGGTCGATGTCCGGATAGCGCGTGTGGAATTCACACAGCGAAGGAATCACCAGCAAGCGGCCGATCGACCCCGGCATGTCGATGCGCAGCTTGCCGTGCGGCTTTTTATTGCCGCTCTGAAAACTGGCCTCGGTCTCTTCGACGTCCGCGAGAATGCGCACGCAGCGTTCGTAGTACGCCGCGCCGTCCGGCGTGAGCGACAAACGGCGCGTGGTCCGATGCATCAGACGCGTGCCGAGGAACGCTTCGAGGTTCTGAATAATCGTGGTGACCGATGCGCGCGGCAGGTCGAGCGTTTCCGCTGCGCGGGTAAAGCTGTTGGTGTCGACGACACGCGTGAACACTTGCATGGCCTGAAGCCGGTCCATTGCAGACCTCCAATAGGGGCTGGCGCACTGAGCAGGAATGGACTCCACCGCGAATCCGCAGACAATCGCATTCGATTGTTCAGGGGCGCCGAATTGTGTTGCCGGATTATAGGCATTTATTTACGAGTCTGCCGAACCCACAATTCGCACCATTGAAGTTCTATGCGCATTGCGCGGCTCGACATGCAAGCATTTAAACCGCCGTACTCCTTTGTGCCCGCCGGCAGCAGCCCGGCAGAGGCCGACAGCACGGCACTCGAAGTCACTGACGTGCAGATCGAAGGGCACGCGCAGGACATCACGTTGCGTCTGTACCGGCAGGAAAAGAAAACCGCACTGCCGGTACTGCTTTATTTCCACGGTGGTGGATTTACGAAGGGATCGATCGACCAGGCCGACTTCGCCTCGCGGTATTTCGCAGAACACTTACCGGCCCTGGTCGTATCGGTCGATTACTCGCTGGCGCCGCAGTTTCCGTTTCCCGCCGCGCCTGAAGACGCGCACCGCGCGGCGCTGTGGGTGCAAACGCGGGCGCGTGC
This sequence comes from Paraburkholderia sp. RL17-347-BIC-D, assembly GCF_046027915.1. Taxonomy (NCBI): domain Bacteria; kingdom Pseudomonadati; phylum Pseudomonadota; class Betaproteobacteria; order Burkholderiales; family Burkholderiaceae; genus Paraburkholderia; species Paraburkholderia sp. RL17-347-BIC-D. Next base: position 436,061 of record NZ_JARESS010000002.1, read on the forward strand.
GTTCGGCGGCAACAGCAAGAAGGTCGGCGTAGCCGGCCACGATGCGGGCGGGCAATTGGCCAATTGCCTCGCTTTCATCGCGCGGGATCGCGGTGACGTGCGCATTTCCGCGCAGGCGCTGTTCGGGCCGATGCTCGATCCGAGCCTCACGCGTCTGGGCGACGAAAAGCGCCTCGGCTCGGACATCACCGCGAAAGAGTGCGCGGCGTGTTATCGCGCGTATCTGCCGCAAGCGTCGCAGCGCATGCATCCGTATGCCGCGCCGCTCGAATCGTCGCGGCTCGCGGGCCTGCCGGCCACGCTGATCGCGACGGCGCAAAACGACGTGCTGCATGTGGAAGCGGAGAAATACGCCAGCAGTCTGATCGACGCCGGCGTGCTGACCCAGGTGGTCCGCTATCCGAGTGTCTCGCATGCCGCGTTGGCCGATCATCCGCCCGCTTTGCAGGAAGCGGTGCGATTTTTTCAGTGGCGCTTCGATGCGCGCGCCCATCGCTGAAACAGAAATAAGCAGAACTTTAATCAACGATCTCGGGAGCTTCACATGACTATCCTTCCTCTTTCCCGTCGCCGTGTGGCGATTGCCGCACTCGCCGTCATCGTCGTGGCCGGGCTGGGCACGTTCGGCGCGATTCGCGTGGACGCGAGCTCGCCCGCCGCGCCGACCATCGTGCCGGAAGTCGATGTGGCCACAGTGGTGCAAAAAACGATCACCGATTGGCAGAGCTATTCGGGCCGTCTCGAAGCCGTCGAGAAAGTGGACGTGCGTTCGCAGGTGCCGGGCACGATCGTGTCCGTCAACTTCAAGGACGGTGCGCTCGTGAAGAAAGGCGACACGCTGTTCGTAATCGACCCGCGTCCGTACGCCGCCGAAGTGGATCGCGCCGAAGCGCAGCTCGCCGCCGCGCAGGCGCGCACGGGCTACACGCAAAGCGATTGGGAGCGCGCACAGCGTCTTATCACCGATAACGCGATCGCCAAGCGTGACTATGACGAGAAGCAGAACGCCGCGCGTGAAGCGAGTGCCAACCTGAAGGCCGCGCAAGCCGCGCTCGAAACCGCCCGCATCAATCTCGGCTACACGAAGATTGTCGCGCCGGTTTCGGGCCGCGTGTCGCGCGCGGAAATCACGGTGGGCAACGTGATCTCGGCGGGCGCGACCGCGGCGCCGCTGACCACGCTGGTGTCGGTGTCGCCGATCTACGCATCGTTCGACGCGGACGAACAAACCTACCTGCAATACCTGAGCCGCGCGAAAGACGGCAGCAAGGTGCCGGTGGAACTCGGTCTCGCGGACGAAAGCGGCTACTCGCGCAGCGGCGTGATCGAGTCGGTGGACAACCGCCTCGACACGTCGTCGGGCACGATCCGCGTGCGTGCGCGTTTCGATAACCAGGACGGCGCGCTGATTCCTGGCTTGTATGCGCGCGTGAAAGTGGGCGGCAGCGAACCGCATCCGGCGCTGTTGATCGACGACGCAGCGGTGGGCACCGATCAGGACAAGAAGTTCGTGCTGGTGGTCGATCAGGGCAATCACGTCGTGTATCGCTCGATCGACGTGGGCGGCATGCAGGGCAATCTGCGCGTGGTGAAGGGCGGCCTGAAAGCGACTGACCGGATCGTCGTGAACGGCATCCAGCGTGTGCGTCCGGGCGATTCGGTGCGCGCGCACATGGTGCCGATGACGACCGATGACGATCCGAACAGCGCACCGCTCGCACAGAAGCAGACGCAGCCGCAGTCGCAGCCGCAATCGCAGGCCCAATCGCAGACGCGCACCAAAGCGGACAAGAATTCGTGAGCCTCGCGCGCTGCGGCCTGACTGCGCGGCGCATGCTCCAACGTTAAGAGCTTCCCATGAACATATCCAAATTCTTCATCGATCGGCCGATCTTTGCCGGCGTGTTGTCGGTATTGATCCTGCTGGGCGGCATCATTGCGCTCTTCAAGCTGCCGATTTCGGAGTACCCGGAAGTGGTCCCGCCTTCGGTGGTGGTACACGCGCAATATCCGGGCGCCAACCCGAAAGTGATCGCCGAAGCGGTCGCGGCGCCGCTCGAAGAGCAGATCAACGGCGTCGAGAACATGCTGTACATGCAGTCGCAGGCGAATAGCGACGGCAATCTCACGCTCACAGTGACCTTCAAGCTCGGCACCAATCCGGACCTCGCGACGCAGCTCGTGCAGAACCGCGTCAACCAGGCGCTGCCGCGTCTGCCGGAAGACGTGCAGCGCCTCGGCGTCACGACGATCAAGAGCTCGCCCACGCTCACCATGGTGGTCCACCTGATCTCGCCGAACAATCGCTACGACATGACGTATCTGCGCAACTACGCGCTGCTGAACGTCAAGGACCGGCTTGCACGGATTCAGGGCGTCGGCGAAGTGCAGTTGTGGGGTTCGGGCGACTACGCGATGCGCGTCTGGCTCGATCCGCAGAAAGTGGCGCAACGCGGTTTGACGGCGACCGAAGTGGTCAACGCGATCCGTGAGCAGAACATTCAGGTGGCGGCCGGTGTGATCGGCGCATCGCCTTCGGTGCCGGGCACGCAATTGCAGTTGTCGGTGAATGCGCGTGGCCGTCTGAGGACCGAGGGCGAATTCGGCGACATCATCGTCAAGACCACGCCGGACGGCGGCGTGACCTATCTGAAAGATATTGCGCGGATCGAACTCGCGGCGTCGGAATACGGCCTGCGTTCGCTGCTCGATAACAAGCCGGCTGTGGCGCTCGCCATCAACCAGGCGCCGGGCGCGAACTCGCTCGCGATTTCCGATCAGGTACGCTCCGCGATGAAGGAACTCGCGGAAGACATGCCGGCGGGCGTCGAATACAAGATCGTCTACGACCCGACGCAGTTCGTGCGTTCGAGTATCGAGGCGGTCGTGCATACGCTGCTCGAAGCGATTGCGCTGGTGGTGATCGTCGTGATCGTGTTCCTGCAGACGTGGCGTGCTTCGATCATTCCGTTGATCGCGGTGCCGGTGTCGATCGTCGGGACGTTCTCGTTGCTGCTCGCGTTCGGGTTTTCGATCAACGCGTTGTCATTGTTCGGCATGGTGCTCGCCATCGGGATCGTGGTGGACGATGCGATCGTGGTGGTGGAGAACGTCGAGCGGAATATCGAAAACGGGCTGAGTGCGCGCGACGCGACCTATAAGGCGATGCAGGAAGTGAGCGGGCCGATTATCGCCATCGCGCTGACACTCGTCGCCGTGTTCGTGCCGCTCGCGTTCATGACCGGTTTGACGGGCCAGTTCTACAAGCAGTTTGCGATGACCATCGCGATTTCGACGGTGATCTCGGCGTTCAATTCGCTGACCTTGTCGCCGGCGTTGTCCGCGATGCTGTTGCGCAGCCACGGCGCCAAGGAAGACTTCCTGACGCGTGTGATGAATCGCCTGCTGGGCGGTTTCTTCAAGCGTTTCAACAAGGTCTTTCATCGCGGTTCGACGGAGTATGGCCGCGGCGTGACCGGCGTGCTGCGCCGTAAGGGCGCGATGCTCGCGGTGTACGCGATTCTGCTGGGCGCGACCGTGCTGATCTCGCGCGTCGTGCCGGGCGGCTTCGTGCCGGCGCAGGACAAGGAGTACCTGATTGCCTTCGCGCAATTGCCGAACGGTGCGTCGCTGGATCGCACGGAGAAAGTGATTCGCGACATGAGCTCGATTGCGCTGAAGCAGCCCGGCGTGGAGAGCGCGGTGGCGTTCCCGGGTCTGTCGGTGAATGGCTTCACGAATAGCTCGAGCGCGGGCATCGTGTTCGTCACGCTCAAGCCCTTCAAGGATCGTGGCAACAAGAAACTCTCGGCCGGTGCGATTGCCGGTGCGCTGAACCAGCAATACGGCGCGATCAAGGATTCGTTCGTCGCGGTGTTCCCACCGCCACCCGTGCTCGGTCTCGGCACGCTCGGCGGCTTCAAGATGCAGCTGGAGGATCACGGCGCGCTCGGTTACGCGGAGTTGAACAAGGCAGCGGAGGCGTTCGTGAAGAAGGCCGCGCAGACGCCTGAACTCGGCCCGACCTTCTCGAGCTATCAGATCAACGTGCCGCAATTGAACGTCGACCTGGATCGTGTGAAGGCCAAGCAACTCGGCGTGCCGGTCACGGACGTGTTCAACACGATGCAGATTTATCTCGGCTCGCTGTATGTGAACGACTTCAACCGCTTCGGCCGCGTGTATCAGGTGCGGGTGCAGGCGGACGCGCCGTTCCGTCAACGCGCCGACGACATCCTGCAACTGAAGACGCGCAACGCCGCGGGCGATATGGTGCCGCTGTCGTCGCTGGTGACGGTGACGCCGACGTTCGGTCCGGAAATGGTGGTGCGCTACAACGGCTATACGGCTGCCGACATCAACGGTGGACCGGCGCCGGGCTTCTCGTCGGGGCAGGCGCAAGCCGCGGCCGAACGCGTGGCGGCGGAAGTCTTGCCGCGCGGTGTGAAGCTCGAGTGGACCGACCTGACGTATCAGCAGATTCTGGCCGGCAATGCGGGCTTGTGGGTGTTCCCGATCAGCGTGCTGCTCGTGTTCCTCGTGCTCGCCGCACTGTATGAAAGTCTGACGCTGCCGCTCGCGGTGATCCTGATCGTGCCGATGAGCGTGCTGTCCGCGCTGACCGGCGTGTGGCTCACGGGGGGTGATAACAACATCTTCACGCAGATCGGTTTGATGGTGCTGGTGGGCTTGTCGGCGAAGAACGCGATTCTGATCGTCGAGTTCGCTCGCGAACTGGAGCATGACGGGCATACGCCGCTGTCGGCGGCAATCGAGGCGAGCCGCTTGCGTTTGCGGCCGATTCTGATGACGTCGATCGCTTTCATCATGGGCGTGGTGCCGCTGGTGTTGTCGAGCGGAGCTGGCTCGGAGATGCGTCATGCGATGGGGATCGCGGTGTTCTTCGGCATGCTCGGCGTCACGCTGTTCGGCCTGATGCTGACCCCTGTGTTCTATGTGGTGCTGCGTACGCTGGCGGGTGGAACGATTCACGTCGCGCAGAAAGATTCGCCGCACTATGGCTCGCCGGTGACGGACGCCTGAGGAGAAAACAATAATGAAACGCTTTGAATCTTTGAGCGGGTGGGGCCGGGCGGCTGCCAGCGGTTTGCTGGTCGCGTTGCTCGCCGCCTGCTCCCTGGAACCTACGTATAAGCGGCCGGAGGTGGATACGCCGGTTGCGTTCAAGGAAACGCCTGCGGCGTCGGCAACGTCGGCTGCTTCAGCGCCTTCGGCTGCGCCGGGTGCATCGGCGCCGGACAACGGCACGTGGAAGCAGGCCCAGCCCGCCGACGACGCGCATCGCGGCGAGTGGTGGACGATTTTCGGCGACCCGCAACTCAACGCGCTCGAGGAGCAGGCAGCTGCCGCGAATCAGGACCTGAAGGCGGCCGCGGCGCGCGTGCAGCAGGCGCGTGCGGTGACGCAGGCGGCGAAGTCCGACTGGTTCCCAAAGCTCGACGCGGGCTTTGGCCCGACGCGCGAGCGCGCTTCGGCAGCGTCGCAATTCCAGCCGGATAGCGCGGGTGGCACCACCGGCACGATCTGGCGCGCGCAAACCACGGTATCGTACGAAGCGGATCTGTTCGGGCGGGTCGGCTCGAACGTGAACGCGTCGCGGGCGGACGAGCAGCAAAGCGAAGCGCTGTTCCGTTCGGTGCAACTGTCGCTGCAGGCGGACGTCGCGCAGAACTACTTCCAGTTGCGTGAGCTCGATACGGATCAGGACCTGTACCGCCGTACCGTAGCATTGCGCGAGGACACGCTGAAGCTGGTCCAGCGGCGTTTCAAGGAAGGCGATATCGGCGAGCTGGATGTATCGCGGGCCCGTAATGAACTCGCCAGTGCGCGTGCGGACGCCGTGGGTGTGGCGCGTCAGCGGGCGGCGTCGGAACATAGCCTCGCGATTCTGCTCGGCAAGCCGCCGGCGGATTTCTCGTTCGCGGAAGCGCCGCTCGCGCCGGTGACGGTGCGTGTGCCGCCGGGCTTGCCTTCGGCGTTGCTTGAACGCCGGCCGGATATTTCTGCGGCGGAGCGGGCGATGCAGGGGGCGAATGCGCGTGTCGGTCTCGCGAAGTCGGCGTTCTTCCCGAAACTCGATATCACCGGCGCGGCAGGCTTTGAATCGGCGACGCTCGGCGATCTGTTCAAGTGGTCGAGCCGCGCGTTCATTCTCGGGCCGTTTGCCGGCACGGCGTTGACGCTGCCTTTGTTCGACGGCGGCCGCCGCAAGGCGAACCTCGCGCAGGCCCGTTCGAAGTATGACGAGGACGTGGCGCAGTATCGTCAACAGGTGCTCGTGGCGTTCCGTGAGGTGGAGGACAACCTGGCTGATTTGCGTCTGCTCGACGATCAGATGCGCGAGCAGAACGATGCGGTTCAGGCCTCGCAACGGGCGGCGCATTTGTCGCGTACGCAGTACACGGAGGGCGCGGTGAGCTATCTGGATGTGATCGATGGTGAACGGCAGGTGCTGACTTCGCAACTGCAGGCGAGCCATCTGTCTGGTACGCAAGCGGTGGCGACGGTCAATCTGATTCGCGCGCTGGGCGGCGGTTGGGGTGATGTGAAGGCGTCGGATACGGCGGTCGGTGCGGTTGCGCCGGTGGCTGCATCTGGTCCTGTGCTCGCTTCCGCTTCTGCGCAACAGGTGGTGAAGCAGTAAGTTTTCGAGTCAGAGACGAGCGGTAGACGCCGGGTCGCGCGAAAGCGCGGCCCGGCGTTTTTTCGTTAACCGAATCGCTTGAAAAAGCGGGAAGGTGCCGTGCTGAACGCGTTGCGAATATTTCACACGTTGCGTTTATTGCGTTTGTATCGCGAGTTGGCTTATACTCGCAGGTAATCTGGAGTCGAACATGACCACCGCTACACCCGATCGCATCATCTTGTCGGACGACGACGCAACCGTGCTGTCCGCTGCGAGCCGCCTGATGGGCGCTGCGCTCGATCACTCGCGCGCGCATAGCGTCGCGTTGGTCGAGGAGGGCGCAGACGGCGACTTCGCCCGCATTGAGGTTCCACCCGCCACGCTGCGGGTGCTCTCGCGTGTGCTGGCTATGATGGCCAGTGAGCAGGTGTTCGTTCTTTATCCCGCAGACACCGAATTGACCACCAAGCAGGCGGCGGATGTGCTCGGCGTCTCGCGGCCGTTTCTGATTGCTCGCCTTGAAGCCGGCGAACTGCCTTTCCGCAAGGTCGGGCGGCATCGCCGCATGCTGATGGACGACGTGATGCGCTACAAGGAAACCATGCGTGCAACACGCAAGAGCGCATTGGACGAGATCGTGGCCGACAGCGAATCGATAGGCGGGTACGATCTGTAATGCTGTCGGTCGATCGCTTTACCGTCGTGCTGGATGCGTGTTCGCTATTTCCGATGGTGGTGCGCGACGTATTGCTGACTTTCGCCGATCACGAGTTTTATGCACCGAAGTGGTCGGCGCGCATTCACGAAGAATGGACGCGCAATCTCGCTGCCCGTTTCGCGGACAAAAGCGCGGCTAACGACGCCGCGCCGAAGATCGCCGCGATTCGCAATGCAATGGACCGCACGTTTCCCGACGCGCTGGTCACGCAGGTGCTTCCGGAGAGCGGCGAAATTTTCGGCGTCGACAAGAAGGACCGGCATGTTGTCATGACCGCGGTGGCGGCGCGCGCCGATGCGATTGTCACCTTCAACCTGAAGGATTTCGCGGCGGAACAGTTGGAGTCCAGCCTGCGTATCGAAGTGAAGCATCCTGATATCTTCATCCTCGATCTGATCGATTTGAATGAGAAGCGCGCGTTGGCTGCGTTCAGAGACTTGCGAGCGCGTAAGCGCCGACCACCGTGGTCGGTCAACGAATTGCTGGATCGGCTCATACGCGCCGGTCTGGTTCAAACCAGCGCATGGTTGTCCAGCGCAGACGTGCTGCCGTTGTTATAACTTAGGCATCTGGCCACGACGCACGGTCACGCCCAAATCATTTTTCCCGCTTTCCTTCCGAAAATCCCTTCGTAGACCGCCGCTTTGCCGCCCACTATGATGAGTCGCACCTCATCTGGAGAGAGGCGATGACTTGTCCGACCTTCCGCTGTCCGCGCTGACCCGATTGCGCGTCCTGTCGCTGCCACGCGCGGTTTAAGCCGCACGTAGTGGATTTTCCGTTGCCCGACCTATCCGGCAAGCCTGATTGCGCCTCGAAGGAACTCCCTTTGTAGACGCTTCGGCGCATGCCGCTGGATCGGCTCGCCTCGAATCGAACCACGCCCGAAACTCACGAGTTCACCATGCGCATTTTTCTATCCACCGTGCAGCGCTTTTTCCACACACCGGCTGTCTCGCTCATCAGTGCGTTCGGTCTCGCACTCGCGTTGCAGGCCGTGCCCGCTTCAGCGGCCGACTCGCCCACGCTGAAAATCGGCACCGCGACCAGTCCGCAAATCGAAGCGCTCAAAATCGCCGCGCGCGAAGCGAAAGAACAGGGCCTCGACGTGAAGATCATCGAATTCACCGACTGGAACACGCCGAACGCGGCGCTCGCGAACAAGGACATCGACGTCAACTACTTCCAGCACATTCCGTTTCTCGAGAATGCAAAGAAGCAAGGCGGTTATAACTTCGTCGCGATCGCACCGGGCACGATCATGAAGATCGGCCTGTATTCGAAGAAGATCAAACGCTTCGACGAATTGAAAGACGGCGCCACCGTCGCGATCGCCAACGATCCGGTCAACGGCGGACGTGGCCTGCTATTGCTGCAGCGCGCCGGTCTCATCAAGCTGAAGGCGGGCATGGACTATCGCGCGACCACGCTCGACATCATCGACAACCCGAAGCACCTGAAGATCGTGCAGCTCGAAGCATCGCAACTGGCGCGTTCGCTCGACGACGTCGATCTCGCACAGGGTTACCCGAGTTTCATCAAGCTCGCCGGCACCACCGATCCGAATAGCGCGCTGCTGTTCGACGGCCTGGAAAACAAGAACTACGCGATCCAGTGGGTCGTGCGTCCGGAAAGCGCGAACGATCCGCGTATCCGCAAGTTCATCTCGATCTATCAGCATTCACCGGCAGTGCGCGCCGCACTCGACAAGGCGTTCGGCAATCTCTACGCCGTCGCCTGGTAACCCGCGCGGTTAGCCGAAACCGGAAAGCCAAAGGAGCCGCACGATGGCCAAGAAAAAGATCCTGCTGAACGCCTTCAACATGAATGCGGTCGGCCACATCAATCACGGGTTGTGGACGCATCCGCGCGACCGTTCGGCGCATTACACCGATCTCGACTATTGGACGAGCCTCGCGCAAACGCTGGAGCGTGGCAAGTTCGACGGCATCTTTCTCGCGGATATCGTTGGCGTGTACGACGTTTATCAGGGCGGCCCGGAAACGCCGCTGCGCGAATCAGTGCAGATTCCGATCAACGATCCGTCGCTGATCGTGCCCGCGATGGCGCACGTGACGAAACACATCGGTTTCGGCGTCACGTCGAATCTGACTTACGAGCCGCCGTATCTGTTCGCGCGTCGCATGTCGACGCTCGACCATCTGACCAAAGGCCGAGTGGGCTGGAACATCGTGACGGGCTATCTGGACAGCGCGGCGCGCGGCATGGGCCTCGCGCAGCAGATCAGCCACGACGACCGCTACGACCGCGCCGACGATTACATGGACGTGGTCTACAAGCTGTGGGAACAGAGCTGGGAAGACGACGCCGTGGTGCGCGACCGCGCGGCGCGCATCTTCTCGCATCCGGACAAGGTGCATCGCGTGAAGCACGACGGTCCGTACTATTCGATCGACGCGATTCATCTCAGCGAGCCGTCGCCACAACGCACGCCCGTGTTGTATCAGGCGGGCTCGTCGAGCCGTGGCGTCGATTTCGCGGCGCGTCACGCGGAATGCGTGTTCGTCGGCGGTCAGAACAAGCAGTTGACGCGCTCGATTGTCGATGACATCCGCGCACGTGCGGTGAGTTTCGGCCGCGCACCGGACGACATCAAGATCTTCGCGGGCATCACCGTTGTAGTCGGTGAAACAGAACGGGCCGCGCAGGAAAAATTCGAGGAATACCGCCGGTATGCGAGCGCCGAAGGCGGCATCGCGCATTTCTCCAGTTCGACCGGCATTGACTTCTCGCAATACGAGTTGGACGAACCGATCTCCTACGTGAAGACCGAGTCGATGCAATCGGCCGTCGAGGCGATTTCGAAGAGGAGCGTGAGCGGCGTGTGGACCAAACGCAAAGTGCTCGAACAGATGACGCTCGGCGGCCGCGCGAAGCCGGTGGTCGGCTCGCCGCAGCAGATCGCGGATGAACTGGTGTCGTGGATCGAGGAAACGGGCGTCGACGGCTTCAATCTGACGCGCACCGTGATGCCTGAATCGTTCGAAGACTTTGTCGATCTGGTGGTGCCGGAATTGCAGAATCGCGGCGTGTACAAGGAGGATTACGATCCTGCGCCGACCCTGCGCGAGAAACTGTTCGGCAGCGGGCGTGCCCGGCTGCCCGGCGTACATACGGGTGCGCAGCATCGTCGCCGGGTGCAAGCCGCCGCGCCGGCCACCGCGGAAGCGTAAGAGGGGAGCGAAACCATGGCCAATCTTTTCGACGTGCCGCAATTCATCGAAGACGCGCCGTCTCTCGCTGTGCATTCCGGTTCGGATCAAACAGCGACGCAAGCCGCCGTGATATTCGACGATGTCGGCAAAGTGTTCGCCAACTCGCGCGGCGCGTCGACTGCGGCGCTCGCCAACGTCACGTTGAATGTGGCGCAAGGCGAAGTGTTCGGCATCATCGGCCGCAGCGGTGCGGGCAAGTCGACATTGTTGCGGCTCGTCAACGGCCTGGAGAAACCGAGTTCAGGCGCGGTGCGCGTCAAGGGCGTGAGCGTCGGCGAACTCGACGAGCGCGGCCTCGTGGCGTTGCGCCGGCGCATCGGCATGGTGTTTCAGCACTTCAATCTGCTTTCGGCGAAGACGGTGCGCGAGAACATCGCGTTGCCACTGAAAATCGCCGGTGTGCCGAAAGCGGCGATCGATAAAAAGGTGGATGCGCTGCTGGAACTGGTGGGATTGTCCGCCAAACGCGACGCGTATCCGGCGAGTTTGTCCGGCGGCCAGAAGCAGCGCGTCGGCATTGCGCGCGCGTTGGTCACCGACCCGGACATTTTGCTTTGCGACGAGGCCACCTCCGCACTGGATCCGGAAACGACGCAAGCCATTCTCGCGCTGCTGCGCGGTATCAATCAACGCCTGAACCTGACTATCGTATTGATCACGCACGAGATGCAGGTGATTCGCGAGGTCTGCGATACGGTTGCGGTGATCGAGCGCGGCGAGGTGGTGGAGACCGGCCCCGTGTGGCGCGTGTTCGGCGATCCGCAACATGATGCGACGCGCGCGTTGTTGCGGACCTTGGTGCATGACTTGCCGCCGGACCTTGCGGAGCGGGTCAAGCCGCTGCACGACATCGCGCAAGTGGATGCGCAGATTCTGCTGGACGTGCGTTTCACCGGTGTGGATGCGCGTGAGCCCGATCTCGGTGGCCTTGCCGCGGCGTTGAGTGTCGAAGGCGGAAACGTGAGTTTCGTGCATGGCGGCATCGACCGGATTCAGGGGCATGCGCAAGGGCGCCTTGTCGTGTCGGCGCAAGTTCGTGCGAACGCGGGCAGCACCGTGCAGAAACAGATCGCGACGCTGCTCGAAGGCGCGCGCCGGTACGCCAACCATGTCGAGGTATTGGGCTATGTCTGAGTTGTGGCTTTCCGAACTAGCCGACGCGATTCGCGACACCATCGTCATGGTTGGCGTGTCCGCATTCGTCGCGGCGCTGGTCGGCATTCCTCTGGCGCTGGTGCTGGTCACGACGACGCGCGGCGGCATCTTCGAGACGCGGGCGGTGAATAGCACGCTCGGTGCGCTCGTCAACGCGTTCCGCTCGACGCCCTTCATCATTCTGCTGGTTGCGTTGCTGCCGCTCACGCGTTTGCTGATCGGCACGACGATCGGCGTATGGGCCGCGATCGTGCCGCTCAGTATCGCGGCGATTCCGTTTTTCGCGCGTGTGGCTGAAGTGAGCCTGCGCGAAGTGGACCGCGGTTTGATCGAAGCCGCGCAGGCCATGGGCGCGCAACGCCGGCATATCATCTGGCATGTGCTCTTGCCCGAGGCGCTGCCGGGCATTCTCGGCGGCTTCACGATTACCGTGGTGGCGATGATCGGTTCGTCGGCGATGGCGGGCGCGGTCGGCGCCGGCGGCCTTGGAGATCTGGCAATCCGCTACGGCTATCAGCGTTTCGATACGACTGTGATGGTGACGGTGATCGTGCTGCTGATCGCGATCGTCACGGCCGTGCAGTTCGTCGGCGACCGGTTCGCGCGGCGGCTTGCGCAGCGGACGTGATGGCATTTACTGCGCGGCCGCTATTTGCATGAAGAATAGCCGTGCACGTTTGCGGCGCTCGCATCACGGCCTATCATGCTAGCTACGGCATTGAGCGCCGCCGTAGGCGCGCCGCCTGCCGCCGCTCGCCAAAAAACCTTTCACGTGGAAATTGCATGAACGATCCTCGTCATGCCGATGCGTTGCAAACGCCTCAGGCATTCGCTGCGCCGGAGGTGGGCAATCTCACGGGTTTGCTCGACGCGTTGCACGCCAGTGCCGCGCAGCGCGATATCGATGGCGGCCACGCCGCGCAGGAGAAACAATGGATCGCCGACGCGGGGCTGCTCACGCTCGCGGTGCCGCGCGAATTTGGCGGCCTCGGCGCGCGTTGGCCTGACATCTACGAGACGATCCGCAAGATTGCGCAAGTGGACAGCGCGCTCGCGCATCTGTTGGGCTTCACCTGCTTGCAGGTGGTCAGCGTCAATGTATGGGGCAATCCAGAACAACGTGCTCGCTATCTAAGCGGCACCGTGAAAGAACGATGGTGGTGGGGCAACGCCGTCAATCCGCTCGACACGCGACTCGTTGCAAGCGCAACCGATGACGGCGGCTACCTGCTCGACGGCCAGAAAGGCTTTTGCTCCGGCACACGTGGCTCGCACATGATGACGGTTTCCGCACACGATCCGCTCACCGGCAAACCGGTCTTCGGCGTGGTGCCGACCACGCGCGAAGGTATCACCGTTCACGAGGACTGGAATCCGATCGGCCAGCGGCAAACCGACAGCGGCAGCGTGTCCTTCGTGCGGGTCAAGCTCGAACCCGATGAAGTGATGGTGCGGCCCGACACACCGCACGCGAGTTTGCGCACGCTGATCTCGCAGCAGGTGCTGACGAATCTGTTCGTGGGCATCGCGCAAGGCGCGCTCGACGAAGCGCGTGCTTACGTCACGCAACACGGCAAGGCGTGGATCTATTCCGGCGTCGACAAGGCCACCGACGATCCCTACCTGATCCAGCGTTTCGGCGAGATGCGCCTGCAGGCAGTGAGCGCCGAAGCGTTGGCCACGCGTGCGGCCTGGTTGCTCGAGGACGCCTGGCAACAAGGCCCATCGCTTAGCGCTGAAACACGCGCGCAGGTTGCGCTCGCCACGTCGGAGGCGAAGATCGTCGCGCATCGCGCCGCGCTCGACGTCAGCGAAAAACTGTTCGATGCCTGTGGCGCCCGCGCCACGCACGCGCCGCTCGCGCTCGACCGTTTCTGGCGCAACGCCCGTGTGCATACGCTGCATGATCCGCTCGACTATCGGGTGCGCGACGTCGGCCGGTACGCGCTCACCGGCGCGTTGCCGGAAGTTTCTTTGTACACTTGAGGCGGTTCGCGGCGGCCTGTACGAGGCGCCGTGTTTGATCCCCTTCAAGAGATTCCCGGATTGCAGTTCAAATTACCGACCACCGCAACGGCGCCGTTTTGCCCATCCGAAGTGCAAGGCTCGGTGGCCGTCTCGCAAGGCGCGCCTTTCTGGAAGAAAATCCTGCAGTTCGCAGGGCCCGGCCTGCTGATCTCGATCGGCTATATGGACCCGGGCAACTGGGCCACCGACATCGAAGCCGGATCGCGCTATGGCTACAGCCTGCTGTTCGTCGTCATGCTGTCGAGTCTCGCGGCGATGGCGCTGCAATGCCTGAGCATGCGCCTCGGCATCGCGACCGGACGTGATCTCGCGGCCTTGTCGAGCGCGCGTTATTCGCCGGCTGTGGCGCGCTTTCAATGGCTGCTCGCGGAGTTGTCGATCGTGGCGTGCGACCTGGCCGAAGTACTGGGCGGCGCGCTCGCCTTCCACCTGCTATTCAAATGCTCGCTGACCACCGGCGTCCTGCTGACCGCGTTCGATACGCTGATCGTGCTCGGCCTGAAGGGCAAGAACTTTCGCGACCTCGAAGCGATCATGCTCGGGCTGATCGCGACCATCGGCGTGGGATACATCATCGAGCTCGCGCTGGTGCAGCCGCATTGGCCGTCGGTCGCGCAGGGGCTGATTCCGTCGTGGCAGGCTTTGAGTTCGCGCGAACCCATGTATCTGGCAATCGGCATTCTCGGTGCGACCGTCATGCCGCATAACCTCTATCTGCATTCGTCGATTGTGCAGACACGCGCGGTGAAGCGCGACCCCGCCAGCATCCGCTCGGCGATCAGCATGTCGCGCATCGACACGATCGCCGCGCTGGTGCTCGCGCTGCTGATCAACATGGCGATCCTGATTCTTGCCGCCGCGGCGTTCCATGCCACCGGCCACAATCAGGTCACCGAAATCGAAGATGCCTACAAGCTGCTCGCGCCCATCGTCGGCACCGGTTTCGCGGCGGTGTTGTTCGCCGTGACCCTGCTCGCTTCGGGACAAAGCTCGACTTTCACCGGCACCGTGGCGGGGCAGGTCATCATGGAAGGCTTCCTGAAGCTGAAGATTCCGTGCTGGCAACGGCGCTTCATTACGCGGGCACTCGCCTTGATCCCCGCCCTGATCGGCGTGCAGATGATGGGCAATGGCGCGGTCGGCAAACTGCTGGTCGCCAGCCAGGTCGTGCTGAGCCTGCAATTGCCGTTCGCGCTTTATCCGCTGATCCGCATGACCAGCGACCGTTCGTTGATGGGCGAATTCGCCAACACGCTGCTGACGCGGTTCGTCGCGTGGACGCTGTTCGTGGTGATCAGTGCGGCGAATTTGTGGCTGGTGGTGCAGACGGTGGGATTGGCCGGCTGATCCGGCCTTTCGACGCGTGCCTTGTGCGGCCGCCGGCCGCTGGTTGCCCGCTGCCGACCGCCGCGGCGGAGAGGGGACGAAAAAAAAGTCCGCGCGGAGGCGGACTTTCTAATCAAGGCTTCGGTTCGAATCGGGCTGGACCTGCCCTCTTCGAGGTGATCACGCTGCTTGCGCGACCTGCGCTGCTTCGAGCGCTTCCTGGCGAGCCGCCGCGGCTTTCTTCGTCTTGCCGGCACGCGACGGCGGCTGGCATGCGCCACACACCACGTTGTGTTGCAGATCGTGCTTGTGCGCCACGAACTTGCCGGTGCAGCGGCAGCATTTGGTCAATTGCAGAATGTCGGCGTCGAAGAAACGCACCAGCGTCCACGCACGCGTCAAGTCCAGCACGGGTTCGGTTTCGCTGTGCTGGCAATGTTCCAGATACAGCCGATACCCTTTGGTCAGCGCATCCAGATGCGAGCAGCGCGCTTCGTTCTTCAGGAACAGGTAGGTGTTGTAGAACAACGACGCGTGGATGTTCGCCAGCCACGTCATATACCAGTCCGCCGAGAACGGCAGCATGCCCTTGGGCGGCGATACGCCCTTGACCTCACGATACAGGCGGATCATGCGATCGCGCGAGAGCGTCAATTCACTCTCGAGCACTTGCATGCGTGCGCCCAGTTCGATCAGCGCAATGGCGCGGAATACTTCCTGTGCGTCTTCCGTCAGGCTACGCTTGAGCATCGCAGTCACCTCGATTAAGCGAACTGTTCAGCCGGCTGGCCTGCAAGCAGGATCGCCGCGTGAGTCGGTGCAACGGCGGCGTGCTTCGTCGTTTGCGTCAACGCCGACAACATCGAGTGGTCGTTGAAGCGGAAGAAGCACAAAAGCTGATCGGAAGCGGCCAGCTTGACGATCTGCGCGAGCGACAGCCCGGCAAGCAAATCAGCCAGTTCCGACGACAATCCCAGCCGGAACATGCCGACCGGTTTGTCCTCGCGCAACATACGTTGCGCGAGCATGATGTAAGACAAGTTGATCTCGCGGATTGAATCCAGCGTCTCGCTGCTACGGTCCATTTCTGTGTTTTCCGAAGCCCCGAATTACTATGTCGGCATTTTTTGCCGTTATGTCTTTTGTGCCTCGCCGGAAACGTTGTCCTCCGGCTACTGTCACCGCCTGATACAGACAGCGACCTTTTGATACATCGCGTTACATTTCGTAACAGCTTGGGACGAATTGTATGAAGGGTAAAACAAGAAATCAATCCCTTCTCAAAAAAATATCTCAAAAAGATACATCAAATTTCGGTAACTCTTTCACGGTCCTGTAATAGCCGATGCCTAGCGAATTTTCCGCCATCGAGGATTTTTGTCTGATCCATGAAAACCCTTGTATGACGGGCGTTTCGTTCATTCGTATGAGCAAACGGCGCTGCCCGCAAGTCGGTCGGTAATTCCAGGTTAGCGCAGAAAGGAAATAGAAAGCGAGCTCAATATAGAGTAATAAATACCGCTGTAAAGCGCTGCTATGGGGACAAAACAGAGATGTAACAGGTTGGAGCGACCCCAGTTACAAACGGAGCCGCATTTGTAACTTCTTGCGTAACTTCTAGCAGCCGTTAGCGCGCACGCGTTCGACTTCGAGACCGAACGCCGGCCGCAGGCGTGTGCCCAGCACATTCCCGGCAAAGGCGGCGGCCAGCCACAGCCAGCCGTGCAAGCTGCCTGACACGATGCCGCTGAAGTAGGCGCCGATGTTACAACCGTAGGCCAGACGGGCTCCGTAGCCCAGCATCAGGCCGCCGACCACCGCCGCAATCAGTGAGCGCGCCGGCACTTTCCACACCGGTGCGTAACGTCCGGCCAGCGCCGCGGCCGCCATCGCGCCGAGCACGATGCCGATATCCATCACCGAGGTGACGTCGTGTGTAACAGGAGCGGCGAGGGAGCCCGCGTTGGCGTGAGCGGCCCAATACGGCCAGTTGGCCACGTCGATGCCGAGCACGGCAAAGAACTTGGCGCCCCAGAGCGCGAACGCCGACGTCACGCCCCACGGGCGCCCGGAGAGCGCTAGCGTCGCGAAGTTGAGCAGAACCAGCGCGATCGCGCCGACGAACAGCGGCCACGGACCGTGCAGCCACGGCGACGTATGCGGCTGGCGCGGCGGCTCATTGATCAGTTGGCCATGACGGCGCCGTTCGATCAGAACGGTAAGTGCCGCGATGGCCGCGAACATGACCAGGTTCAGCGCGATGGCCCAGCCCGCGCCGAGCGCGGTCACCAATGAGAGCGGCTTGAGCGACGGCAAGGCGGTCCAGAACGGCATGTGCGCGGTCGCGACGACCGAGCCGATAACGAATGCCGCCAGCGTAACGATCATGCGGGTGCTACCGCCACCCACGGTGTACAACGTGCCGGACGCGCAGCCACCGCCCAATTGCATGCCGATACCGAACATGAACGCCCCGACCAGCACGGACGTGCCCGCCGGCGCGACGAGCCCGACGACCGGATGGCCGAACAGCGTGCCGGCCTGTAGCGCCGGAAAAAACAGCAACACACCGAGCGCGAGCATCAGCATCTGGGCGCGCAGGCCGGCGCCGCGGCCGTCGGCGATAAAGACCCGCCACGCCGACGTGAAGCCGAATGCCGCATGGTAAAGCGACATGCCGAGCAGGGCGCCGACAAGATAGAGCGCCGCCTGGCGGCCGCTGACCGTCTGCGCCAGATAAATGGCGCCGAGCGCGATCAGAACGAGGGCGGCGCCGAGCGGTTTCGGATTGATATCGAAACGGCGTGGCACACGCGGGAGCGAAGTGGAGAGGTCGGACATGTGTGAGTTGACTGACAAGCGACGGGTCGAAGGCAGCCCGATGACGGCTGGATAGCCACTGTCGGGGCGGGTATGGCGAAAAGGTAGTCAAAAAAGATAGCACGGATCGCGTGCTGCGGCAGGGCGGTTGAATGAGAGTGACGAGGGGCGATACCCGCCGCGCCCAGTATCGACTAGATAAACAGCGCCATCAGATCCGCATCATGAAACACACCGCCCACATTCAGCGCGCCGACCTCGCAGCCATATCTGCGAAAGCCGAACGACTCGTACAGTTTTCTCGCAGCTTCGTTGCGGCTGCCGACCAGCAACTGGATTTGCCGTAGACCTTCGACGCGCGAGGCCCGCGCCAGCAACTCGTTGAGCAACGCGCGCCCAACGCCGCGGCCCGCGGCTTCCGGGGCGACATACATGCCGATCACCGCGGCCTTGTGCCGCTGCTTCTCGCTAGGGTTGCGGATCAGGCCGACCACGCCGATCAATGGTGTTCCAGCCGATGCGTAAGCGCCGAGCAAAAAATCGCCTTCGGCCGCACGCGAGCCCTTCAGCATTGCCTCGTGTTGTGACGCACCTTTGGCGAGCGCTTCCTCGTAACTCTGGCCGAACGAATCCGGATGCGCCATCAACCCACGCAGGCGAAGCTGGAAGTAGTCGTCGCGGTCATTCGGACCGAGTTGGCGTACGAGTACGGCGTTGTCGTTCAAGTGCATCTCTCCGCGTAAATCAGCGAGTGAAAGGACAAAGGTTCGATGCAGGAGTGTGCCTCGTCTTCTACTGTCGGGCTACGGTTGGCGTGCTGCCTCGGCGCGTTGGCTTTCGCCGAATTCGCGCAGTGCCGCCGCGGTTTGCTGATCGGCCGGAAAGAAAGCCTCAATGGCGAGCTCCGAGAGTGTCACGTCCACCGGTGTGCCGAACACCGTGGTCGTGCTGAAAAACGACAGCACGCCGATCGGCGTGCGCAGCCGCAGCGGCACCGCGATCTGATTGACGGCGGCGTTGTCGTGCTCGGCCGCTTCCGCGTCCGGCGGCGCGGGATAGGTGGCCAGCTCCTCGCGCAGCGCGCTCAGCGTGTCGTCGCCGCTCACGTCGATTTGCCGCTGCAGCCGAGCCAGTATGTGCTCGCGCCAGGCATGCCAATTGACGATCGACGCCGCGATGCCCTCCGGATGCAAGCTCAGGCGCAGCGCATTGACCGGCGGCTTCAGCAGTTCCGGACTGGCGCCGGTCAGCAGAGGCGCGAGCGCGTTGTTCGCGGCAATGATGGTCCAGTGCCGGTCGATGGCGAGCGCCGGGTAGGGCTCGTGTCCCTTCAGCACCAGGTCGACGGCCTCGCGCGCGGCGGCCAATTGCGGATCCGATAGTGGACGCTCCCGGAACAGCGGCGCGTAACCGGCCGCGACCAGCAGCGCGTTGCGTGCTCGCAGCGGCACGTCGAGCCGTTCAGCGAGATGCATGACCATTTCCCGGCTCGGCACCGCGCGGCCCGATTCGACGAAGCTCAAATGCCGGGTCGAAATATCGGCTTCAGCCGCAAGCAGCAACTGGCTCATTCTTCGCCGCTGACGCCATTCACGCAGCAGATCGCCGACTGTGCGGCTGGCCGCCGGCGCATGCGACGGGACGGTTTGCGCAAGAGAGAGTGTGTTCATGCCACCGATGATAGCCAAACCGCGCCAGCGATCCATTACCTGGGAGGTAATGGAATACCCCGGAATACACCCGGCCACGCCTACGAAACCCCGGAAACGCGTCTGATAGCAAAGCAATCCAACGTACTGGTGAACTGCGGCACCGGCAGAACGGCAAACGCGATTCAGGCCGCCGCCGCACCTTCCGGCACCGCGTTGAGTTTGACGCCGAGCGCGCGCAGCAATTTGAACACCGTGTCCATGCGCGGTTTCGAACCGGGCGCGAGCGTTTTGTAGAGGCTTTCGCGCCCGAGTCCGGCGTCTGCCGCGACTCGGGCGATACCGCGCGCTTTGGCGATGTCGGCGATAGCGGCGAGCAGGACGTCGGCGTCGCCGTCTTCAAGCGCTGCGTTGAGATACTCGGCAATCGCTTCCTCGCTATCGAGGTAGTCCGACGCGTCGAACCGCGCGGTTTTGATCTTGCTCATGACAGTTCCTCTCTGATTGCTGCCCACATTGTTTTGGCATGCTTGATATCGGCCGGCTGGGTGGACTTGTCACCACCGCAGAGCAGCAGATACACCATGCGCCCTTCACGCGCGAAGTAGACCCGATACCCCGGTCCGCAGTCGATGCACATCTCGGATACACCGTCTTCCAGCAATTTCACGTCGCCGAAATGCCCGCGTTCCGCACGCCGGATCCGCACGAGTATCTTTGCCCTCGCTCGTAAATCCGCGAGCCGTGCAAGCCAGGTGTCGAATTCCTCGGTGCGGTTGACCGTGTACACAGGTGGTGAACCGATCTGTTGAGAATTGTATCCGTGTGGATACGGTTTTGCAAGTGTGAAAACCATATTGAAAAGCGCCCCCGTGTCCGTGTCGGTCGAGTACGTCGTATGCCGCGCGCCGCGCCGCGCGGCCCCATTCGCCACACGAGGTTAGCGGCTGCCGCCGCGGCTGACGACTCGGCCGGATGGCCAATTCGACGGACAACGAAACGCGCGCGAATGCTTACCTCCCGCGTAATCGACGCACCGCGCCCAAGCCGTCAATCTTCACTCCGAGCCCGCCGCATACAACCTGTCTGCCGAGCGTAGTGCTCAGTCATGCCAACGAAGGAGTCTCAAGATGAACGCGCATACCGATCTGATCGACCGTTATTTCGACGCCTGGAACGAAACCGACGGCGCGCGCCGTCGCGAGTTGATCGCCGCGACATGGAGCGCCGACGCCGACTATCGCGACCCGCTGCTGGCAGGCGCGGGCCACGACGGCATCGACGCGATGATCCGCGCGGTGCACGAGCGCTTCCCGCATCACACGTTTCGCCGTACGGGCCAGGTCGACGGCTTTGCCGACCGGCTGCGTTTCGCATGGGAACTGACCACGCCCACGGGCGACGCGATCGTGAAGGGATCCGACTTCGGCGTGGTCGATCCGCATGGACGCTTGCGGGCCGTCACCGGCTTCCTCGACCAGGTGCCGGACGGCGCCTGAGCACCGTTTTTTTACGGAGACAATCATGCACGAGCCCGCCGCTGCCACGGCACCCCAAACGGCCATCGCGTTGGCGCGCCTGTCGGGCGCCGTCGACACGCTGTCCAGCGCAATCGCCGGCTTCGCGCTGCTCGCCGGTGCGCGTGCCTTCATGTTCATCGCGCTGCTGGGCTGGCGCGAGCCGGTGTTGGGCGGCGCGGGTCTCGTGCTGCTGGCGGTGGTCGGCTGGCTGCGCTGGCAGTGCGGCGCAGCCGAGTCTCTACCGGCGATGCGAAACGTCCGGCCGACGACTCGCTCCGGCAACGCAACGTGCAGCCGCCACGCGCCACCCTCGACGAATGGCCGCGACGTTGCTTGCTACAATCGTCCGCTGGAATGCGATTCGACGCGCGGACACGCTTTGGTCGAGCCGGGCAGTTGCTGCTTCGGCCCGACACGAACGCGGGCGTGAACTGCTCGCTTCGCGCGACCCGATAACCAACGTCCAAACCTCGGCGGCCAACCGCCAATCGGACTACAAGGAGACACCGTGCTGAAGAATCTGGACCCGCTGCTGAATGCCGACATACTGCATGCGCTGCGCGCGATGGGCCATGGCGACGAACTCGTCATCTGCGACGCCAATTTTCCCGGCGACTCGGTTGCGCGTGAGAGTGTCCTCGGCAAAGTGCTGCGCCTCGACGGCGTGAGTGCGCCGCGCGCGATTCGCGCGGTGCTGTCGGTGATGCCGCTGGACACGTTCATCGAGCATCCCGCGTCTCGCATGGAAGTGGTGGGCGAGCCGCACACGATTCCCACCGTGCAGCGCGAGGCACAGGTCGAGATCAACGCAGCGGAAGGACGCGATGTGCCGTTCGCGTCGATCGAGCGGTTTGCGTTTTATGAGCGGGCGCGCAAAGCGTATTGCGTGATCGCGACCGGTGAAGAGCGCGGCTATGGTTGCTTCGTCTTCACGAAGGGCGTTCTGCTCGCGCCGGACGCGCCTCAGTCGTAACTTTCGTCAGCGCCATCGCGGCGCAATGCCGTGCGCGCAACGTGCCGGCCCGCGCACGCGAATCTCGCGCACGTGCTAACTTTTCGTCTGACCGCCGTCGGCTGATCAGCCTGATCCGCCACGGCGCATCGCCTGACATCAGGGTGACGCAAACCATGACCTTCTCGATAGACAGTCTCGATCATCTCGTTCTGAACGTCGCCGACGTGGAAGTCAGCGCGGCGTGGTACGCACGTATGCTCGGCATGCGGCGAGCCGAGTTCGAGTCGCGCACGGGCACGCGGGTGGCGATGTTTTACGGCAATCAGAAGATCAATCTGCGTCCCGCGACCGCCGATACCGTCGCGTGGTTCACTGGCCGCGAGCCGGTGCCCGGCAGCGCCGATCTGTGTTTCGTCACGACCACGAGCCCGGCCGAGGTCAAGGCGCATTGGCTCGCCCAAGGCGTCGAAATCGAGGCCGGACCGGTGGAGCGCGACGGCGCGCGCGGCAAGATGACCTCAGTGTATTGCCGCGATCCGGACGGCAATCTGATCGAAGTCGCAACGTATCCTCAAGCATAAACACGGCGGCGATTCCGCCGTCGGCATGCACCGCGGACGCTAACGAGCGGATCGCTCGGACACCTTTTCCCTTCCCGACATGCGGCGCGTCCCGCGCCGCTCATTCTGGTCCGAGCTAGGAAAAGGCGGCCAAACCGCCTATTGTCAGGTGCAAAGTCGGGAACTGCGGGCTGCCGGCGGGGTCTGCTGCTTATTCATTTACAGGAGCCCCTCATGTCGCGTCCCGTCGATTCCGGCGTTATCCTCATCGCTCGTATTGCCCTTGCCGTGCTGTTCCTGTGGGGCGGTGTGATGAAGCTGCTGGGCTATGCGGGGTTTGTCGGCTACCTGCATTCGAAGGGCGTGCCGTTCGTGCAGGTCGCCGCGCCGATTGCTACGGCGGTCGAGGCGCTCGGCGGTCTGCTGCTGATCGTCGGCTTCAAGGTGCGCCCGCTCGCGCTGATCCTGGCGGTGTACGCGGTGGCGACGGCGGTGCTGGGCCACGATTTCTGGAATGTCACCGACGCCGCCTTGCAACGCGACATGGTCATCCATTTCTGGAAGAACATCGGCATTGCCGGCGGTTTCCTACTGTTGTTCGTGACGGGCGCGGGGCGTCTCAGCATCGACGGTGCGCGAGCGCCGCGTGGCGGACTCGGGCTTTGACACGGCAGTTGAGGTAGTCTGTGCGGGTCGCTTTCGATTCTGGCTGTAACCAAGGGAGCAAATAATGATTCAAAGTTTTGAGCAAACCATTGGCGGCAACGTCATGCAGTTGTGCGCGAGTCTAGGTGAAGGGCCCACGCCGCATCGGGTGATCATCAGCCTGGCTGATTCGGCGAAGACACTGGTGGTTCTGGATGCGTCCGGGTTCATCAGCACGATCAAGGCCGAGATCGAGGAGCCGGAAAAACTGATCGCCGACGCCATCGCCAAAGCGCGAGACGAAGGGCTGATCGAGCGCGCAATCGACACCGGCACGATCCAGGAAGCGTCGCTATAAGCCACGCAGTACAGGGTTGTAGCGCGCTACAGCCGGACTGCAGGTAATCACCCCCGCCATGCGCAAGCATCGCGGGGGTCGATTTTTTGTGCGCGCGATATCGGGAGGCGCCGCACTCAGCGCGATTCGCTGGCCCGTTCGCGACATGCAGGGCGACGCG
Source organism: Paraburkholderia sp. RL17-347-BIC-D (assembly GCF_046027915.1). Classification (NCBI taxonomy): domain Bacteria; kingdom Pseudomonadati; phylum Pseudomonadota; class Betaproteobacteria; order Burkholderiales; family Burkholderiaceae; genus Paraburkholderia; species Paraburkholderia sp. RL17-347-BIC-D. The sequence continues at coordinate 459,837 of NZ_JARESS010000002.1, forward strand.
CGGAGTCCGACGACTGCGGTTGCGGATGCACGAAGCAGCTCAGCACGCCGCCGATCGCCAGCAAGCCGACCGAGAGGGCAGTCGATGCCCGCATGCCCGAGACGATCTGCGTGGCGGCCGCGCCGCTCGCCAACGCGCCGAAGGCCGCCACGCCGACCGCGCCCCCTGCCTGCCGGGCGGTATTCAACACGGCGGACGCCGTGCCGGCCCGCGCCGCATCCGTCGAGGCGAGCACGGCCGTGGTCATCGCCGGGACCGCGAGGCCCATGCCGGACGGAATCAGCAGGAACGGCAGCAGCAGACCGATGAGCGGCGTGCCGGCGTCGACGAAATGCAACAGGCCATAGCCGAGCCCGGCCGTGATCGCGCCCGCGATCATCGGCACGCGCACGCCGAAGCGGCCGACCACCCAGCCGCTCGCCACGTTCGACAGCAGAAAGCCGCCCGTCAGCGGCAGGAAGGCAAGGCCCGCCTGCAACGGCGTATAGCCGCGCACGCGCTGCAAATACAGGCTCAGCACGAACACCATGCCGTAGTAGGTCAGATTCACGCAGATGCCGAACAGCACCGCCACGCTGAACGAGCGCTTGCTGAAGAGCGAGAGCGGCAGCATCGGCGCCGCGACGCGCGATTCCACCACGATAAAGGCGCCCGCTGCGATGAGCGCCAGCACGAAGCCGCCGGCCACGAGCGGGTGACCGAGCCCCAGCGGCCGCCATTCGATCACAGCGGCGACGAACGCGGTCAGCGCGACGATGGCCAGACACTGGCCACTCAGATCGATGCCGCGCGGCTTCGTGTCGGAACGAGCGGCTGCCGCCGCTTGCGGGCCTTGACGCGTCGTGGCCTCGGGCCGTCGCACCCAAAGCAGGGTGGCCAGAAAGCCGGCGGCGCAAATCGGCAGATTGACGAGAAAGATGCTGCGCCAGCCGAACGCCGCGATCAGCAGGCCGCCGGCCACTGGCCCCGCCGCGATCGCAATCGCGCCCGCCGCGGTCCACAGACCGACTGCGCGAGCCCGCAGTTTGGGATCGTGTCCGTACGACTGATTGAGCAGCGCCAGCGAGTTCGGCAGCATGGCGGCGGCGCCGATGCCTTGCACTGCGCGCGCGGCGACCAGCGTGGTCGCGTCGAGCGCGAGGCCGCAGGCGAGCGACGCAAGCGCGAACAGCACGATGCCGGCCGCGTACAGGCGTCGCGCGCCGAAGCGGTCGCCGAGCGCGCCGGCTGACAGCATCAGCACGGCGAACGCGAGCGTGTAGGCGTCGACGACCCATTGCAGGCCCGCGACATTAGCATGCAGATCCGCACCGATTTTCGGCAACGCGATGTTGACGATGGTCACGTCGAGTTGCGTGACGACGAAGCCGACACTGACCGTCGCAAGAACACGGCCGAGTGCCGACGAGTGGGGGGAATTTGAGGAGTTCATGCTGGTGACGTGCAAACGAAACCTGTTATAGATTAACCTTGTAACATATTGATTATTAACGAATATGGTTTGAATTGAGTTTGGGGCTCGAAAAATAAATCTGACCTAGACGTCGCACACTTCTTCTCGCAATAGACAAACAAAACCTGTTCTGTTGAAAATGGACAGCGGTGTCTTGCTGAGTCTCCCTACCCATTCAGCAGCAAACGGTCGGCCTGAACGACTGGACAAATGGTGGTTGCAGCCCCACGCCTACAATGTAGATACGCAAAGTTGCGCAAATTCGTCCCAAGAGGCTTTCTCAAGTGGACGATTATGAGACGTCATTAGCCGGAACATTTCCAGCCGTCCTGAAACTTGGAATCCGCGAAAATGGGGGAGGGGCAGTTCGGTGCTTTGACCGTCGGATAGACTATTGATCCCGCGCTGACACGGGTGCGCTGCACAGTGCAGGCGCTGGGCAAGTCGCAGATGATGACAACTGGACACGTGTTCAGAAGCAAGTCAACCAAGACCTGGTGGACGCACATCGTACATTGGGAGCGATCGGCCACCAGGCTGTAGCTGAACAGGTCGAGCGGGGAAACTGTTCCCGCGTCGGGCTTGGATGCGCAGAGCGGTGTTGCGCTGCTTCGCCTCATCCGCAGAGAGCGACGCTGAACCTGCTAGCCGCAATTCGGCCATTGGCCAGACTCCCGAAGATTGGACGATGGGCTTTGGTGGTCTGCGTCAACGGACGAATTAGACGGCCAGATTCGAATGCGCCATCGGCGCATTAGTCCTGGGTGGCCACATTGGCAGCGTCGGCCAGCACCAGTGCGCGCACGAACAGGTACACGGCTGGCAGGTTGTCGTCGTCACGCCGCCAGTCGACGGGTTCGTCGAGATCCATCGCCGCAAGTCAATTCGCACTATGCAGGGCCCGGCGGAAAGAGAAGGCGGCGATCGATGTCGATGCGCAATCTATCGTGGGTACCAGATGCGGCTGACGCCCACTTTGCACGATCACGGAAGCGCGAGATGAGCGTCTACAAAGATGTCGCCTGCATAAAGTCGGGAGCGCAATTATTGATGGTGGTATGGCATCAGCAACTTTTGTGGTCACTGGACCGGACTTGATTCTACGTCGGCAATCCGGCGGATTACTGACGGTGGCGGCATTGAGCAGCTGGACGGCGGCTTCCCGCATTTGCAAACTCGCACTCTCGGTTAGGGTTATCGACGTCTGCCCTCATTCACACGGCGGTGCATGTGTCGCGGCGCGTGTGGGCAGGCTCGAATCACCCTAACCGACCTGAGCCGGTTGCCGCTGGGCCCGCGCGGGCCATGAAGAGAGTCGTTCGCCCCCGCCGTCGCCCGGACGTCTGAGGGGCGCCGTGGCTGAAGCTGGTCGTCGACACCTGCGCGGGCAAGCGGCGGCCTTCGGGGCGTTAACGCCGAGGACCTTTGAAATACATAGGGTTTATACCTATTCCGATAACTCTCAAATGTTCTGCGAGAGCTTAATCACAAGCCGCCTCCGGCTGCATCGAAGCGCGCAGATCAATCTGCGCGTTTTCGCTTTTTCGAAAACCGTCCTACTGTGCCTGCATTTAGCTCCGAGCGATGTCCGCTTCCGGGTCGACTTCTATCGACCGCATCGGCAGTGGTCGGCGATACTCCGCCGCTCACGCGCGGTTTGCGAGTGGCCGCCCACGAGCGCCCACCTGCCGTTCGGCAGGCGGTCGCAAGTCGAAGATAAATAACAGTCAGGGCCGTATCAAGCGTTGTCGAACCGGCGAACAGACCGTTTCGAGCGTGAGTGCCATTAGAATCGACGTGCCGACACTGAGCGAAAAGAGAAATGAACGGACAATGGCTGGGTACCAAGTACGCTACCGCGCACGGTAACGACGGTAATCTCATCGTCAATCTGGTCGCGTTGGCGAAACCTACGAGGGGCTGATATTTAATTGGCCGATCAATCCACCACATCTATGTAGCGCCGTTCACATTCGCGTTGCGGCGCACGAGAACCCGTTCGCTACCGAAGGAGCGTTGCTGGCCTATACGGGGCAGGTGGATGTTCCATTTCCGTTTATCGACAGTAGCCTGTATCTCTCGCAAGTCACAAAGACACCGCAGTCGGCAACGCGTCGAGTCTACATCGAGGGCGACTGGCACCACGATCGCATGCGCCTGTCGTACACGACCGACTTGGGAGACACCGGGCACGCTGTCGTTCGTCGAATGGGCACGGGCCAAGAGAGCACGCTCAAGGCGCCCGTCCTTAGTTGGCAGAGCATCAAGGATGAGTTCTTCAGGATGCCATATCGCAAGCATATCTTCAGGGGGCAATCCGATTCGCGCTGGCCACTACGATCCCTTTTTCACAGGGAAGGGCGAGCAGAACTCTACCGCTATACGCAGCAAGATGTGACGATGATGTATCGAAGGCTAAGCGGGGCACTATCTCAGCCGTTGGACATAGTCTCAAACGAGGGTCGTGGCGCATTTCTCCACTTGCTACAGCACCACGGTTACCCTACGCCGCTTTTGGACTGGTCGTTTTCCCCGTTCGTCGCCGCCTTTTTCGCGTTCAGGCGACACGGCCGCGTTGCCGGAGGAGGCAAGGACGGCCACGTGAGAATATACAAATTCGACCATGAAGCGTGGACCAGCACTATCGAATCAATTCCGATGCTGGCAACACCGCGGAGCAATCTCTCGTTTCTCGAATTTCAGACTCAGAACAATCCGCGCGCTATTCCTCAACAAGCGCTGTCGAGCGTGACCAGTGTTGACGACATGGAGAGCTACATCGCGCTTTGTGAGAAGAGATTCAACCGCTCTTTCCTTGAGGCGTTCGACATACCGGTATCTGAAGCATCGGCGGCTCTCTCCGACTTACGCTTGATGGGTATCACAGCGGGGTCGCTCTTCCCAGGCATAGATGGGGCCTGTGAGGAAGTTCGGTCATTGCGCTTCCCGTAAATTCCACTGATAATCCGCGCGCTTTAGCGGATGCACGGTCGCATTTATCGTGGGAGTAGAGGCGTGCGAAAAATCGTGAAGTAGCCCGCCTTTGCCAATTTGGTCAGCGGCGGACGGACCACGCCCGGCTGCTCACTTCCGCCTTTCAGACATTGGCGGCCCGCAGCTGACCGGCAGTTGAGGGTCGAGTTCGGTCTTCTGTGCGATGTGCACTTGGGAATTCAGGCGCGCGGGGCACCGGGCAGTGAGCACCTGCCGCTCGTCCGATGGCGCGATGCGCCATTCAGATGTCTGCTTCGCCCATAGAACGGCCGTGTCTGCCCCGGTCACGCGACAGCTGAAGATGTGCTATTCAACCAGCAGTAGTATGTTGGCTCATAGTTCGGAAGTCAGCTCCCCTACCATTTCTTCAAATTGAACAGGATATTTTGCGCGCACGGCATCTAGTTCGGGGTCGGTTAGCAGGAGATTCGCCCAATGTCCGCGCCCGTGAGAAGTATCTGGATTATGTATCGCGCGGGAGACAGTTTCATTGCACCAGCGCATTGCCTCAAAATCATGTCTGGCTTGGCTGTTCACATCAGCCTTGAACCAATCCCCATAAAGGCAAGCAAGATTGAATGATCTAGCGGGACTACGAATTTTCCGGCCAACGTCCAAATCTTCGGCCTTGAGCATTGCGCTTCGAGCGTCTTCCCATGCACCCTGATACAGGTGAAGTCTGCCGTGGACGGCTTCCACCCAACTTTCGAGCCGTGTATGTCCAAGCTTTCTGGAATGTTTTCGCGCTTCGTCGAGGTTGAAAAGCAAAATGCCCTTCAATTTCTTGGTGACATCAGGCTGTTCCAGCTTGGGTGCTCTCACGATTTTTGCAAATTCGTGCTCGATGATTTTTACTTTTTCACCTAGATCAAGTGCATCAATGATTCTTTCGTTTAAAAATTCTTTTTGCTTTTCAAGTTCGTCGATTTGTAGAATCCGGGCTTCCTCAAGTGAGGCGATACGTTCAGCATGTTCCCTTCGTAAGGCGATCCGTTGTTCCACCGCTTTGGATAGCTCGTCGCTCAGCTTCTTAACTTCCGCTTCGCTGTCCGACTTGATCCTGTTGAAGTCAATCTGAGCCTGATTCAGCTTTTCGGTAAAGTCTTTATAAGAGCGGAAGCCAATGTAGCCGAACACGAGCACCACGATACCGGCAATCCAAGTTGCCACGGTATACATGTTTGCTAACGCCGTAACGGTATGCTCTTCCGTTTTCAGCATCTGGTCTGCGGCCGGCATTGATAAGGTTGCGGGTGTCTGCACGCCGCTCGCCGCGGATTGCGATGTCTGGGCCGAGCATGCCGGTAAGATCAGACACGTCGACAAGATCCAAGCAACAAACCACGTCGTGAAGAGCGACAGGACACGGCTCGGCGTGAAAATATCGGTTTTCCTGTCTTGAAGGCAGATCACGGCCACCCACCTGACCGTCGCTTCCATCTTTCGGGTGAGGATGTCGTTCAGTCGATCGACGCGGGTGCGGGGACTCACGAGCGCGCTTACGAACTCCGCCTGAAGTAATTCCCTGCGACCCTTGGTCACTGCGCCCGGAAGCTGCCGTGATCGAAAGTACGCTTAGCTTGTAGTTCACCCTTGCAGTCTCGGTTAATGACCCGCGAATGTAAGAAGCGACCTCAAGCTGCATCAGGATCGAGGACGCCGAAACTTCAGCTAACGTCCATGACATGCTGGACGAACTAGAAATGCGAACAGCCGTTGTACCTTGCAAGCCGCCTTCGCAAGCGCTCAGTGGCGACTGACCGTTGAGGGGCCGAACCTGGACCTGTTGCGTTCAGTTATAGCAAGGCCGACTCAACGTCTGCTCTCTTGTAAAGCGTATGGTTCTGAGCGGTCGATTTTTTCGGTAGCTGATTGCAAAAGCCAGGAAGCGACTTTTTCAACAGTACCGGCCGACTGCCGTCGTCCGGCGCCCGTATAGTCCGGCGCCTTGAGCCAAGAGAGCGCAACTTCATCCGCCGCCGTCGGCCGCAGCGGAGCGCGCGGGATGGACCGCCAGCATGTGGCTCGAAAACCCTTTGTCCCGCTCGAGTCGCCACGTCGCCCACAGGCATTTCGTCGGCTCGTCGAGTTCGATCGCAAGCCAGTTCCGGCGCGGCGCGAGACGCGTTCCCGCGCCGGGCAGTTCCATCATCTGCAGCCGATGCTCGGAGTCGACCACCTCGCCGGCTTTCGCTTTGTGCTCCATGTAGGACAGAAAGAAGCAATCCGCGACGCCCGAAGGCGCCGGATGAACGACCGCCGAACTCGTGAGCTGATTGAGTCTGCGCGCGTTGTTCGTGGTCGCATCGTTCGCTTCAATCACGCCCCACGCGGCCACATGAACGTCGCCGGACACCATCGTCACGCGACGCTTGCGCGGGCCGTCCGCAAAGGTGATCAAGTTTCGAACGAGACGTTTGCGCTGGCCTTCATGATCGTCGTTGGACCAGTGATCGCGGACGTCGTCGGACAAACCTTTTGTGACGCTTTCGTGCGACATACCGACGCTGAAGATCGCTTCGGCGAGGCGGATCTTCGGATGTGCAATCGGCACGCTGCTGATGAACAGCAGATGCTCGACCGCATCGGGTAGCGTCTTGAGCCATTGCGTCATCGCGTCCCACGTCGCGCCACCGATCACCTGCATTTGTGAGCGTTCAGTGCGCAGATCCGGCACGAGTAGAGCGAGCGATCCGAAAACTCCCGCATGCGAAAACCCGGGCTGCTGCGGCAAAAACAGCGGAGCGTACGGGTCTTCCTTCATTACCTTGTTCCAGTCGATCGGATCGAAGCGCGGAAGTCGCGTCGGATGATCCGGAAGCGCCAGCGGCGGCAGCAGTTCATCGGGCATCTGCAACTGGTATACCCAGAAGTTCCGGCGTGCCGCCTCGAACAGTGCGCGAAATACGGGGCTCGCCTGCAGTTCCGGACTGTAGGAACCCCAGCCGTCAAAAATATCGTGGTCGTCCCACATGATCAGCGTGGGGATCGTCGCGAGCGCGCACGCGACATCGAGTGTGCCGTCATACGCATTCACAGGCCACGGCGCCTTGCCGCGCGCATAACGCCACCGGTTGATATACAGCTCGAAGTAGTAGCGCTCGATATCGTCGGCCAGTTTCGCGTCCACCGCGAAGCCTGGCTGGTCCGCGACCGGCAGATTGCTCCAGTTCTTGAGCGCTTCGATGTCGTCCCAGATCGAATCCATGTAGATCTGGTCGCCGCCCATCAGCATCGCGTGAAAGCGCAGCGGGATGCCTTTGTCGAACAATACGGAATTAACCCATGCCTGATGCTCGTCCCAGTCGCGCTCGTGTGCCTTGAGCAGCGCGCCGTCGTGATTTGTAATCAGGTCGGACCAGACATTCTGCGCGCCGTGTTGCAGATCCTTGATCGCGTTCGCCGACGAAAATCCGTTGCACGACACGTAATTGAAGCGCGGTGCCTCGTCGACTGCGGGAACAGGAAAGCGCCACGTTGCCGTGCCACCGAACGAATACGTGACGACCTGCTCTTTAGCCAGTTGCTTGACCGGGATCGCGTAGCGCAGCACCTGCACGTCGTTTGTTTTCCGCAGCGGGCGCGGCACGCTCGGATCGGCCTTGCCGTTGACCGTGAGCTTTGGCGGCACGGCGTCAGCGCGAATGACGATCAGCGCCGTGACACGCCACACCGCCGGCGCATCGGGCGTCGCGGCCCGCAGGCCGAGCACCGGGCCCATCAGCAGATCGTCCTGCGCAGGTGCCTTTCTCTTTGCGGTGGCCATTCTTCACCTCGTCGTGTTGCCGTCGCAGGGTCGCGCTCGTGATCGGGCCGGTCGGACGGCGGGATGGACGCGCGCCTCAGTGACGCGGTTAGTCGATGAAGATTAGTGCAGCGCGCGGCGATGCACGCATCAGGACGAACCCTGACAAATGCCTTTCCGTCGCAAGCCACGATGGCTTCTTGAAAAAGCTGGCATATTTTTGCAGCAAGGGCAGGGAAATGCTTTACTCACAAAGTGGTACGTGCCTTCCTACTCCGCGCTTTTTACAGGCGGTTTCGCCGTCTCACAGCCAAGGACATCGAAAAGACTGATGAGGATATTGAGGACTTCAATAGGCTCGGCGGGAGTGGCCGCATGGACCGCGTGGCCTGACCAATCAGTGACGGTCGACCTGCAGACAGCACGCATGTGTGAAAGCCACGTGGTGCTTTCAACGCCATCGGCGTGAATGGTTCAATGACCGAAAAGGACGATGAGCAGGGAGTCGATCAGCGTGGCTGGATGTCCGTTAGACTTTGGAAGCGGGCACTGCGGACGAGACGCTCGGATAGGCAGACAAGGGCCGTCCTGAGTCGGTCAACGTGCGGCTCAGTGCGGCCATGGAGAGTCGTTCGCCCGGACGTCTGAACGGCGCCGGGGCTGAAGCTGATCGTCGACACCTGCGCCGGCAAGCGGCGGTTTTCGGGTCGTTGTCGCCGAGCGCCGTTTTTTTACACCAAGGGTTTGTACCTCCGACAACTTTCAATTGTTCTGCAAGAGCTTAATCACAAGCCGCCTCCGGCCTAGACTGAAAGCATTGAAACGTAAACGGGCCTTGCTTTAGACCGCGGGTGTTCTGTAGTTGCAATGCATTGAAGCGCGCAGATCAGTCTGCGCGTTTTCGCTTTTCGAAAACCGTCCTACTTTGCCTGCATTTAGCAAGCGAGCGATGTCCGCTTCGGGGTCGGCTTTTATCGACCGCATCGGGCAGCAGTCGGCCAATCGTGGCCGTTCACCTGTGCGGCCATGCGGACATACGAACGTCCTGTTTGGCCAGACAACGGCCCCCCACCTGTCAATCATACGCATCGCGTATTAGGCCGGAATGGACGTTTTAGGCGGTAACCAGCACCGAAGCGTTGCGGGCGCTGTACCTGCGCTACCTGCTGTGAGAGGTGCCGCAGTTCGGTCGAAGAGCCGCTTCAGAATCTGAACAGGCGACTAATTTGTAGCGCCATTTTTTTCTTTGCATGGCAAGTTCAGCTACTACTCCGTTTGAGCTTGATGAGAGCACAATAACGGCATCACCCAGCGGAGGAACGAAATGGCTTGGCACGAGATTGCGCGTCTCTTGCTCAAGGCCGGCTTCATCTAGTCTCTATGGGAGTTTGCCGTGGCCGCCGGAGAAGCGTGGATGACGTCTCGTACGCGCGACACCACTGTCTAAAGGCACTCCATCCCTCAAATGTCAAGCGCACCAATCGCATGGAACGTGACCGCTTGTGTCTCGTCTTATCTCTTTTTCTGTGTTCTCGCGGCAGATCCAAAGCGTGAAGCGGTGTTCTACATCGGCAACCGCTGGTACGGCATCGGCGTGGCCAGCAAACCTTCTCGAGATCCGACCTTCAAGATTTTTGGTGCTGGCGGCCTCTTTTGGACCATGCTGCTGATGGGCGCTGTGAAGTTCAATCCGCAATACTGTTCGTTACGTCCGGTGCATTTCTTTTCATGGGAGACCCTGTTTGCTGCAGTCACGATCATGCTTTCGGGGAAGGTGCTTTTCGGACCGGCGATGCATGTTAGCAAAACTATTAAGCTGGTAGGAGGCCACAAGACGTTTGCCCAGCCCATCAGCTTCAGGATCTACGACGCTTTAAGCATTTTGCCTGCAAACTTGACGGCCAAGTACAGTTGGGAGTTGATAATCGTATCGACCATGACAGGCATCGTTTGGTTGTTCGGAATGAAGCCGTCTCCCGGTGACGTCATTCCGCTTCCATTGGCACTCGCGTGGGGCTTGGCTTGTTTCGGCAAAGTGGCGGCTTTTATTCTCCATAAAAAGCCAGCCGAGACGCTGCAATTGCTGTACTTCGCCGCAACGATACTTGTAGGTGGTGTGATGTGGCAACTTTGCGAGGACATGTTGAAAGGGTGCGGTGCAACTTCAGGACGCGTTCCTTCTTATGAGACGCTCGCAGCCGGAATGTTTAGTTGGCCATTCGCAGAGTCTATAGGTGCACTCTTCAGCACGATCTTCTGAGATGAGAGCGAAAGCCCGTGTTCGAGGCGGCGTGCCGATGGCTAACGGAGTTGCTGGGCTTGGACGCGCCTGACTTGAAAACAGCCCTTCGCTTCCTGCGCCTTAAACGCATGGCTCGGGTCGGCAAATGCCTGCCACCCCGGTTGAGAAGACTCATTAATTGACAGTGAGAACTGCCATTCGCCAACACCGATCTGCGAACGGCAGCAACCAACCTTCTGCCGACGCACCGCTACCAATCGCCGAACGTCGGCTTTGGATTGCGGATTCAACCGGTCGATGCAACACAATAGAAGCTGTATGAACAGCAGGAGTGTTGCAGATGAAACAGAGACCCCGGATCTATTACAGCGAGAGCCAGAAGGCGCTGATGTGGGAGCGCTGGCGCAAAGGCGATACGCTTCATCAGATCGCCCAACTGTTCAATCGCAACCACTCATCAGTGCAGGGAGTTCTGGCGCAGACTGGAGGCATTCAACCTGCACCGCGTCACCGATCAAGGCTGGCGCTGACCCTTGCCGAGCGCGAGGAGATCTCGCGCTCAATGGCAGCAGGTGAATCGATCCGCACTGTCGCCACGCGACTTGGACGCGCTGCGTCCTCCGTTAGTCGGGAGATCAGACGAAATGGCGGAAGTCAGGGTTATCGGGCGAGTCAGGCGGACCGGCTTGCCTGGGATCGAGCGCGGCGCCCAAAGGAATGCAAGCTCGTCTGGAACCGGACGCTCGCTCAGGTCGTCGCAAGCAAGCTGCAGTTACAGTGGTCGCCTGAGCAGATTGCGGGTTGGCTCAAGCAGGCGTATGCGGTTAACAGGGATTATCTGGTGTCACACGAGACGATCTATCGGAGCCTCTATATACAGGCTCGTGGCGCACTAAAAAAGGAACTGCTGGAGCATTTGCGGCGTCCTCGAGCCATGCGCCGTTCACGCCATTACACGGCGAAAACGGAGGAGCGCGGCAGAATCTGCGATGCCGTATCGATCAGCGAACGCCCTGCCACCGCGGAGGATCGCGCGATACCGGGCCACTGGGAAGGTGATCTGGTGTTTGGCAGCGCAAACAGCCAGATAGCGACTCTGGTCGAACGTCAAACCCGGTTTGTGATGCTGGTGAAAATCGACGGCAAGGATACAGAAACCGTCATCAACGCGCTGATCAGGCACGCTGGCAAGCTTCCCGACGAACTGTACAAATCGCTGACCTGGGACCGGGGCAAGGAGATGGCTGACCATAAGCGTTTCACCGTGGCGACCGACATCAAGGTCTACTTCTGCGATCCGCACAATCCGTGGCAACGTGGCTCGAAAGAAAACACCAACGGGCTCCTGCGACAGTATTTCCCTAAAGGAATCGATCTCTCTGTGTATTCGCAGGCAAAACTCAATGCCGTCGCCAGGCGGCTCAACGAACGTCCAAGGAAAACTCTAAACTTCGATACACCAGCTGAGCGATTCCAGCAAATCGTTGCATCGACCGGTTGAATCCGCAGTCGATTTCGGGCGACCGCGTCGGGCAGTGACCGGCCAATGCGTGTCGTTCGACGCTCCGCCAGTCTGGCGCCGCCCGCACCCCTAAGCGGTCACTCACGGATCGACACCGACGCCGGAGGCCTGTCGGCCAAATCAAAGCAGATGCCCTACGCGATTTCCGGGGCGGATCACCGCAAGTGGATCTGACAAATTCACTCACTCGGCACTGGGAACACGTCGCTGACGCGACAGGTGTCGCTTATCGTGGCTATGCCAGAGACCAACTCCGGATAGCAAAGGGATTGAGCGGGCGAGTGCAGCACGGCGAATTCGCCGGCTCGCCGTCCCGACTCTGCTACAAGCATTCCTGCGCTTGCTCAGGTAACGGGCACGAACTCTCCTTCGGCGAAGAACCACGCCGACATCGTCCGTGCCAGTTCGAGCACAACCTCCACGTCGGTCCGGCCGGAGGACGCGCGCACGTGGAACGAATGATCTGCGTCGTCCACCACATGCAGCGTGGCGCGTGACCCCAGCGTCCCGACGACCGACCTCAGCAGGTGAAGCTCGGCCAGCTTGTCGCGCGTGCCCTGCAGGAAGAGAATCGGCACCGTGACGTCCGCCAGGTGCCGTGCCCGCTCCACGCCGGGCGCGCCCGCCGGGTGCAGCGGGAACGCGACGAAAGCGAGGCCACGCACGCCGTCCAGCGGGGAGATGGCTTGGGCCTGGGACGTCATGCGGCCGCCGAACGACCTACCGCCCGCGAAGAGCGGCAGGGCAGGCAACCGCCGGCGGGCCTCTGCGACGGCTGCCTGCACGGCAGCATGTGCCACGGCCGGCGAGTCCACCCGCT